>NZ_WUQY01000040.1 GCF_009829085.1 Sphingobacterium bovisgrunnientis
TAAGTTATAAAAAAAATGCGATAAATCAAAAATCATCGCATTTTTTTTAAAATATCTAGTAAACAGCCAAAGTCAAGAAACGGGATATGAATTTCATATCCCGTTTTCTTAAAAATCTAAAACTTAATTATCCTTTTCTTAAATATTTTGTAAGAATAACGATTGTTTGTCCATCGATTTTTCCTTCAATAAAATCAGTATTATTAGGGTCAAGTCTAATATTCTTTACCACAGTTCCTAGTTTAGCATTCACCGAAGACCCTTTTACATCTAAAGTTTTGATAAGCACTACTGTGTCACCTTCGTATAAGCGCGTTCCATTAGAATCTTGATGAAATTCAACGGTAGCTTCTGCTTCATGATCGCCTGTTTTCTTTGCCCACTCTATGTTTTCTTCATCTAAATATAATATATCAAGATTATCAATTGCCCAACTTTCATTACGCAATCTACTTAATATTCTCCAAGCGACCACTTGAACAGGTGCATGTTCAGACCACATAGTTTCCCCCAAAACTTTCCAATGCTCTGGATCAATTTGTTCTGTCTTTTCGATTTGAGATTTACAAGTTTGACATACATAAATACTGTTATCAACATTTACCATAGACACTGGAGGAACTTCATAGACACTCAAATTAGAGGAACTAGTACACAATTCGCATTTGCTTCCGCTTCTTTCTTGAAGTTGTTTTTCTAAACTCATATAGGTTAATTAAAAAGCCAAAAATACAAAATAAGTAGTATAATGACCAATTTGTAATTTTATTTAAGTAATTGTCGTAATTGGTAAGGATTTTGTTAAATTCAATAAATCTAATAATCAAATATAAAAATTATGAAATGGCAAGGTGGTCGCACAGGCGGTAGAGTCGAAGATAGACGTGGCATGTCTGGCGGTAAAAAATTAGCTTTAGGAGGTGTTGGCGGTGTAATTGTCCTTTTGATAAGTCTTTTCATGGGCGGAGATCCAGGACAGTTATTAGAACAAATGCAGGGTGGAGCATTGACAACAGCGCAGGGAGAATATGTATCTACCCCGGAGGAAGATCGTTTGATGCAGTTTTCAAAAGTAGTTCTTACAAGCACAAATGAAGTATGGTCACATATTTTTACAGAATCTGGTAAAAGTTATCCAGATCCTGTATTGGCAGTATACTCTCAAGTTAGTGAAACTGCAGGATGTGGCGTGGGGAGGGCTGAATATGGGCCATTTTACTGTCCCGCAGATCAAACAGTCTATTTGGATTTAAGTTTCAATAAAGAACTAAGTACTAAATTTGGAGCTAAAGGTGAATTTGCATTAGCTTATGTGATTGCGCATGAGGTAGGACATCATATTCAAAATTTAACGGGTGTATTAGACCAAACAAATGCAATGCGGGCAAAAATGAGCGAACGTGAATACAATAAAATTTCGGTAATGACTGAATTACAAGCGGATTTTTATGCAGGAGTTTGGGCACATCACGTAAATAAACTTACCAGTATTGAAATAACATATCAAGATATCGTAGATGGGATGACAGCTGCTGCTGCTGTTGGAGATGATCATATACAAGAAAAATCTCAAGGCTATGCTAATCCGGAATCATTCACGCATGGTACTTCTGAGCAAAGGATGTATTGGTTTAAAAAAGGTTATGAAACAGGCGATATTAACGCGGGAAATACTTTTAATGAGCCCAGCTTAAGATAAATCTTAGACGAACAAAAATTTACTTTATGCCTTATTCAACGATGTTATTAGTGAACGTTGAATAAGGCATTTTCATTAGAAATATTTCAGAGTACAGTCATAATCGTTTTTCATTACAATGTCAATTTAGATAAGTTATTTGATAGAACTATTAAGAATTTTAATTAAAGGATATTTTGATTGAAGCTATATAAAAATCTAGTCTGAATACGATTTAAAAATTCAAAAAAAATTTAGTACGAGACTTATTTAATCATTTAGCATATTATATTCTTATAAGTAACAAATGCGTTATTTTGCTGTTTTGTTATTTTATATCTGCATTATTTAACATATTTTCGCGGTATTATGCGTTTTTTGAAAATATTTTTAATAGTGCAGGTGATTTTATGTACAGAATCAACTTTCGCACAGCAGAGTAAATTACATATTCATTGGCATCATCAAAACTCTTCTCAAGGTTACTATGGTGTAAACACAAATGAAGCATACGATTACTTAAAAAATCAAAACATAAGCTTAAAGCCTATTGTTGTTGCTGTTATTGATGGTGACCTTGATACCAATCACGAAGATTTAAAAGATAATTTATGGATCAATCCGAGATCTTTAAAATCTAATGCAACTGCCACACATGGATGGAATTTTCTTGGAACTGCAGATAACAAACTTATTTCTAAAGTAGGTACTGAAGCCTTTCGCGAATACAAAAAACTTCGTCCTAAGTACGAAAACACACAATTGTCGGATTGGAAAAAGAAGAAAGATATTGCAGAATTCAATTACTTTTTGCAGGTAAAGAAAGATGCAAAAATTCAAGGCTATCTTAATTTCTTTCCAATAATCAAATTAACCTATGAAGCTTTTCGTCTGACAGATTCAACGATTAAAGTGCAAGGATTAGATGAGCAAAGTTTGTCAATAAAGGATTTGGCTAATTTAAAATCAGCGGATTCGGTTACGCAAGAATATATTGAGGCAGCAAAGCGTTCATCTTACCGCTATGCAGAAACAACAAAATGGTCAGATTTATATGCCTATCAAGTTGAAGAATTCAAAATCGCAGAAAAACGCATTAAAAGTTTAGATGATCAATCCAATCCAAGATTCAATATTGGTGATAACATCAACTCATTGCGCGATAAAAATTATGGTAATCCTATTCTCATAGACTCAAATAGTTATCACGGAACTTTTGTTGGCGGTCTAATAGCGGCTAATCGCACGAATGAAATTGGCATCAACGGTGTGGCAGATAATGCCAAATTGATGGGATTGCGTGCTGTTCCTGACGGAGATGAATTTGATAAAGATATTGCTTTAGCTATTCACTTTGCTGTGGATAATGGAGCAAATATTATCAATATGAGCTTTGGGAAATATTATTCTCCCAATAGTGAATGGGTAACCGATGCATTAGCCTATGCTATGAAGAGAAATGTAATTGTAGTACAGGCTGCTGGTAATGATAATAGAAATTTGGATACTATAAATTGTTATCCAATAAAACCAGCAAAAATTAAATATAAATACAATTCTTACTTGCGTATTGGTGCATCAACTCCTGATGGTTCAAAAGCTAAATTTTCAAATTTTGGTTCTGAGACTGTAGATTTTTTCGCTCCTGGGGAGAAAATAACTTCTACAGCAACCTTTGACCAATATAAAACAGCGAATGGAACTTCGTTCGCAACACCAATTGTTTCAGGTGTGGCAGCACTGGTATGGGGCGCTTTTCCCGAATTAAAAGCTTATCAAGTTGTGGAAATTTTAAAGCAATCTGCATATAAAAATACTGTGAGTGCTTTAGCAGCATATGCTGTTACGCCAGGTATAGTAGATGCTTACCAAGCTTTATTAATTGCTAAAGAATATGCTCAAAACTAGTTTCATTGTATTTGTATTCCTGAGTGCATTTGTGCTACAGGGACAAACTTTGCTTCCAAAGTCGAAGTATGGTGCTTCAAGTAGTCTTGTTCTCAACGGCTCGGTCAATGTCAATTGGACAAAATCTGCGGCATATTATCTGTGGGATGAGGGAGATGATAAAGTTATCTATAAGATTGACTTAAAAAGCAATCGCAAAACATTGTTGACTTCTGAAAGCACCATTAAATCAGCCTTATTAAATGGCAATTTTGCGAGCAAAGATATTTTGGATAAATGGAATCTATATAGCTACGAAGTTGATGAAAATCGTGAATTGATATCGTTTCGATTTAATGGCAAAAATTATGATTACGCTTTACGAGATAAAGTATTAAAACAAGTTGAGCCGGAAAAGTCTGCTGTTAAAAATTCATACAGACCAAATTCAGCAGATTATTGGAAAAAATTTAATAGCGATAGTACGAAGTATATTTTTGGTAAAGGTCACAATGTGTATTTATTTGATATAAAATCGAATATAGAATATAAACTATCTAGCGATGGTGAACCTTATTTCTCTTACAATAGCAATAACACGGCTGAGAATGATACAATAAAACCTGTAAGCACGAGTGCAGTTTGGATTGGAAATAATATTATTTCTTGGCGTGAAGATAAAAGACAAATAGGCGAAATGGCTGTAATTAATAGTCTTTCTAATCCTCATCCAACAATTCGATCATACAAGTTTCTAATGCCTGGGGACTCGACTACGGTAGGGTATGATGTCAAAATTTGGAGTGCTGCAAGTCTTGTTGCTAGAACCATTAAGGTTACCGAAGAAAAAGACCAACGCGTTATTCTCGCTGGACAATTGGTCAATGGCAGAACTTATTTATGGGGAGATCGTTTGGGTGTGAATTCAAATTACACTTACTTTCTAAGACGCTCTCGTTCCAATGAAAAAGTAGAATTATGTCGTCTAGACTTTAATTCAGGACAAGTTAAAGTGTTGATCAATGAATCGACTTACCCGCATCTTAATGAACAATTATTCACAGTCAAAATCTTAAATAACGATAAAGATATATTGTTTTGGTCAGAACGAACAGGGTATGGTCAATATTATCTTTATGATAATACAGGAAAATTATTGAACAAAATTGGGCCTAAAGGTAACTATGTTGTAAGTAAGATTGTTGAGCTTGATACCACAAAAAGAGAATTGTTCTTAGAAGTTTATGGATATTCAAAAGGTGTAAATCCGTATTATAAACAATACTTAAAAGCTTTTTTAGATAACGAAAAAGGAATCCTTTTAACGCCTGAGCCTTCGGATAATCAAATTGTGTTTTCGACGGATAAAAAATACATTCTTAATACATATTCTACAATTAATACGCCGAACACCTATGCAATTCGTACTGTCAATGGTAGATTAATTTCCACTATTGGTCAGGCTAATATGGAGAAGTTAAAAGCTACAGGATGGTCTGCACCTGAGCAAATTCAATTGAGAGCGGCTGATGATTCGACTATATTGTATGGGTTACTATATAAGCCTTCGGACTTTGATCCCAACAAGAAATATCCGATTATTTCTTCTGTCTATCCAGGTCCGCAGGAGGATTTTGTTCCGCAATCTTTTTCCATTGATGACAATCAGCACCAAACTTTTGCAGATTTAGGCTTTTTGATTCTTCAAATTCCATCTCGAGGATCTTCGCCGTATAGAGGACTTCAGTTTCATAGTTATAGCCACGGCAATATGCGCGACTATCCATTAGCGGATAATAAGAAGGCAATAGAAGACTTGGCAAAAAACAGATCTTATATTGATTTGAATAAAGTTGGCATATTCGGGCATTCAGGTGGTGGTTTTATGACAGCTACAGCTATGATGTCTTCTCCTGAGTTTTACAAGGTAGGGGTTGCAGCTTCTGGCAATTATGATCCAAATATCTACACGCAATGGTGGGGAGAAACCTACCATGGGGTGAATACAACGAATAAGCCAAACTACATTCCGACGGCAATAGAATTAGCGCCTAATCTGATAGGAAAATTGTTGCTCATCACTGGTGATGTCGATACCAATGTACATCCAGCACATACATTTCGCTTAGCAAATGCGTTGATCAAAGCCAATAAATTTTTTGATATGATGGTTATGCCTGGAAAGGATCATGGTTTAGGCGATTGGTATTACCAATCTTTAATAGCAAATTATTTTTTATTTCACCTAAAATAAATAATGTTAAGAAAATTTAAGTACAAATTTCTTATACCTAATTTTTGGTTATTATCAGCATTAGGAGCGTCATTAACTTTAAATCCTACAGGTATTTATGCGCAGTCTGCTAATCAGCGGCTTAAAGTTTCTGGTTATGTCACGGATGAGTATAGTAATCCGATAGGCGGAGCGACCATTACGCTAGGTAATGGAAAACAAGTAATGACAAATAGCGATGGCTATTTCGAAGCAGCAACCGTAAAAGGAGACAAATTCAAGGTTTCATTTATTACCATGATAACCCAAGAATTTGTTGCGCAGAATGAAAAACCGTTCCGCATTCGACTGCAATCTTACGACATCAATGTAGGAGAAGTCGTAGTTACGGGCTACAACCAAAGTACAACCAGACGTACTACGGGATCCGTAGCGGTTGTGGATGGAGAATTGTTGAAGGATCAGCCACTGTTCAATGTGGATAAGCTTCTTCAGGGTAAAGTTGCGGGTTTGAGTGTTAAATCCCTATCTGGACGCCCTGGTGAATCTGCACAAATTCGTATCCGAGGTACAAATACAATTACGGGTAATGCAGAACCATTGTGGGTAGTCGATGGAGTGCCTTTGCAAAAAGATATTCCTACAATTAGTTCTTCGCAAATAAAAGCTGGGGATTTTAATGGGATCTTCTCAGGTGGTATAGCTGGAATTAATGCAAACGATATTGAAAGCGTAACTGTATTGAAGGATGCTTCCGCAGCGGCAATTTATGGTTCTCGTGCTGCGGGTGGGGTCATCGTTGTGACTACCAAGCGTGGAAAAGCTGGTCGTATGCAAACAAACTACTCCAATTATTTTTCGATGAATGCAAAACCTCAACGTTCGTTGGGGTTGATGAATTCCGCCGAAAAAATAGCTTGGGAAAAGGAATTGTGGGAGAGATATTCCAAAGAGGGCTTTTTGAACAATACACATTTCCCAAAACTAGGTCTTGTAGGATTGGTGCGTGCTGGAATAGGAGAATTTGCAGGTCTTACTTCGGATCAGCAAGAGGCTATTCTCCAAGATGCAACATTAAACACTACAGATTGGTTTGATGAATTATTTCAAAATTCGTGGTCTCAAAGCCATAACATCAGTTTTTCGGGAGGTAATGAACGTAGTAGATATTATGTTTCGGGAGGATATGGAAATAATAATGGTTTGGTTCAGCGTACCTTACATGATCGTTACAATGTATCTTCCAAAATTGATTTGACACCAAATGATAGATTGCAGATAGGAATTAATGTGGATTTAACGTCACAAACATCAAAAGCTCCAGCTGCAACTGAGAACATGTTTCGTTACGCTTATTTTGCGAATCCTTACGAAAGCCCGTACAATCCTGATGGTACTTATCGCGCGGACCGCACTTTCTATAGTTTGAAAGAAGCGAATGGGGGAGGTTATGACATTTTCATACCGCCTAATGGTTATAATATTTTACGTGAAGTCAACGAAACGAATAGTGTTGCCAACAATTATTCGGGTACAGTTACTACCAATTTGCGCTATAAGATTTCCAATTTATTGTCTTTCTCCGGAATGGGATCGTATTCCTACACCAATAATCAATCGGACAATATAAATGGTAAAGCTTCGAATGCTGCTTTTCGCGATCGTTTGAGCTTTGACGGGTATATGTCTACGCGTACATACGCTTCAATTACACAAGCATCGTCATTGAATAACAGCTACATGTTGCGCGGACAGTTTGAAATTGGAAACTTCTTGAAAGGCAACAACCGTATTTCGGCTTTAGTTGGTTCAGAAATCCGATCACAACGTGCAAAATCTGTAATTTCTAAACGTTATGGTTATGATGAAGTGACCGGAAATGCGGCTATGCCTGTGCCACCAAAAGGTAATGATTTAATTGATTACAATGAATTGGTGAATTATGCAGCCATTGTCGATGGTTTATCTGGGCAAACGCGTACAGAAGATGCTTTTGCTTCGTTTTACTTTTCTGCTGATTACAACTATGGACGTAAGTATACGTTTAGTTTGACAGGAAGAACAGATGGTTCTAATAATTTTGGTTCAGATCAACAGTTTAATCCGACATGGTCAGCTGGTCTTTCGTGGAATGTAGATGAAGAAAATTTCTTTGCCCCAATTAAAGAAGTTGTAAACCGATTTACGCTAAAAGCCGCGACGGGTTATACAGGTAATGTCAATCGCCAAGTTTATCCTCAATTGATTATGGATTATTTGACATCCTTCCGTAAAACATACGAGGATTATTACCGAATAGGTGTAATTGGCAATGCCCCAAATAAAAATTTGCGTTGGGAAAAAACACAAGATTATAAAATCGCAGCAGACTTTGGTTTGTTCAAAAATAGATTAAGTGGTTTAGTTGAATATTACACACGTACCAGCACAGATTTGGTGACAGCATTAGCTGTACCGTCAACTACGGGTTTTACATCACAAAGATTCAATACATCAAAAGTTCAAAACTCGGGTATAGAATTCTCTTTGCAAGGACAACTTGTTAAAAGTAAAGAATTCAGCTGGTCTGCTTCGGTGAATGCAGCGCACAACCATAATAAATTACTGAAATTCTCTACACCCACAGGAACTGCCAATACTTCTGCTGGCCAACAAGAAGGCTATCCATTGAATAGTATATTTACAGGAAAAGTGATTGGTATCGACCCAGCAACAGGAATCTATACGTATCAATTGCGTCCAGATGCTGTCATTACTTCTAATGCAGATTTACGTGACGCAGCTAATTATGTTTTTTATGTAGGCACTTCGGACGCGCCTATTACTGGTGGTTTCAGTACATCTGTTAGCTACAAACGATGGACAGCATCCATTGGTGGTAATTTCACTTTGAACAGTAAGATAATAGATGAAGTCAATCCGCAAACGAATTATGGCTCTATCTCTACATCCTCATCAGACACGCGTGAGCCAATTCCTACGAGTTACAATGATTTGTACTTACATCACCTCAATGTTCCGAAAGATCGTACACAAGTATGGTTTCAAGATAACCCTATTGTCTCGGATTATCCGAGATTGATAGATCATTATGCGGCACCTTTGGGTTTCCATCTGACAAATCCAACCTTGAGTACAATTACACGTGCATCGATCTTGAAAGACATCTCATATTTGCGCGTGGGTTCAATTCACATTGGTTACTCTCTGAGTGAGGAGCTCGTGAAAAAGATGAGATTAAGCAGTATGGGCTTTAATTTTTCGACATCAAATCTATTTACAATCACGAATTACGATGGAATAGATCCTGAAACTCCAGGAGCCGTATATCCACTGACACGTTCGTTTTCATTTGGTCTTAATATTGGTTTATAATATGAAAAAAATATACGCAATAGCTTTTTCACTGTTGTTATTTAGCAGCTGTGACAACTATCTGGAAGTCAAAACTTATGGAAAAGCTATTCCAAAAACTTCAGAAGAATTCTCATCTATTCTGCACAGGCATTTAAATAGTATTGACAACGGAGAGGATCATGTATTGCTTGAAAGTTCTTCTGATTTGGTCACTATGGAGTCTATTACGGACAATTTCAATGCGACATTGACTTTATCGGGAGGAAGTACATTGCAAATGTATATTGGCGGTTCTTTGAATAACAAACAAGCCAGATACCAAAGATTGTATGAATTAATTCGCGACGCGAATATTATCATCAGTAATCTACCTTCGCAACAATCTGCTGAGGAAAAAACTGTAATGGGGACAGCTTACGCAATGCGTTCGATTGCTTATTATCATTTGCTTCGCGATTTTTGCGAACCGTTTGAGGATGATGGACAATTGGGCGTGCCAATTGTGGTCGATTTTGACATGGAAGAACGCCCTGTTCGTGCTTCTTATGGAGCAGTGAAAGCGCTTATTGAAAGTGATTTTGAAAAAGCATTGACGTATCAGTTGTCGGATGAGATCTATCGTTATACGCATGATGTGGTAAAAGCATATTATACAAAATATTTCTTTTGGACTAAGCAATGGGATAAAGTAATTACACTTTCTGAAGAGATTGTACAAGATTATCCTTTGGTACGCGGTGCTGAATACCTATCTATGATCCAATCAACTAATAATAAGGTTGGTAATGTCTTAATTCGCTCGTATTTATATTCTTTTACTACTGCTATCTCATTTGCCAATAGCCAATCTATCATCAAGCAAAGACCGTTGAGCCAAGAGTTTGTCGAATCTTTCCAAGATGAATACAATGATATTCGTTATGTGCTAACTACGAATAACAAGCGTATCAATCAAAAATTACTAGTGGGTAAGTTGCGTTCCGCAGAATTTGTATTGATGCTGGCGGAAGCAAATGCACATTTGAATAATTCGGAGGAGGCTTTAAGATGGATTAATCACCTACGTGAAAACCGCTTGATCCATTTCACACCTTATACGCTAGCATCGCTACCAAACGAGACTACTTCTGGGATAATTCAAGTCGATGTGAATGGCAAAACTTTATCTCCACTAATGGCTACTATTCTGAATGAAAGAAGAAAAGAGCTTCACGCAGAAGGTGACCGTTTTTATGAGTTAAAACGTAATGGAAGACCCGAATTTTGGGTGTCTAACAATGGATTGAAGTACACCACAAAGAAATTTATGTACACATTCCCATTACCTCGCACTGATATGGAATTGACTCCAGGACTTATTCAAAATGAAGGATATGAATTTTAATACGACATATAAAATTTTAGCTGTCTTTGCAGTTTTTGTGACAGCAGCAGCATGTGAAAAACCGAATGAAGTACCACCGCATTCGCAGGCATTTATTAGACAATATGTGATACCTCCACCAACTTTAATATCAGTTGCGGAAAGAGATCTGGTAAATCAACAACGTGAAGAATACAATAAACTATAATTAATTAATAACTATGAAAACTAAATTTTCAGCCATTATTATGGCATTTGTAGCCGTAGCGACATTTTTTGCTTCGTGTTCGAAAGATGAAAGTGTTCAATTGCCTGTAGTGGCTTTTGCAAACGGAATTCTTAAACTTGATTTAAACAACCAAGCTACTTTGAAAGTGGTATCTACAGTACCTGCTACAGGTACACAAAATGTAGACTTTACTGTTGCTGGTGGATTGGTAGAAGGTGTTGATTACACGCTTTCAGCAGATCAGTTTACGTTTGAGCAAGGAGCTACAGAAGCAACAGTGGTAGTTACTTTCTTGAAAGACTTAAGTGACGAAGCAGCTTTTGAAGTAAACCTTTCACCAATTAATTTTGGTACACTTGGATTGGCTAAAGCAACGTTATCATCTGATCTTAATGACGCTGTATTATACACATTTGACAAGTCAAATTATATTATGACAGCTTCTGTAGATGTGACTTTCCAATTGAGCAAAATCACAGGATCGTACGCAGCAGAACAAGATTTGTCTTTCGAAGTGGAAGTTGACCCAACATCAACAGCAGTAGAAGGTGTGCATTTTGAATTCGCTGGAAGCAAAGTAATTACTGTTGCTAGCGGTCAGAATAAAGGAACAATCAAATTGAACCTTATCAAACAAGAGAACAACAAGGATCAAGTAGTGTTAAAGTTAAAACAAGTTCCTTTTATCTTGAAAGCAGGTAACTACGACAAAGCGAACATTGGTATTTTTGGTAATATCTACGACAAAATGATTGGTCAATGGGCATACAAAACTATGTCAAACCTTGAATGGTGGAAAATGAATGGTTCTTGGACAGGCGATGATTTGGCTTTATTACCAACTAGCAACACGGTTGCTGATAGATTAACATTTGATCAAAATGGTCTTACGGTATCCATGACAGGTGTGTTGAAAAATTATTTCAAAACTTCCGCGTTGGAGACTTTAGGTGAGGCAACTGAGGTACTTCAAGAAGTAGCAAGTTTCCCACCAGCAAGAGTTCAATTGTTATTGGTAAAATCATTAGTGAACGTAAACTTCTCTGCAACAACAACTACGGAGCGCGAAGCAGAAGTAGGCTTCCGAGTGTTCACAGATACGGATGGAGAAGAAATTTTAGAAGTTACAATCCGTGACTACGAACCAACTGATTTCTTGCAAAATACGTATGCTATGTATAAAACTTTTGGCGATACTCCAGCTTTAAAAACAATGCCGTTACGTTACCATTTTACTAAAGTGAAATAAGTGTAGCGCATAAATTATACTTAAAAGGGTTGAATAGTAAGTCTACTGTTCAGCCCTTTTTTTATGGGGCAAATATTAAATGTAAGGATGAAACAGTTGATCAAAAAGGACTATTTAATCTTTTAGCTGAAAGTAAGGATTATAAATCAAGCCAACTATATTCCCAAAAGGATCTTTTACTGTCGCTGTCAATATTTCTCCACCAACATTGTAAGGCTTTTCATTTTCAATTGCTCCTAATCCAATGAGTCGGTCATAAGTTTCTTGAATATTTTCTACTCCCCAATAGGCAACTACACTTTCCGTTTTTTCGATAGTCGGATTCTTCAGGTTGAAGTCCAAGCTCATAACCTTGAATATTGAAACCAACATAATAGGGCTCGTTGAAATAGGGAGTAGTTTCAAATGCTTTTGAATACCATTCTGTCGCTTTATCAATATCTGAAACTTTGTATATTGTTGTTTGGAGGCCTAGCATGGGGTATCTTAAATTGGTTATAATATTGATTAGTTTAATGGAGTTTGCGTAGTACAAATACTTTTAGTCATAATGAAATCTACACTTAGCAATGAGAATCTCATTTTCTTGGTATTTGTAAATCAACCTATGCTCATCATCAATTCTTCGGGACCAAAAGCCAGAATATTTATGTTTTAATGGTTCTGGTTTACCAATTCCATTAAAAGGATTTCTAGCTATATCTTTTAGTAGTTCATTAATCCTCTTTAGCTTCTTTTTATCTGTCTTTTGCCAGTATAAATAATCTTCCCAAGATTCATCTACAAAAGTATATTTCATCTTAATCTTCGATTAGATCTTTGGAAAATGATTTTCCGCCTTTCAATTTCTCAATCGCAACATCTAAACGCATTTCGTTTTTTCTTGAGGTTAGTTCGTGGTTAGTTGCCATCAGTGAATTATATTCTTCTAGAGACATAACTACAATACCAGAATCCTTACCACGATTAATAATTAAGGTTTCGAAATTTTTAGCGACTTTATCTAAATAAGATTTAATATCTTTTCTGAAATCAGATACACTTGTAATTATCATAATTCTGTGTTTTATTTTGTACAAAAATATGTACAATTATTGTGGTATGCAAGTTATCGGCAATTTATATGGTACATTGGCAACAATTTACAGCCTTGGTGCTCAAGCGATTTAAGATAGAACTTTCAATCTGTTACTATCTTATGCCATTGCTTTTTATTTCTATTAAGCTAAGAAAGTACACATTCATTAAAAAATAAACCTCGCTTAAAAGACGTCAAATATTTACGATTTTTAGGTTCTAGAAGTAGTTATGCAAAAGTTACCGATATTGTACGCATTGTTTTTTAGAAAAGAGAATTAGGATATTTTTCCTCTTCTAAATATTCATTTACAACTTCATATGTTTTTCTTTTTTCTTTAATAGCTAAGGTTTCATTAAATTCTTCAGCTTCAGGAATAGTAGAAAATTCTACTTCAAAACCAAGCTCTCGAACCTTTTCTTCAATTTCTTCTAGTGTAACTTTAAAAAACTCTTTTCTAAAGTTGAATAAGTTTAAAGCTCTAGGAGCAAAAGCTTTGTGAAGTTCATATTCTAAAGTTCTAGCTTCATCACTATATATCATAGCATGAACATCAAATTTAAAAGGAACAGAGGCATCTCCCAATTCCCTAACTCTATCCTTTGGTTCTAAACGTCTAGTCATACCAATCTTGTATACATTCTCACCAAATGAACCAATATTTGAAATTATATAAACATTACCTCGCTTAGTTTGTTGAGCCATGGATAATGCTCTTTCTTTTTTAAGTCTTGCTTCTTCTAAATCTCTTTCTAATTCTTTTATTTTGTTTTGTAGATCTTCTGGATTACAAATTTGTGATTGATAATCTTTTTTGACTTTTTCTAATATTTTTTGATAATATGCTTCTAATTTTTCTGCTTCTTTTTGTGCTTTCTCATATTCTCTTTTGGCTTTTTCTTCTTCTCTTAATTCTTCAGCTAAGGCACGTTGTTCTTCTCTTTCTTGTTGCTTTTTTAGTCTGAATTCATATTCAAGTAAAAGTTCTTTTATTTTTAAATTAAAATATTCTCTATTTATTTCAACGGCTTTGCTTTTACCTAATGAGTTAAGGGTATTAAAAGATTTGTTTAATCTTTCTCTTATTTGATTTATATTGTTCCATTTGACTTTCGTAATGAGTGAATCTGCTTCACCATTAAATGCTCTTAAAATTAATTTAATGAATTTTTTAGTAGATGCTCTGCCCTGAGCCTCACTACCATTTACTGTCCATGTTGTATGACAGATGGCAGCTCTTTCATTTTTAATTAATGACTTTTGTAAGTTGATTATTCTATTTTGCTCTTCACGATAATCATCAGATTTTTCGAAGTCAAAAACTGGTTCATATACACCAAATTCTGCTAAATCTAAATTTGTTTCAAAAATTGAAACTTCATGTTTTAGATTTTTATAAATTTCTTTTGCATTTTGGTATTTATTGTTTAATTCTTCAAACTCAAGTTTTTGAATTCTTATTTTTTCTCTTAAGTTGGAGACTTCATTTTCAACATTTGTAATAGCAGAGTATTTTTCTAACTGATTTTCTAAATTGTTTTTCGAGGAATTACAATTCGATAATTCATTAATTAAATTTTGAATTTGTGTTAATTCTTTTTTCTTCAAAAAGTCAAAAAATCCCATATTAAAAGAATTTGATTTGGTTACTGTTTTGTGGAATATTTCGTACAACAATTGGTTACACGAAACTAATATACATAATAGGTTCGCCAATACGTCTCTATAAACGAATTTCGTGATAAATTTAAGATGAATTTATATATCGCTGTTTATTAGCTTTTTATCTCTGTAGCGAACAAGAATGATTGTTTTCTAAGCTATAGAGTTTTGTATAGCTAAACTAAGCTTCTTTAGTAGCTAATTTAATTAATTGTATAATCTTTATTGTTAAATAATAACATATATAGAGCTGTAAACTTATTGCACCAACAAATTACAACCTCTGATATCTGCATTATCGAATCTGCCTAAGATTTCAAAAGATTGGTCGGGGTATAATTTACCTAAATCTTGTGTCGCGATAAAGGAACAAGAATGTATATTGGCTAAGTCGATAACATTAATAGCTCCGGTATTACTGTTTTGAAGCAAAGTCAACGGATCGTTGGTATCGCGGATTAATATTTTCATCCATTTTGGGGTTTGGAAGAGACCTTCACCTTTAGAATAGCCTTGGGACAATAGTTCGGTCATACCGTATTCGGAGTGAATAGCCGATACACCAAAACCAGTACAAAGTATCTGATGCAATTCTTCGCGGATCATTTCTTTGCGTTTTCCTTTCATACCGCCCGTTTCCATAACGATTAGTTGTGGGAAGTCAATTGAATTCGTTTCTACAAAATCCAATAAAGCATAGGTCACACCTATTAATAATGTCTTGGTACCTTTGGCTTGTAATTGCTTTAAAGTAGCAAACAACTCGTCGTGGTTGTATAGGAAGTAATTGCTTTCGAGCTGTTGCGATGATTGCATCAAATCATCCACCATGTAGATTAAAGAAGAACCTTCACGTTCTAAATAGGATGGAAGCAACGCTAATACTGCAATATCTTCGATATTACCATAAAACTGGGCAAAAGCTTTACGAAAGCTCGTTTGGTACCATTCCAAATCGTACACATGATGCTGACTATTAATCATGCCTGTCGTACCCGAACTAGTAAAAGTAATAATTGGATCACTTTCTAATGTTGAAACATTTCGCGTTTTGAAAAACTGAATAGGTAGAAAAGGAATTTCCGTATAATGTCTAATAGCTGTAGTGTCTATATGCAGATTGCTTACATATTGTTGGTAAACCTTAATGTTTTCAAATTGGTATTGGAAAACTTCTAGGGCAACACGATTGAAATCTTCATCATTCTGTATAGAAAAAACATCTTCTTTAGCGATCATAGGCTACAAATATAAGTATAAAAATATACTAGATATATTTCAATTTGCCCTATATGCCGGGCAGGCATCCTCCTTTTGACCCCAAAAGGAGGCAAAACTCGTCGCTGTACCGAGTTGCCACAAGGTCTCAACATTCCTGCAATTGGCAACTCAGTACTGCTTCGCAGGAATCAGGGATGTGTTGGGGGATGAGGGGCTGATTCAACATTGGCGACATTTTCGATGAACAATGACTTTTGCAGGAATTTGATATTTGTATTTCTTATTAAGAGATTTTAATGTTTATCAAAATTATAAGCATAAAAAAAGCGTCTCAAATTACTCGAGACGCTTCCCATCGTTTTATTACAATCATAAAATAAGTATCCAATTGTCATCCTGAGGCTTGCTGAAGGATCTCTACATTATCCAATAGATGTTTCGCCTTCGCTCAACATGACATTAAAGACATTATTATACCATACCGCCATCTACTGACAATGTTTGTCCTGTGATATATGATGATAAGTCAGAAGCTAAGAATAGACATGCATTTGCGATGTCGTCTGTAGAACCCGCACGTTTCAATGGAATTCCAGCTTCCCAGCCTGCTACTACCTTAGGGTCTAATACGTCCGTCATTTCTGTACGGATAAATCCTGGCGCAACTACGTTTGCGCGGATATTGCGAGAACCTAATTCTTTAGCAACGGATTTCGTGAAACCAATAATACCAGATTTAGAGGCTGCATAGTTTGCTTGGCCTGCATTACCTTGGATACCTACAACCGAAGACATATTGATAAAAGTACCTTTACGGTTTTTCATCATAACTTTAGAAGCCGCTTTTGTTACATTGAAGATAGACTTTAAGTTTACATTGATTACATCATCCCAATTTTCTTCTGTCATACGCATCAAAAGACCATCTTTTGTGATACCTGCATTGTTTACAACGATATCAATAGTTCCAAAATCAGTTACGATGTCATTGATTAATTTTTCTGCTTCATCGAATTTTGAAGCATCTGAGCGATAACCTACGACTTTAGTGCCGAATGCTTGCAGTTCATGCTCCAAAGCTTGACCTTTTTCTACCGACGATAGGTATGTGAAAGCCACGTTAGCACCTTGTTGAGCAAATACTTCTGCGATTCTACGACCGATACCTTTTGATGCACCAGTTACTAAAGCTGTTTTTCCCTCTAATAATTTCATATATTATTTTTTATAGTTTCGATTTCTAAGACTGCGAAGATACCATCTTTGCGGCAGCAAAAACAAAAATACACAAATTTTGAAATAGTAATAATTTATTAAAAAATGACATCGACTTTCATTCTTAAATAGGTATTGACTTTTTCTTGATAAATTTCAAATTATATGAGCATAAATTGACAAAATCATTCGTTAGAAAGATTTACGAATGTTAATTTTGTTGCAATTAATACTAGTCATGGGCAAGAAAAAACAAAAATCAGAAGTTGATGTAGTGCTAATTGGTGGAGGTATCATGAGTGCTACTCTAGGTACATTGATCAATGAATTAAATCCAGATATAAATATTGAGATTTTAGAGCGTTTAGACGTAGTGGCAGCCGAGAGCTCCGACGCGTGGAATAATGCGGGTACTGGTCACTCTGCTTTATGTGAATTGAATTATACGCCACAACAGGCTGATGGTTCAGTGAAAATTGATAAGGCAATCAAAATTGCAGAACAATTCGAGGTATCGAAACAATTTTGGGCTTATTTGGTAGAAAAAGGAATTATCAAAAATCCAGAAGATTTCATCCGTAAAGTACCGCACATGAGTGCTGTATTTGGTGCTGATGACGTGCAATTCTTGAAAACACGTTTTGAGGCAATGACCAAAGAAACGTTGTTTAAAGGTATGGAATATACCGAAGATACGACGTTGTTAAATGAGTGGGTGCCATTGATGATGGAAGGTAGAGTAGGGAATGAGCCTATTGCCGCTACAAAAATGGATATCGGTACGGATGTAAATTTCGGTGCATTGACTAGAGATTTAATTAGCCATCTTGCAACAAAGAAAAACATCAATATTTCGGTTAATCAAGAAGTTAAAGATATTGATCGCGAGGATGATGGTCGTTGGGAAGTAGAAGTAAAAGATCTTAAAACTGGTGATAAACGCGAAATCAAAGCGAAATTTGTATTCATCGGTGCAGGTGGTCACTCTTTATTATTGTTAGAAAAATCAGGTATTCCTGAAGCTAACGGTTACGGAGGTTTCCCTGTTGGTGGCCAATGGTTGAGATGTACAAACGAGGAAATCATCAAACAACACCAAGCGAAAGTGTACGGTAAAGCATCTGTAGGTGCGCCTCCGATGTCTGTTCCACACTTGGATACACGTTATATCGACGGCAAGCAAGCGTTATTGTTTGGACCATATGCGGGATTTTCAACTAAATTTTTGAAACAAGGTTCATTCTTTGATTTACCAGCTTCTATCAAGTTGTCAAATATCAAACCGATGTTGTCTGCAGGTTTAGATAACTTAGATTTGACAAAATATTTGATTACGGAGGTGATGAAAAAACCAAAAGACAAATTGGAGTCTTTGAAACAATTCATGCCTACAGCTAAGTTGGAAGATTGGGTTATTGAGAAAGCTGGTCAACGCGTGCAGGTAATTAAGAAAGATCCTAAACACGGTGGTGTATTAGAATTCGGTACGGAGGTTGTTTCCAGTGCAGATGGTTCTATCGCTGCTTTATTGGGTGCTTCTCCTGGAGCTTCAACTTCTGTAGCAATTATGATTCAGTTGTTGAAGAAATGCTTCCCTGAAAGAGCGAAATCTTCGGAATATAAAAAGAAACTTCGTGAAATGATTCCTTCTTGGGGTCAGTCACTAAATGACAATCCAGAACTTTGTGCGCAAGTTCGCGAGCATTCGCAACGCATATTAAAAATGGATTAATATATAAGTAAAGAAACTTATGGGGTGCTAGAGTAGAGCCCGAAGAGGCTCTACTTTTTAAGCTGAGATTATACCCAATTCCGTCTATCGGAAGGAACCTGATCCAGGTAATGCTGGCGTAGGGATTAATTTCTAAAAGCTATCAAAGCATTTCCGTAAGTGTAGTTTAATATAAATTATAACGCACTTAAATGGAAATTATAGACCAAATAATACAAGCTTTTCTATCGACCTCTTGGTTAGAAAGATTTTCTGTCGGCTGTGGTATAATTCAGGTACTTCTAAGCAAAAACAATAAAGTTTCCAATTACCTGTTCGGAATTTTAGGGATTATTTCAGGCATGTATGTGCTTTTTGGGGCTAAACTCTATGCAGATATCGCCTTGAACATGTATTATCTCGTGATGAGTGTCTACGGTTGGTGGTATTGGAAAACCAATAAGGAAGCAAGCGAACAACCGATTACAGGTTGTAATAAGCGTGAATGGTCTATTGTAGCTAGCATAGTTATAGTTGCATTTATAGTTCTTTATTTTTCACTAATCTCATTTACGGATTCAGATGTGCCCGTTTGGGATGCTTGGGTGTCAGCTACAGCATGGGCTGGAATGTGGCTTTTGGCGCGACGAAAAATTGAAAACTGGATTTTACTGAATGTCAGCAATGCATTTGCGGTACCTTTATTGATTCACAAAGACTTATATTTATTTGCGTTAATGACCACTTTCCTGTTTATTGTAGCCATTTTTGGTTATTTCAAATGGGCAAAAATAATGAAACTCGAAGCCAAAATTTCTTAATATGCAGTTAAACGAACAAACTATAGCCGTTATCCGTGATTCGCAAGCCAAATCTATTTCAGCCAAACAATTAGTAGCCGAACAATTAGACTTAATTTATAAAAATAATTGGTTTAATGTATGGGTGCCTAAAGAATATAAAGGGTTAGATTTAAATCTCTTAGAAGGTTTTAATTTGATTAAGAATTTAGCGTATTGGGATGGTGCATTTGCGTGGACGGTAACACTTTGTTCAGGTGCAAATATGTTTTCAGGATTCATTGAATCTGAAGTAGCAAGGGAAGTTTTTGAAAACCCAAAAGTTTGTTTCGGTGGGAGTGGAAGAGCCAATGGCAAAGCTGTTTTTGAGGATGGAAAATATCACCTTACTGGAGTTTGGCAATATGCTACAGGGGCGCCGCATTTGACACATTTTACGTTGAATGCTTTTATATACGATGGTGATATCCAACGTGTAAATGAACAAGGTGAACCTGTAGTGTATTCTTTCTTTGTGCCTAGAGAACATGTGCTAATTCATTACGATTGGGATACATTTGGTTTGGAGTGTACGGCTTCGCATAGTTTTTCATTGGAAACTGTTGCAATAGATAAAGACTATGCTTTTGAACTAACGCCTTCATCGCGCAAAGTAGACAATACGCTATACAAAATTCCTTTTATGACCTTTGCGGAATTGACGTTGTTGCCAAATTATTTGGGGATGTATAAGCGCTTTTTGGATTTGGTCGAAAAGTACTTTTTTGATAAATCAAAAAATACCGATTGGGCTGAAAAATACAGTAAAATTTGTTTTCGTCAGGTTGATGCTTATCAACAACAAGCTGAAAGTTATGATCAAAAAGCTGAAATGCTTATTCTGCAACTTTGGGAGCAAGTTTCTGTTGATGCAGGAAATATCTCTCAAGAGTTATTAACTGAAATAGCAACCGAATCTAGAAGAATGGTTCGAGAAATCAGAGAAGCAGTGACGACTTTATTTCCATTAGTTGGAATCTCTGGCGCACAAAAAGATAATGAACTCAATATAGTCTTTAGAAATATCTTTACCGCTACGCAGCATAATTTATTGAATTTGGAAGGGCAATAATAAAAATGGCTGGTAAAATTTATCAGCCATTTTTATTATTTTTCTATTAAAGCCTTAGCAATAATATCAAAAGATTCCAAACGTTTCTTTGCATCAAAGATATAATTTGTTGTCATTATTTCATCCGCCTGATATTGTTCTGCAAATGCTAAGACATCTTCACGAATTTCTTTCCCTGTTCCTATGAATGTACAGTTGACCATACTTTGCACGGCTTGTTCTATTTCAGGGATACCATCGTAGATTGGCTTTTCAGTCGGTGGAGATAGGGGTTTGCGCAGATTTGTCAAAATTCCAGCGAACATATTGAACAAGCTAGTCGATTGAAAATGCGCTTCTTCTACTGTTTCTGCTGCAACAATATTCACACAAATAATAAAATATGGCTTTTGTAAATATTGCGATGGTTGGAATTTTTCGTGATAAATCTCCGTCGCTTGTTTTAACATAGCAGGAGCGAAGTGTGCTGCAAAAGCATAAGGTAAACCCAATTCTGCTGCCAAATACGCACTATCTGTACTTGACCCCAAAATATAAATCGGAATATCTAAGCCTTCTCCTGGAAATGCACGGACTTTAGCTTGTACATTATTCTCATCCAAATATTGTTGTAATTCCAGAATATCATCTTTGAAATAAAATGAGGTATTCAGATTATTGCGGCGCAAAGCCATTGCAGTTACTTGATCCGTACCTGGTGCTCGCCCCAATCCTAAATCAATTCTTCCGGGATAAATACTTTCTAAAGTTCCGAATTGTTCGGCGATGACCAATGGCGTATGGTTTGGCAACATTATTCCACCAGAACCAACTCGAATAGTATTGGTTTTGCCTGCAATATGACCTATTAAAACCGAAGTAGCCGAACTCGCAATATGTGGCATGTTATGGTGTTCGGCAAACCAAAGGCGTTCAAAACCTAATTTTTCGATATGTTGTGCGCCTACTACGGCACGTTGAATCGCTTCTGAGGGATTGCTGTTTTTACAAATAGTAGCTAATTCTAGCGCAGAAATTTTCAATTTATTCATAGTAATTTAAAGATACAATGAATAGGAAAGAAGATTGTAAATTCTATGTCTTAATTAAATTTTTGAGCAACGTATGACAATGTGATTCTCCGCGTAGTCGGTCACAAAGTAAAGAAAATCATTTCCGCCATCTTTGATTTTGAATTTCTTTCGAATGTCATCGACTTTTATTGGGAAATTTTTTACAGCAACATTAGCTTTGGTAATCGTATTCGATTTTTTGAATTCCCCTACTGAATACACATTTTGAATTTTGAAAATTCGTCCCAAAAATTCATTTTCTATAGTATTTGAAGTATATAAATGGGTGTGGGTGTGCAATTTGAATAAAGCAAATTCTTTGGCAATACTTTTAAATGCGCCTGCTTTGGTCACAGCGACATCAGGGTCGTATAGGTATTTTAATGGCTCTGAAGTCTTTACTAAAGCTGTTTTCTCTTCTTCTAAAGTGAAGGAAAGGCTTTGAAGTTGGTTAGAAAACAAACGAATGGCTGTAATCTTGGTTTCGCCTTCGAAGTTTCGGTCTTGCAAGAATAATAATTCCTTACAATCACCATCTAAACTAATAACGTAAAGTAATTTGACGTGTTTCAACTTTTGCAAAGCTGAATTAATATCCATCAAAGGAGAAAGTTTGCATAAAATATAGCGCGATTTGCTGAAAAACATCTCCTGTAATTCCACGATATTTGGTTCGCAATCTTCTAGCAAAAATACTTTTGCATGATTAACACGACGAGAGGGGTCGATGTAAATGTAATCAATAGAATCATCTTCTTGATCTTCTACAAATTTAACACCATCGGTATGCAGAGGCACTAAATTTCGCACGCCCAATTGTTCTGCATTATGCTTCACAATATGTGATAGCTTTTCATTTAGTTCACAATGAACCACAATTTGCGCTTCTTGCGCAATATAGCAACTGTCTACGCTGAATCCACCTGTCACATCAACGACTTTGCTTCCTTTACGAATCAGCGATTGCTTGACAAGAGCAGTATGCTCAGAAGAACATTGCTCTAAGTTGATTTTATCTGGATAGTAAATATTGGGAGAATATGCCCAAGTTGGCAGTTTTTTGCACGCACGTTGCCAGCCATCTATTTGGGCTGCTAATTCGGATGATGAAACTTCTGGGAATGGACTTTTCTTAAAGGCAATAGCGGACGGATCCAACTGTCTGTTAGCTTTTATAAATTCCTGAACCTCTTTATTTAATATGTTTTTATTCATTCAAATCTTTAACCAATATCTGACACGTATATTGATCCTTAAGTTCGCGAATTATTTCTTTATTTACTAATACTCGATCAATTGTTTGTTGATTATAGTAACGAATGGTAATCAATTCCAGGCCTTTTTCAACCGAAACTTTAAATCTTTTTTCCAAATCTTCTAGCAATGCATTGATATTTGAACCTGTATTATCTACGCTAATAGCAAAGCTAATAGCACTATTATGCATCATATTGATTTTGATGCGATGCTCATGCAAAAGATTAAAAATGTAAGATAAATTGTCTTCTACAATAAACGAAAAGTCGCGCGATTGAATATTGATAAATACTTGATCAACCTTAAAAATAAAGGATGGGACGGGTAAAGTTTGGTTTGTTGTGCGAATAACTGTGCCTGCTTTTTCAGGATTGATAAATGAACGTACATTCAATGTTATCTTCTTGTTTTGTAAGGGTTTAATGGTCTTCGGGTGAATGACTGTTGCACCATAATACGTAAGTTCAATCGCGTCTGTATATGATAATTCGGGGATCAGTTCCGTTTCTGCAAACCATTTTGGATCGGCATTCAAGACCCCAGGAACATCTTTCCAAATGGTGATATCTTCCGCATTTAGACAAGAAGCAAAAATCGCAGCGGAATAATCAGAACCTTCACGACCTAAAGTAGTCGTGAAATTTTCTGAAGTCGAGCCAATGAAACCTTGCGTAATCACAACATGTTCATCCAAGATTTCGGGTAAATCACGACGGATTTTATCTTCTGTCAATTGCCAATTTACTTTTCCTTCACGATGTGTATTATCAGTCTGAATGTAATCACGCGCATCAATCCATTTGGCTTGCATACCTGTATGAACGAGGTAAGCAGCAACAATTTTTGTCGAAAGTAATTCCCCTAACGAAACGATCTGATCATACAAATAATCGTACGCGTCTTGAGGTTCTTCTTCCAAAATCCATTCTGCTTCTACAAAAGAATTGGCTACATCATCGAAAACAGGGTGATTTGGATCCTCAAATAAGTCATGTAATATTTGATAATGCTCATTTTTGATTTCATCCAAAAATCCAAAATAATTGCCATCTTGATGATAATAAGCATTGATAACCTGTTCCAATTTGTTGGTGGTCTTGTTGATAGCAGAGACAACAACGAGCAATTCCGAAGAATTGTATGTGGATATGATAGATGCTACGTTTTTGATATTTTCTGCGTTCTTTACAGAAGCACCACCAAACTTAAATACCTGCATGTATAGATTTCGTATTAGGGTTAATTCAAAGACTGTTTTATGCTATTGACATACATTTTCCCTGTGGGATTTAGAAGATTTTCCATAGTAGAGTAGGGAATTTCTAAAAGGGTAGGTCCTTCTGCATAAGGTCTTATTTCGTACTCGTTATAATAAATAATTAAACTGTTTTTGGTTAGCCCAAAATTATCGTTGATGTCAAAAGTACCATTTTCAAAAAAGAAATCCTTCTCTAAAGATGCAGAATCTGACAAATTCTCGTTTTTTCGAAATTGTGCTTCCGCAATTTTAGTCAATTCAGTAATCTTTTCTTTGTCAATGATATCTTTTAACCCAATTTTCTTTTTGTTCTGAACATCAATATTTGAGATAATAGTGTAATGATTTCCATGTGCGCCACCTGTATATTCATCGACAGCAGTAGCTAATGTCAATAAAAATGGTGTATTTGTCCACACTTCACTCTTCACATTCTTATACCAAGGAAAACTAATATTTTGTGTGCTACTTTCTTCAACGAATTCATTAAAACCCCAAATGAAGGCTTCGGCTGCTGTCTCAATGGATTCATCACCATCCACTAAAATAAATGGTTTTAGAACGTTATTTAACGTTGTATCAGAAAAGAAAGGATAAGAAATTTGATAATAAGCTGTGTCCACATTTTCATCGTTTTCAACCAAATAAGAACTGATATCCTTATGTGTTTTATAATAATAATTTAATGTATCTGTATTTATATTATTCTGAAAAATAGCGCTTTGATTCCTTTCACCTTGCGAATTACAAGAGATAAATAAAATGATTGCAATACTTGAAAACAGTTTTATCATTGACTGTAGAATATGCAAAATATTAGTTTGCTTTGAAATGTTTAATAACTCTTTTCCCGAATAACGTACTGCCTAGACGAATCATGTTGCTGCCTTGTTCGATTGCAAGTTTGTAATCAGAGGACATCCCCATTGAAAGTGTATCAAAAGAGTCTTCTTTACGGAAATAGCTCACCTTGATGCCGTCAAATAACATTTTCAATTCGTAGAATTCCTCTTTGATAATTTTTTCGTTATCCGTGTTGGTTGCTATACCCATTAATCCACGTATACGAATATTTTCCAATTCGGCGAACTCTTGGCTCTCTAACAACTCAATCAACTCTACATGATCTAAACCGAATTTTGTGTCTTCGTCAGCAATATAGATTTGCAACAAACAGTCTATTATACGATTGTTTTTTACAGCATGTTTATTTATTTCTTTCAACAATTTGATTGAATCCACAGATTCAATCATCGAAATGAAAGGAGCAATGTATTTGACTTTATTAGTTTGCAAATGCCCAACAAGGTGCCATTCGATATCTTTCGGGAGAATTTCGTATTTCTCAACCATCTCTTGAACCATGTTCTCGCCAAAAATACGCTGTCCTGCATTATACGCTTCTTGTATATCTTCTATAGGTTTTGTTTTCGATATCGCCACTAGAGTCACACCCACAGGTTTTAACTCATTCTGAATTTCCTCAATATTTGTTGTAATACTCATTATTAAAATCTATTTAAGAAGATAAATTATTATTTTACAAGATGTACTCATTAGAAGAGTATCATTTCGTATTTTTGTACAAATTTAAGCAATGCAAAGGTTATTATACAGCATATTTATATCGTTTTTTTTGATTCTATCTTGCGCAAAGTCAAAACCGAGTGGTGTAATTTCGGAAAGTAAAATTACAGAAGTACTTACGGAGGTTTCGCTAGTCGATGGATACCTGAATACTTTGCCTTCAGATAGCGCTAAACGTGTGATGCCCGTGCTTTATGACAAGATTTTTGAGAAATATGATTTGGATTCTGCGACTTTTGTCAAAAACCTGGATTTTTATTTTGGGAATCCCAATTTGACGGATAAAATTTATACAAATGTCAACAGCAAATTGAGTAGTTACGAACGCGAAATTCATTTGGAAGATTCTATTCGAAATGCTTTCCAGCAAGATTCCATGAATAGAGTTCACTACTTGCAACGTCTGTACAGTAGAATCGAAAATCTGAGATATTATAATGCGAGTGATACTGGATACAAAAATTACTATGAATTTAATAGGCGATTAATTAACAATTCAAATGTAGAATTTATTGCAAATTATTTGAATTTGTCGCCAATGCCGAATTTAAATATGCTGCATAAAGATAGTTTGGCAAATTATATGCGAAACTTTAAGTCGCCTTTTATTCATGTTGACACCGCAAAAAATAATAAAGTAGACTTGACGCAGTACAAGTTGAATAGTGAGAAATTTATTAATAAATTAAGGATTTTCATTCCATCAGGATACTATTATCATGCACCTCAGCCGACACCTGCACAGGTGAATGAAGTTATTTTGGATAGAACGTCTGATTCATCAGAAGTGGCACCAGTGTTAGTCGATTCTGTGCCGACGGTGCAAAATGAACTTCCAAAAGCTGAACAATTGCGGCAGCAAAGAGAAATGCTACGAAATGATAGAATGGTGAAACCTGTAAAGAGAGCGTTACCTCAATGATATATCCACAAAATGCAATAGATAAGTTAGGCTTCACAGAGATTCGGGAATTAATCAAAGAAAAATGTTTGAGTGAGGCGGGACGCACAATGGTGGAGAAAATCCAACCGCAGATAAAGGTCGATCAAATTGATCGTTTTTTGCGTCAGACACACGAATTCAAACAGTTGTTGATGCACGATGAGCCGCTACCGGTGGATCATATTTATCCTATAAAACCATTGGCGGACAAAGCAAAACTAGAAGGAACTTTTCTTGCCGAGGACGAACTATATCGCATGCTTTTAGCATTGCGAACCGTGTTTAATATTATTCGTTATTTCAACGACAGGGAAGGTCAATACGCAAATCTAGAGTTGCTGTTTGAACATTTACCGATTGAAAAGTCAATTATCCGTTCTATTGAACGCGTCTTGGACGAACGTGGAAAATTAAAAAATAACGCTTCTCGACTTTTGGAAGCGATTACTCAAGAAATAGCGAAATCCGAACAAGAAGCGCGTAAGCGTCTAGACATTGTTTATCGTCAAGCGCAAGCTAGTGGATGGACTGCAGATGGTAATTTAACCATTCGTGATGGGCGTTTGTGTATTCCAATTTTGGCTGAGAATAAAAGAAAGTTAAAAGGTCTGATTCATGATGAGTCTGCAACAGGACAAACAGCTTATATTGAGCCAGAAGAAGTCTTTCATTTAAACAATAGAGTAAGAGATTTGGAGTTTGATAGGCGTCGCGAAGTAATTCGAATTTTGACAGAATTGACTACAGAAATACGTCCGCATGTGCCACTTTTGTTATCTTATCATGGATTAATCACCAAGTTAGATTTCGTTCGCGCGAAGGCTTTATTCGCCATTGATTTACAAGCTAATATGCCTTTGATTGATAAGGAGGCAAGTATCAATTTGGTGAATGCAAGACATCCAATATTGTATCTAAATTCACTTCGGGAAAAAAGCCACGTAGTTCCGTTAAATATTAAGATTGATGCTACAGATCGCGTTATTTTGGTTTCAGGGCCCAATGCTGGTGGTAAGTCTGTGTGTATGAAAACAGTTGGTTTGCTACAGTTAATGGTACAATCTGGACTTCTTATTCCGGCAGATGAAAATTCTTCAGTAGGAATATTTAAGCAGATTTTTGCAGATATCGGCGATGATCAGTCTATTGAAAGTGATTTGAGTACATATTCAGCGCATCTTTCGAAGATGAAACATTTTACGACATTTGCGAATGCTCGAACACTGGTTGTCATTGATGAGTTTGGTACAGGTACTGACCCTCAATTTGGTGGCCCAATAGCAGAAGCGGTTTTAGAGCAGTTGAACAAAAAGCAAGTGAGAGGTGTAATAACTACGCACTATTCAAACCTTAAGTTATTTGCGAGCCATACCAAAGGCTTAGAAAATGCTTCGATGTTATTTGATAACCAAAAGATGCAACCTTTGTATATTTTGCAAACCGGGAAACCAGGGAGTTCTTACGCTTTCGAAATAGCACAAAATATTGGTTTGTCCAATGAGATTTTAGAATCTGCAAAACAAAAAATCGGCGTTCAGCAAAAGAAAGTGGATACTTTGCTAGTTGATTTGGAACGTGACAAAAAAGAAATCGTTGATACAAAATACGCAATTAGTAAACGTGAGCGTGAACTAATCGAGCTCAAAGCTAAATATGATAGCCTGAATGCGGACATCGAAACAAACAAAAGAGAAATTATTCGCAAAGCAAAAGAAGAAGCAAAGCTTATTCTTAAAGATGCAAATAAGCTAATTGAAAATACGATTTCAGAGATTAAATCTGCCAAAGCCGATAAGGAGAAAACGAAGGAAATTCGTTCTAAGCTAAATAAAAGTTTGGATCAACACAGCTCGGCTTTGCAGAAAGACAAAAAAGTTACTGTTGCGTCCAATCCTAGTGTGACCACAGAATTGGAAGTGGGAGATTGGGTGCGAATAGAAGATTCCAATTCAGAAGGCGAAATACTAGAGATTACTAAAAACAACAGCTTAATAATTGCTTTAGGTGAGCTTCGTACCGTAGTTAAAAAGAATCGTGTAACAAAATTAAGAAGCAAAGAAAAATCAAAAGCTATAAAGCGTCAAGCTGCAGTTTCAACGGAATCGGCAGCAGACTTTTATCCTGAGATTGATGTGCGCGGTATGCGCACAGAAGATGCTTTACATAAAATTGAATTGGTGTTGGATCGCGCAGTCATGATTGGATATCCGACCCTGAAAATTATTCATGGCAAGGGCGATGGAATTTTACGAAAGTTTATTCGTGATTATTTGCGTAAGTACAATCATGTTTCACGTTTCGAAGATGAGCATGCAGATAGAGGTGGAGATGGTATTACGTATGCGTATATAGGTTAATTAAGAGGAGGGAAAAGTGACTATTGATGAATTAAAGCAGGAGTTGTTTGGCAAAACATATCCTGAAAAAGTACAAATAAGCGAAGATCAAATCGTGGTTGATGTGTCGTTATTTCTAAAAATACAATTTATTGAATTAGAACAATGGCAACGTGACATAACAAAATGCCCTGGCTATGTAAGGCTGATGAAATTCAAAGACGCAATAAGCCAAAATTCTTAATACATAGATTATAAGATTACAAAAAGCACTAATCCAAATAAGATTAGTGCTTTTTTACGTATTAAAGTTATCTAAAACACTT
>NZ_WUQY01000041.1 GCF_009829085.1 Sphingobacterium bovisgrunnientis
AGAAAATGGTTCAGGGGACTTTGGGATTACCCGATAGATCTTCAAATGAAAATATCTACTGCGTAATCTGGGTTAAAAGACATTATAAATATAGACGCTAAATATTCTAATATTATTGACTGCGGAATACTTATAAAAATTGACGGAAAGTATTTGAAAGCATTTGTTCAAAGCAATTCTTTTGGATTTGCTATTTGGGATGATGAATATTTTTATAATGAAGATTTAATAAAGGACCTTAGTGAAGAATTTGAGTTAATAAAAATTTAATGATGTCATTTTAGAAGTAGTTGATTATTTATAGCTTTATATATCCTTAACACATCGAAATCCAACATTATTAGTTGGGCTATTGATTTCACCTTTGCCTCTACCGCCAGCTTTGTAGCGTTCGCAATAACTGTCTACACACAGAAAAGAACCACCACGCTGTACGCGTTTGACTAAACCAGGTTCTTGTGGATCGTGGGAGTCTGCTGGACCTTTGGGGTTAACTTTAATCGCATTGGTATCGTATCCTGAACGGTAATAATCTGAACACCATTCCCACACATTTCCCACCATATCGTATAACCCAAGTGCGTTAGCAGGAAATGATTTCACAGGAGCTGAACCAGCGAAACCATCTAGTTTAGCGTTGTTTTTCGGAAAAGCACCTTGATAGGTATTCGCCATCCATTTGCCATCTTTTTTCAACTCCTTACCCCAATAATAATCTTCATTTGTATGACTATTTGCTTTTGTGGCTAATTCCCATTCCGCTTCGGTTGGTAAACGTTTCCCTGCCCATCTTGCGTAAGCTTCGGCATCTTCGTAGGCAATATGCACTACAGGATGATTTTCTCTTCCTTTTACACTGCTATTAGGACCTTCAGGATGCTTCCAACAAGCGCCTTTGACATATTCCCACCATGACAATGGATTTTCTAAATCACGTGCTTCTAGATTACCCACAAAAACTGCTGAACCTGCAACCAACATTGCTGCATCTACGCCTGGAAAATCTTTCGGATCTAAAGGTCTTTCAGCAACAGTAACATAGTTTGTTTCCTTTACAAATTGTGCAAACTGCGCATTCGTAACTTCATGTTCATCCATGTAAAATGAACTTACTTCGACTTCATGTTTAGGTTTAGCATCTTCAAAATAATCCGATCCCAACGAAAACTTTCCCCCTTCTATTAAAATCATACGCACCGAATCCTTGCCCTTTATGTTTTTTTCTGCTATTCCTTTTGCATGACGACTTGGAATAGTTTCCATCGCGCAGGTAACATCTGTTTTAATGGAAGATTCCCTTTTATCCGTAGGCTGCTGACACGAAAAAACTAATAGTAGAAAGGCTAAACTGCAATATTTCATTGGAACAGGTTTTTATTTCACTAAAATATAAAAAGGCTTCAAGATTCTACTCTTGAAGCCTAAATATTAAATCATTTACCAAATTTTTACACACTCAATTGATTGCCTTTGGCGTCTTTTTTCGGACGAATTCCTGTGTTACCACCACCTTTTAATGTTAACTCCACAGGTTTGTTGGAAATCCATGTTCCTTGTGTAAAGTCTGGGAATTCTACAGTTTTACCTTTTTTCGTTGATTCTACGCTTAATGGTACAATTGCAGACCATGCAGCAGCATCGTAAACGTCTTGATCTAGTGCTAAACCATTACGTAAACAGTCTACCAATCTCCAATCCATCATAAAGTCCATACCACCGTGACCACCAACTTTCTTCGCTTGCTCACCAATGAATTTTACGATCTCTGGTGTATATTGCTCACGCAATTTGTTCATATCTTCTTCTGGAAGGAAGTCATGACCATTTTTGTGTGATTTTAAACTGATACCAATTTTAGGGTATTTCTCACAGAAACCTTTTGTACCACTCAACATATGAATACGTGAATATGGACGAGGTGAGGTCACATCATGCTGAATCATGATTGTTTTACCTTTCTGCGTACGAATCAATGTGGTGTGCATATTTCCACGGAACTGCGCACCTACAAATTGACCATATGTAGCCGGATCTTCCTTCGCTAAACGTTTAGCTTCTTCACCCATTTGGAAATCATTCGAAGCCACATTCACTAACGATGTCATCACGTCACCGCGATTTACATTTAGACATTGTGCTACTGGACCAATACCGTGCGTTGGGTATAAGTTACCATTGAAACGAATGTTTTCTTTTAATCTCCAGAAATCATCGTAATATGTTTTGCTGAAATTTAAATCTAATAAGTCGTGGATGTAAGCGCCTTCTGCGTGAATCAATTCACCGAAAACACCAGCTCTTGCCATTCCTAAAGTTTGCAATTCGAAGAAATCGTAACAGCAGTTCTCTAACATCATACAATGTTTCTTTGTCTCTTCAGACACGCGAACCACTTTCCAACAATCTTCTACTGTCAGACCGATAGGCACCTCACAACCAACGTGTGCACCAGCTTTCATACCTTCGATACTCATCTCCGTATGGTAATCCCACGGTGTACAGATGTACAATAAATCGATTTTCACAGATTTCAACATCTCTCGCCAACCATCCTCACCCGAGAATGCAGCAGGTTTTTTCAATCCACGCTGTGTTACCGTATTCTGATGTTTGGTTACTTTATCGGCATGCTTATCACATAATGCTACGATTTCCGCACCTTCGATATATGTATATCTATCTACAGCACCAGATCCTCTATTACCTAACCCTACGAAAGCAACACGTACTTTATCGATCTTTGGGGCAGCATATCCTGACATATTGAATCTTGGCGCAGGAGCCGCTTGCACATGCAAAGATGGCAACGTAATAGCTGTAGCGGATAGTAATGACGCTTTTTTGAGAAAATCTCTTCTATTTGTACTCATACAATTTTGATTTATAAATCTTTGTCTTAAATCAAAGGGGCACAAAGCCCCTTCAAAAATCACCTATATTAAAACAAACTAAACAGTCAATAACAAGAAAACCAATGTTTTAATCTTCTTAGGTCTTCATGGGTTAACGATAACGTTCTTCGTATTATCTTTAACAATTATAATCGATAATTATCAGATTATAAAATGATTCGCAAACGCAAACGTTTGTCCAATTTTACGAATTCGATTGTCTATTTCGTTTGTTACAATTCGATTTTACCAATTAATTCCATCAATAAAGTTTCAGATAACTTTGCTTGAGTTTTTGCAGAATTAAATCGGGAAACCGCATTTATAAAATTCTCTTGCGCATCGCGGAATTCGACAGCACTCAATGTTCCAATTTTGTATTTATCTAAAGTAATATTCATATTCTGACGCGCTATTTGTTCATTCTTCTCTTCCAATTTCACCAATTCCAAATTGGTTTTGTAAACATTGAAAGCTTGCGCGATTTCGGATTCTATTTGCTGATTGATTTGACTCAGTTGCAAATCCGCATTTTCAATGCGAATCTTGGCGATACGCTCGTTTCTTCTCTGATTAAAACCATCAAAAATATTGACCGAAGCCGTAATACCATAAGTAAGACCACGAGAACGTGATTCGGCAACGAAACCCAAACTTGATTCAGATTCACTAAAATTATACCCTCCATTCAATCGTACTGTGGGATAACGATTTGCCTTAACTGTTTTTTCTTCCAATTCGGCTAATCTTCTATTGATGCTTATTAAAATCAAATCAGGGTTAGTAGATTTTGACTGTTCTAATAAATTACCAAGTGTAAGAGTCTCGTCAATAGAGACTTCTCGAATAACCTGAAAGTCTTGTTGCAAATCTCTTGCTAATAAAGTATTCAAAGTAATTTTAAGATTCTTTACCACATTTTCTTGTTTAATGCGGTTCGATTCGTCTGTATTCAGATTTACCTGAACATTTAATACTTCCAAACGTGAAGCTTTTCCTATGGAAAATCTATTTTCGGCAGTACGTAATCTTTCTTGCGAAATCACAATACTGGAATCAATAGCAGACAACAAATTTTGCTGTTCGACAATGGTATAATAAGTAGAAATCACATCCGAAATACGTGTCACCACCGAACGTTGCAATTCGGCTTCGCCTTGTTTTTGTAACTCTTTCAGCGTCTCATAACGGGAAAACATCCCCAATCCGTCAAATACAGTCCAGCCCACACTAATTCCATAATTGAGACTGTTATTCTTCGCATTGTCTAAAGCTCTGACATCACCATTCGCTTGCGTCTGATTGGAGTTGGAAAGACTATTATTTTGGTTGAAATTCCCAGTTACTGTTGGCAACATGCCTGCATTTCCAGGCGTAACATTCTCTTGTGCGACTCTCAAATTATTCTGAAATAATTTAATATCGTAATTATTTTCTAATGCGATGGTTATGGCATCTTTGACCGTAAGCAACTCTTGTGCTTGACTTAGATGCCCACACAGCAACATACATATTGCAATTCTAATCACCCTTCTCATACTAATCTTCTAAATTATCAAACTCTGGTCTGTGTTTTCTTTCACGGGACATCATCAGGTAGAACGCGGGTATTACAAAAAGTGTCAAAATCAACGAAAACATTGTCCCCCCCACGATAACAACACCCATCCCCATACGACTCGTAGAGGCAGCACCCAATGACATTGCTATAGGAAGTGCTCCAAATGCAATAGCCAAAGATGTCATTAAGATGGGTCTTAATCTGGATTCGGCAGCTTCAACCACGGCAGTATATTTATCCATACCCTGCTCGCGCAGTTGATTTGCAAATTCTACAATCAAAATTCCGTTTTTGGTTACTAATCCAATCAACATGATTGTTCCGATTTGGCTAAAGATATTCCAAGTTTGGCCAAAAAGCCATAATGAAAATAGAGCTCCAGCTACAGCTAACGGAACTGTAATGATTATAATAATCGGATCGGTGAAACTTTCAAATTGTGCTGCTAAGATTAAGAATATCAATAAAACAGCTAGACCAAACGCGAACATCGTATTGGAACCACTTTCCACAAAATCTCGAGACTCTCCTCCTAAATCCGTGGTAAAAGTTTCATCCAACACTTTATCGCGTATGCGCTCCATTGCTTCAATACCTTCGCCCATACTTCTGCCCGGTGCTAATCCTGCCGATACTGTAGCAGACATATAGCGGTTGTTGTGATACAATTGTGGTGGACTACTGCGCTCTTCCAATTCGACAATATTACTCAGTTGAATCAACTCACCTTTGTTACTCTTCACATACATAGCAGCCAAATCATTGGGCGTCGCACGATCTTTACGATCAAATTGTCCCATAACTTGATATTGCTTACCATTCATCATAAAGTAACCAAAACGCTGTCCAGAAAGTGACATTTGCAAGGTCTGTGCGACATCCAATACAGATACGCCTAAAGACTGTGCCTTTTCTCTGTCAATCGTAACATAAATTTCAGGTTTGTTGAATTTTAAATTCACATCTGTGATAGAGAAAGTGGGATCATGAGATAACTCCTCCATAAAAAGCGGAATTTTTTCTTCTAATTGTTGAAAGTTTTGAGCTTGTATGATGTATTGAATTGGTAAACCACCTCGTCTATTTACAGAAATAGTTGGTTGTTGGGATACCGCAACGCGTGCTTCAGAAAACTTACGTGTTAATTTCGATAAGTCATTTGCTATCTCTTCTTGCGAACGCGTTCTATCTTCAGGATTTACCAATCCTAATCGGACCATCCCACTATTTACCGAAGCCGAACCAAAACCAGGCGAAGTTATCACCAAACTTACTTTCTTTTCAGGCACAGAATCATTTATCAACATGGTCAAGTCCGTCATAAACTTATCCATGTAATCGTACGATACACCCTCTGGCGCAGTCACGCGTAAGCTCAAATAACTACGGTCATCATAAGGTGCAGTTTCTTTGGGTAAAAGTTGGAAGAATAAATAAATTAATCCAAAACAAGCAATTAGAATTGCGAAACTTAGCCATTTGAATTTTAAAAATCCTTTGAGTGAGTTGGCGTATTCGGTATTCATTGCCACAAAATACTTTTCTGTACGTTCGTAGAATTTACTTTTCTTCTGTTCACCACCTTTCATCAAATAGGCATTCAACATAGGTGTCAGCGTGAGGGCAACAAAAGCAGATATCAATACCGCAGCACCGATGACTATTCCGAATTCTCGAAATAAACTTCCCACAAATCCTTCTAAAAATATTACAGGTAGAAAAACCGCAGCTAAAGTTACCGAGATGGATATTACTGCAAAAAAGATTTCATTAGAACCTTTGATCGCAGCTTCAATTGGAGACATTCCCTCTTCGACCTTTTTGAAAATATTTTCTGTGACCACAATACCGTCATCCACGACCAAACCTGTAGCCAATACAATCGCAAGTAAGGTCAAAACATTGATAGAGAAACCACACAAATACATGATGAAAAATGTAGCAATCAAGGATACCGGAATATCAATCAATGGACGGAATGCAATAGACCAATTACGGAAGAATATATAGATAATGAGTACTACCAATATTACGGCGATGATCAATGTCTCGACGACTTCCAATACCGATTTCTTCACAAATTGTGTATTGTCAATAGCGATATTCATTTCATATCCTTCGGGAAGGTCGGATTGCATTTTATCAAATTCTGCGTAGAAGCTGTTTGCGATTTCTAGGTAATTGGTTCCAGGTTGTGGTATAATATTTAAACTCACCATTGGGAATCCCGAATCCGACATTTTGGTTTCGAAATTTTCAGCTTCCAATGCCGCTGTTCCAATATCGCCCAAACGCACTACCCTAGTTTGATCCGCACGGATTATGATATCATTAAATTGTTCTTCGGTCGAAAGATTTCCTATTGTTTTAACCGTCAATTCCGTATTCGCTCCCGTCAATTTTCCGGATGGCAATTCCACGTTTTGACTATTCAACGCATTACGTACATCCATCACCGTCAAGCCATAAGAAGCTAATTTATTTGGGTCAATCCAAAGACGCATGGCATATTTTCGCAATCCCCATATTTGAACGGAACTAACGCCTGGGATAGTTTGTAAACGTTGTGAAATAACATTTTCGGCATAATCAGACAGTTCCAACACATTGTGCGTACGGCTTTGCAGCGTCATCGAGATAATGGGTTCGGAATCTGCGTCAGCTTTTGAAACGACAGGAGCGGCATCGATATCTTGTGGCAAACTGCGCATCGCTTGTGATACCTTATCACGCACATCATTTGCTGCAGCTTCCAAATCTTTATTGAGGTTAAACTCAATATTGATGTTACTCGAACCTTGAGAACTCGTAGAAGTAATATTTCGAATACCATCAATGGAGTTAATCGCTTTTTCTAAAGGCTCTGTAATTTGTGATTCAATAATATCTGGATTCGCGCCGGCATAACTCGTGCGTACCGAAATCTGTGCCGGATCAATGGATGGAAACTCACGTACACCTAAGAAAGTATAGCCGATGATTCCAAACAAGATCAACATCAAGTTCATGACAATGGTCAGAACCGGACGTTTTATACTCAGGGTGGATAAACTCATTTTCTATAGATTAACGTAAAATAACTTGAACTGGAGAGCCATCACGCAACGACATCACGCCTGAAGTCAAGATAGTATCTCCCTCTACCAAACCTTTTGTGATTAACACATCAGCATCTGTACGACCACCAGTTTCTACGATAACTTCTTTGGCTTTGCCTTCGCGTAATACAAAAATCTTTTTACCATTTTGAATCGGGATTAATGCTTCAGCTGGAACCAATAAACCATTATCCACCGTTTCAAGTGGAAAGGTCACATTAGCAAATACGCCAGGAATAAGTTTGTTGCTGCTATTTTTGCTGATGGCTTTAACTAGAAGTGTGCGTGTATTCGCTTCAATTACAGGCTCAATGGCATAAACAGCAGCTGTGAATTTCTGTTCATCTCCTTGAATGGAGAATTCTACTTGACTTCCCCTATTTACCATATAGGCGTAACGTTCGGGAACGGAGAATAGCAATTTTACCTGTGCTGTATTTGCAAGATTAGCAATAACAGTAGCAGGTGTGATGTAGCTCCCTTTTGAAATATTGCGTAAACCAATTTTGCCTGAGAATGGCGCACGAACTAAAGTTCTGCTTAATTGTGCATTTATTAATTGTATTTGGGATTCAGAAGTGCGGAAATCTGCTGATGCAATGTCGTATTCTTCCTGACTAATCGCTTCTTTTTCTAAAAGTAGTTTGGCTCTTCGCGCGTTTTCACCTGCTAACTCCGAGCGTGTTTTTGCTTGAGCCAGCTGTGCGCGTAATTCGGCGTCGTTTATTTTGAGTAGTACTTGTCCAGCAGACACTTGACTTCCTTCTTGAAAATTCAAATTCTCGACTATTCCAGACACTTCAGCATGCAATTCAACTACCTCATTTGCTTCTATGGAGCCACTCAGAGATAAGTAATCCGCAAAGGGTTGTCCTTCAACTACTCGCCCGTAAACTTTATTTCCCCCTCCTGCGCGGTTAGCTCCCCCAGCTGATTTATTGGCTTCTTCTTTTTTGGTATTGGTAATGATACGATATGTCACCAATCCCACCACGATCAACAATCCAATGCTCAAAAATATAATGGCTTTTTTACTCATAAGTTTAGATATCTATTTGCCCTATAAACGGATACACAAGATAAAGCTTATTGCGTTAAGATGTTGTAAAAATATAGATATAAAAGCTCCAACCAAAGAAGCCCTATCACAATAAAGTGATAAGGCTTTACAATTACATTATTAAAAATTGATTTGAATTATGCTTTGTTAATACTCGTCATAACCTTTGATATAAATTTCATTCATATTCGCGAAACGATCAGTAGCACTAAAAGTTGTTAAACATATAATTTTGACAGCTTTAAAAAGCGTCTCATTTTCGGGCAATGGTATAGAAGTATCCTGACGATCATTGGCTAAGGTAAAATTACCCAATTTAACTTCTGTACCATCCAATTTGATCCCATATAATTCAATATCCTTTACACGGTAATTATTTACGGCTCTATGCAACAACGTAACTTCTTTAACAATAATTGGCTTATAAGGTCCAGCAGGAGCTTTAAGGGCTTCTTCATTGTATAAGCCTGTTGCAGATGCTGCTCTAGTTTGCGTAAATGTAAAAATTAACGTAAATGGGTATTTCTCATGTTCTGAATGATCTGATGTGACAGTGGTACTCCATTTCGTATGCCAAATCGTCCCCGTGTTTCCATCCAACATATAGGATGGAGGTCCTTCGGATGTAGAATTTGAATTCGAAGCATACGGCGTCCAACCAGCTCGTAAAGCTGCAGTATTGTAATCAACCAATACAGGAGGTAATACTTCCACTTCAACTGTGCGAATTTCTGATTCGCCACCTTTAGCATCTTTTACATAATAAGTTACTGTGTGTTTACCTTCCGAGATTCCTTTTATTTCAAAGTTATCCCCTGGCGTCGGTGTAGGCAAGTCAACTGCTGTAAATGTTGCAGCATTATCTATTTTATAATATAATGTTGCATTGGATCTTGTAAGATTGAGCATAAAAATGCTAACCATTCTTATACCACCTTGTACATTGATATTATTAACGATCCCTTTTGATGGAAATGGTAATGCACTAACCACATAAGAGAATTTTTTGGATTCAATACCATTTTTACCTTTCGCCCACACTTCAATTGGCAAAGGAGTACTCACAGGTAAATTCTCAATGATATATAAACTTTCGAAATCTTTTACTTCTGTAATTTCTTTTACACCAGCTCTATTGTACGAAAAAAAGACAGATTCAACCAATTCTGTATCAACAGAACTGATATCAAATCTTACTTTTTCATCGTCATCTGCTACGACTTGAAAGTTATTTTGCTTCACAGGTCCACGTGCATTGACCTCGATATCGTCCAAAGGAATTTGATCTGGAATTACTAATGCATTTTCCTTACATGCACCTATCCCAAGGATCAAAACACCCATCAAAATAGCTGGAATAATTTTATTATATATTTTTTTCATGATGTTTATTTCAAAAATTCTAGTTCAAATTTTGACAAAAATACTTCTCCTTGGAATCCCCAAGTTTCATGTGGCTTCAAACCAAACCAGTAGAATATTTGTGGAACTATATCTAAATTCTGAACGAATACTTCATCACTTGGTTGGTCACAAGGCATATAGTTGCCACTTATATTCACAGATGCAGTATTAGAAAATGTCAAATCTGGTGTATTATTCTCCAAGGAATTATACCATGTGTTAGCCGATAGTTCCCTGTAATGCGCTATCAAACTGCCAGCCAATGGATCTGTAGATTCTATCTCATTGCGACAAGCGATGTTTCTTGCTTCAGCATCCGTCAGGGCTCTGTTCCAAACTCTAAAATCTGCCATATCCATATGAGTATAACCTAGATTTGTTGCTTGTGTATTAAATCCTAGAGTCAAAGGTTCCGCATTAGCAAAAGCATCTACTCCCATTTCTATCGTTTGAGAAGCTAATAACACACCATCCAAATAGATTTTAACACCTGTTGTAGTGTTTGTTACTTTTTCAAAAATGAAAGAATAATGATGCCAGCTTCCATCTGCACCTCTCGTAAATTCGACTTCACGTGTATTGGTACCATCTTGAAATCTTAATTTGAAATTGGCATTTTGACCATAAAGATGCCATCCTTTATTAACATTATTGGACGCAGCATCTTTTCCTAAAAAGTAATTGTACCAGAAACTAAAGCCTCCTGTGAAGGATAAACCTGCCCATACATTATCCTCACGTAATCTAAATTTAAAATCATACGTAATAGCTCCTGTAGGTGTAGAATTCGCATTAAAAACATTGCTAGCGTCTCCTGCAGGAGATTGTGCACGCACCCCTATTTCAGAAAATGTACGTGTAGCTATCCCATCATAATGTGTATAAGTTCCTGGAAAATAACCATTCAGAAACACATACTGCATAGTTTCAGCTTTTAATTCTTGAGGTAAAAAATGTTTATAAGAATATAGTGTAAAAATATTTCTTTCTGGAAATGAATTACCACCATAGCTTTTTTCCACACCACCATGGCTAGAAGTTACAATGATTAACCAGTCTTCGTATTCTTTATCCTCTCTTGTATTTATTTTATTTATGATTTCTCCAATTTGAGAATCTACTTTTTCAATAGCTTGTGCATATTCAGACTTATCTGCATCAAAACCAGCTGTAGAACCTGCCTTCAAAACATCTTTAAATTGAAGAATTACCAAATCTGATACATTATCTCGATTAAATACCTTTAATGCTTCTTCTTTTACTTTCTCATCTGAATTCACTACAATATTTTCATCCGAATCCATTAACAAGATATTTCCAATCCCTTCATCTTGTACAACGATTGATGCTCTCAATGAACTTTGCACCTGTTTCAAACGATAGATTACGCTTGGGGCAAAAGTTACTTCATCGTGTGGGTGCTCCGTATCAGGCTGTGGCAAATAGCTCTCATCCGTGATGTGATGTGTATCCGAATTGTATCCAGTCATCATAGTGACCCAAGAGGCTGGATCTGAAGTATTATTATCCGTCAACGCATCAAATGAATACTTAGCCGTTTTCATCAATTGGCTAAGATTATTGGGGATTTTTTTCTCCAATTCCTTCCCCACCAGACCGTCTACAGAGATAAGCAAAATCTTACGCTTAAGTATTTTTTCAGAATCTTGTTCGTATTCTTCGAATTTGGGTTCTGGATTAAAATATTTCGTACATCCCGTAATTATTACAGCGAATAACAACAATGGAATTACATTTAATAAGTTTCTTTTCATGGTATGATAGGTATTAGTCGATGTCAAAAAATGCTCCGAATTCTGAAACTGCATGATTCGAATTACCACTATGATTATTCTCTCTAAAGAATATTTTAACAAAACGTATTTCACGACTTTGCTTTAATCTGAATTCTTTACGGTCGGCAGAATTAGGCATTGTAAACGAATATCCAGTTTCTAGATCCGCGTCAGTAAGGGTTGTATAATTACTATTATCAATACTTACTTGAATTTCGATGTTTTTAGGTCTTTGTCCAGCACTATTTGTTCTTGGAACAAGGTAGAATCCTTTAACAATTTCATTCGCTTTCAAAGAAAAAGTTATTGAGTGAGGTAGCTGAGCTGTAGCTGCAGACCATTGTGAATGCCAAAATGTATTGGTATTACCATCGATAATACGAATAGCCTGACCGTTGTTTGCTCCTTCTCCTGTAGGTTCTTCCGTTGATTTTGCCAAAATAGTCCATTCCGTCACATCAACGTCCTCTTTAGGATTGATTGTACCTTCACCACCTGTGTTAGTCAATGGGTTATATGTCCAAATCGCTTTCTCCAATGGTGGATACTTCGCTGCCATTTCTCTTCTTGCTAATGAACTAATCTGAATCCCCCACGCTCTACAGAACTTTTGGTAGTCTTTTCCTGTAAAATCACATAGCGTACGGTAGAAAAAGTCTCTCTTAGCTTCGTCTAATGAGAAAGAATAATTTGTATTTCTTGCTTGTTTATAGATATAAGGCATAAAATCCCAACCAGACTCCCCATTTTTACCTACAGCCTTATTATAAATTTGTAAGAAAAGTAAAATCTTCACAAAAGGATGATTACCCGTAGATGTTTCTTTATCCGTGATTATATTTTTACCTGTAGATTTAGCTGCATACTCTAATCCAGCCTCAAAAGCATCAGGAATAGCAGGGTGATTTGCAATTGCTAATCGATTCAATCTATTAGCCGCTTTCCAAATGAATAAGTTGTTGGTAGTCTCACCCAACCCATTCCAGCTCCATGTGCCACCTTGCTGATAGTTGTGTCCCAATTCATGAAATGCACCCCAGCTTACTTCTGCAAGATTATCAGGATTTAAAATATAATTTCTATCGGTAAACATTCTAAACCAATGTCTATCCGCTTGTGCTACCCAAGGATTACCGTTGTGTGCATAACCAACAGATGGTTGTATATCCAAAACTGCGCGTTCTGGTAAATCTGGATATCTATTTTTAAGATCTGTGGTATTTGGTAATAACCCCATCCAATCGTAAAAATCCTTTACATATATCTCATTCCACTCCGTAAGTGCACCTTCAACATTGGCAGCATCCCCTTTATAATTGATTACCATATTTCTTGGAATAGAAAATATAACCTTTTCAGATCGTACCTCTAACCAAGGAACCTGCGTATTCTCTACGTCTTTTAACCACTCTTGTACATTTGATTGACCCAATATAAAATCAGGTGATCGAACTGCTCCCGAAAAATTTAAGCTTACAGGCTGTGTTCTTGAGTTATTTGTAAATATCCAAATCGTACCCCCATATAAGTTTTTCACATAATTGACGCCCGGAAACAGCTCCTTTCTAGTGAAAATAATTGGATCTCTACGCAATGGATCTTTACCCGATAAATTATCCGTATGTACCCCTACTTGTACGGTAAGGCCAATTACCCCAGCAGGAACTGTAATCTTAATATTTTCCCCAGCAGGAGCATACAGACCTGTACTAAAAATAGGTTGTGGTACTTGACTAACTTTAAGATCTTGTGTACTCACATAAAAGTAATCCATATCAAAATTTACAACTGTATCTGTAATCCTTTTGACATTATCCCCCACCAAACCTGGGTACAATCGTGCGCGATGATAGAGACTTTTGTCTGCTACAGACATCGTAGTATCTGTTTCTATTATAGACGGTTCCTTATCACCCTCTATGTGACCATGTTCAAAATCGTATCCATACTTGCCACATGACGAAATAGACAACACGGATAAGGCAACAAGGAATATATTCTTTAAATTTCTTTTCATAACCAAAATATTATAACGTTGACACTAATAATGTTGGCGTCCAACTTTTACCTTCTAATCCCCAAGCTTCTTGTGGAATAATTCCAAACCACTGATATATAAAAAATGGAATATCTACAGCGTTAGGAACCAACTTATAGAATGAATCACGAATTGGTGGCTGAAAATGATTTACAACATCACTATAACTTGTCCAATTGTATGGACCTGTGATCGCCATATGCTTATTGTTGCCTGATAAATCCGTTAATTTATTTGTACCTACATCATCATATCCTGGCCAATAGCCTATTAAATTAGATTTTTTAGGATGGTTGTTCTCTACACTTGTAATACCTGTTAATTCGGCTACCTCTTTGTTTGTAAATGCAGTATTGTAAATCTGGAGATTGTTCAGCTGAAAGTCAGCTCCTGCATTATCATTACCTGCTTTCTTACCAATCACTAGTGGTGCATTATTAAGAAGAGAATTGGTATTAATTGTGGTTGATGCATTTAAAACTCCATCGGTAAATACTTTAACCGAATCCGCAGCCCCGGATCTGCTGACTACAACGGTATAACTATGCCATAATCCATCGTTGATTTGTTTGGTGCCAAATACTTGACTGCTGATATTACTATTCCAACCTATCTTATTGTTGCCATCTCGTACCTCCATAAACAAATTCCAACCATTGCCACTGAAACCAACATCACGCTTTGAAAGAATGATTGGGTAATTGTGACTCCCAGTAGTATTTGATTTAAAGAAAAAGCTAATTGTGAAATCTGTATTAGGTCCGAAATTATACAATTCAGCATCTTGTAATGTTGAATTCACTGCTGGACTACCATAGGTATAACGCAATGCATTGCCATCAAAAGGAATTTCTGTTGAATTTGGTCTTGATAATAAGCTTCTTGAAAATTTCGGGCTATAGAAAAAAGTGATTGTATTTCTATTGTTATCACCATAAGAGGTGTTATCCACCTCCGCATTGATAGCGGGTCCACCTATACTAGATGTAATGATTACCAACCAATTCTCTTGTGCATAAGAAGGTCTTTCTTTGATTGCATTGATTAACAAGCCGATAGATTCATCAAATTTGCGAAGTGAAGCCTCATAATTTTGATTATCAACTTCGAATGAATTTTCCGATCCAACTGTAAAAGGCTCCGTGAAATGTGCAATAATTAAATCGGAGGAACCATTTTTCAGTTCATCAGTTGATTTTTGTAATACCTCAGCATCTGTAGCAGCAATACTTCCATTATCTGCGTCTTTCAAAAGACTATTATAAATGTCCTCATTTGCAGAAAATGCAGTCGTTGTTAAATCCGATTTCGTGCTTTTTATACGTTTTATGATTGTAGGATAACTTTCAAGATCAGCAGATGAAAGATCACTTCCTATCACGTTATGCTTTGATGAAGTTACACCGGTTAATAATGATGTCACCCCAGCTTCTTTTGTAAAAGGAGTACTTTTATAATCCCCTAATGATCCGTAAGAATGCAAAGCATTTCGACTTACTATTCTGAAATTAGGTAGTTCTAATTGTTGCAATGCCCTACCTCTAACGCCATCAGCAATGATATATAGAACTTTTGATGACCCAGAATCATAATTTGGTTGTTCAGAAAATTGCTTCAGAATATTCGGAAAATCCTTATTACAAGAGCTGAAAGCCAACACTATTATGAGCAATGGCGTACACCATTGGAATATGTTCGTTAATTTTTTCTTTGTTTTCATAAATACAAAGTTTTTGTGTTAATTTTTAATTTCAATCTTTACAATATTCCCTACCGATTTATTATCAACACTAAATATTAGCCCTCCAACTAAAATTGCAGGATTGCCTAACGATGATGTTGTTTCCACTATAGTAGCAGGAATTCCGGAAAATCTTCCCAAGTTATTGTACTCTTGCTTGGCTTGACCATTTGGTTCTAGGATTAAGATACCTCCTCTACGTACGCCGTTATAACGTAGGAAACTTCCTGTCACTAATACTTTTCCATTATTCAATTTGTAAGCGTAGTTAGGCGCTCCCCCATCAAGTTCACCGAATATGAAATTTTGATCAGTAGAACCATCAGAGTTTAATACGACAACGCCATTCGTAGGTTTTCCTCCATAATTTTTGAAAGAACCAGCAATTACGATTTTATCACTTACGGAATTATAGGTAATACTCAAGATTGCAAAATCAGCACCGCCACTAGCTGTGAAAGCCTGATCTATTTGTCCATTTGGTTTAATACAAACTATGTTTCTAACGGCTGTTCCGTTATAGTTTGTAAATGCTCCAGCAATAACAATACGACCATCTTTCAACGCTACTGCGTCATTTATAAAGCCGTTTAAACCTGTATTATTTAGATTAAAAGTGGAATCAAGTTTACCATTAGGTTTTAATTTAGCGACGTTTCGGACACGCGTATTTACATATCTTCTGTTATCTCTAGAAGAGTATTGATAGTCAATGCTACGGTGTACTGCAAAACTTCCTACTGCAATGATGCTACTGTCTGCAAGCTCAAAGACTTTATTAACAATACCATTTGTAAAACCAGAATTGAAAGCCGATACTGTATCTAATCCATCAAGCGGCTTCGTGTCCGAATTTGGATTAATGACAGCCACTGTCACTGTATCCAAGCTACCATTGGCATTTAGTCTAGCAATACCGCCCACTTCGCGTTTTGAGAATTCACTAAAATAACCTCCGATCATGAATTGTCCATTCATTAAACGTGCAATAGATGAAATTCCCGTATTTGCCCTTCTTCTGAAGTCCATATTGGTAGCTGTTTGTCCTAGACTATTGATATAATGAATTCCAGTAAGGTATTTCCCAGTTGTCCACTCATTCTCAAAATCACTAAAACCTCCAACTACAATATGCCCACCAGCATGAGGTAATATCCCCATTACGGATCCGTTGAATCCATTTACAATCTTGTAATCTGTATCCACCGAAACTTTACCTTCTACACCTACGTGTGGACCATAAAAAATCTGATCATTCATTACCACGGTAACCATACCAGAACTTACTTCGCTCGGAATTCGAAAATCAACCGTAGAATCTGTTAATCCAACGATTTCGGTTTTTACTTCACTCAATAGAAAATCAAATTTATTCTCATATTGCTTGAGACCTCTAACATTGATACGTACGACTTCACCTGGTAATGCTGATGTAGGATCTGCAAGATTAGACGTGAAAATAATTCCGAATGGTGCCTTACCTCCTTCATAGGGATTCACACCTACTTCTTCCTTTTTTTGACAGCTAATTATCACTAATAAAGTAATGATTGCTGCACTTATATTTTTAAATATTGAACCTGTCATTTCTATTGATTAGTAAGTGATACCCATATTAAATGCATCGGATGCAAAATCATACGAATAGAAGCCAAAGCTGTGTCTGAAATATTGCAAGACATGGATTACTCCGTTATTTGGTTGAATATTTGAAGTTGCTACGGGATTCGTATAATTAATTAGAATTTGTCTGTATCCAGCATACTTCACAATTTGTTCTACTCCAGCACTATTTTTAGTACGTACATCATTATAAAATGTACCAATATTCATCGCTTCGCCGCCAATAGAAATATAACCTTGACCTGGATAAGCCAACATATCACTAGTATCGATTTGTGGATAATCTTTCAATAAGTATTTATCTCGGTAGATATACTTTGATAAGTATTTTTTCCATACTTCTGGTGAAACTTGTCTTACATCCAACACTGTATCTTGACCTCTTGTGTACAAGACGCTATTTAATGCTCTAATACTTTTGCTAATACTTTGCGACGTAGGTGCAAAAAATGTAACATTAGCATTTGGATCATTTAATAAAGTCGAATATTCTCCTAATTCGAGTACTTTCACTAGTGTATCAAATAACTCTGGTCTACTTTTAAGAAATTGTAAAATCGTTCCATCATAATTTGGATCATGTACTCCACCATCTTCATAATATTCTTTTCTACAGGATGATAAGGCTATTATGGTACTTATAATTGCTAAGAATATAAATCTTATATTATTTGTCATTTTCATCTCCGCTACAAATTAGTTCCAATAATTATTAAGTGTCATGTATGGATTGTCAACTAATGCATCCTGATGAATTGGCCATGTCCAACCTCCTCTATTAAATGCATCTACAGACATCGCTGCTTGCGTATATTTCGTATTTAAGACTTTTCTTGTACGTACTAAATCGTAGTAGAAATGACCTTCACCGATTAATTCGCGTACGCGCTCCCACCAGATGAAATCTTTTAACTCATCGCCTGATTCACTTACTGCTAATGTAGCTCCTGCACGAGTTCGGATTAAATTTACTACTTGACGAGCGTCTGCATCTCTATTCAATTCTGCTAGAGCTTCCGCTTGCAATAATATTGGGTCTGCATATCTAAATACTACTTGATTGTCATCAGGGTTATAATCTTCCCCTTCTTCGTTGAATACGTTTAAGAATTTTAAACATTGCATAAGCCCAGTCGTATTGTAGATATCATCATCATACCACACATCCTTACGCTTGTCCGTACCACCTAATGGGTATAATTCTTCCATAAACTTAGATTCGTAGTATAAATAAGAGCGCTGAATCGCGACATTCTTATTCGGGTAGCGCAAGAAATAATCTGAATATGGTGATGAAATTGAAAAAGTCTCACCATAATTAAGGTTTTGTACAATTTCCAATAATCCTTCTTTAGTACGTCCTTTGAAAATTTCTTTCGTTCGCTCTAGTGGAAGTAATTCATAAGAGTTATTATTTTCATTGCGGATTTCTTCGCCTAGTGCCACCACTTCGTTATAATAAGGAGTTTTGTCATTAGTGGTAAATCCAGCCATCCACATATTCATGTGCATCATCAACGTAATAGCTGCACCGCGCATCGCTCTATTACCAACAATGGAAGGGTCTTCATAAGTCCACGGAAGATTTTTATAATGTTCCTTCATATCAGCATTTGCTTTAGCAAGCACGTCCAACATATTCGAGCGCCCAATAGCTTTACTGTGGTATGCTTCTGTGTAGTAAGGTACATCACCATACAATCTTACCATGAAGAAATACGCTAAATTGCGTAAGAAAACGGCTTCTGCTTTATAACGCTCTACACTTGCAGCCGAAATCAATCCTGGTTCCATATTGTCCATTTCGAAATAGACAATATTTGCAGATTGTACCATTTTGAAAAAATCATTCCAACGTGGAATCGCCGTGAATCCGAAGAAACTAAAATCAGAATGGAATAGTGCATTAATATTATTATTTCTCAGGTGTGTCAAATAATTACGTCCTGCTGCAGATGACTGTGAAGTACGCACGATAGGTGCGCATCTAAAATCGCCCGTAGCTGGAAAGAAAATACGGTGATTAGCCGATCCACCTCGCGGCGTTCCCATTGTTGCCAAGCGAAATGTCTTGTATATTCCCACAATAAACTTATCGACATCTTGTTCTGATTTCCAGTAATTATTACCTGTCAAATTATCTTTCGGTGAAACATTCAAAAATTCTTTTCCACAAGACAAGAACAGTAATGTATTCATCAATAAAAGTCCTAAAACTATCTTTTTCATATCTTTATCTATTAGAATTGAACATTAACCCCTACTGTATAACTTCTTCTATTAGGGTATCCTGCGGATGAATCACGTCCCAAAGCGGAAACTAACTCTGGATCTGGTCCAGAATATTTACTAATTGTAAATATGTTATTCGCTGAAAAATATACTCTCGCAGATGTGATTCCAAGTCGCTTACTCAACATTTCTCTGTCAAAATTGTAGGATAATGTCGCAGTAGTGAATTTGAAGTACGAACCATCCTCTTGGAATAATGTCTGATCGTAGCGGAACGGATCTATAAATCTATTTCTACGGAAATCATAGATATTTGGAAAATATGAGCTTGTATTACTTGGCGTCCAAATGTCCATGTTTTCAATTGGCACTAGTGCGCCTGGACCTGAATCTGCCAAGCCAGCTGGATCACTGTAATTTCTCAAACGATCAGCTAATGCATTATTTAATACATCACGTTTGAATGTCATGAAGAATTGTGAATTCAATGACCAGCTTTTGTATTGTAAGAATGCATTGAAACCACCAGTAAATACAGGTTGCGAGTTACCAACAATTACAAAATCTTTTTCATCCAAAATATAATCTCCATTCAGATCCGTCCAGATAGGATCTCCAGCACGGAAGAAACGCTCGTCTGCCAAAGAACCTCCCATACGGTAGCGAAGACCTGTCAATGGATTAATAGGCACTTGATCGTCGGACTCATATACACCACGGTAGTGTAATAACACATTTGAAAGTGCATTGATTCCCAATCGATATAGAATAGATTGTTTATAAACTGAATTATCTTGCAACAACAACTGACGTACATCGTCTGGTAATGCAGCAGTATAATCTCGGTTTAAAGCTCCATTTAAATTAAACGAGTAACTAAAATCTCCACTTTTTCTTGGTCTATAACCTATAATGAATTCATGTCCCATATTCACAAGAGATGTTTCATTCGTATTTACATTCCCAAAAGCATTGATATTTGCAATTTTTTTCGTTCTCAAGATTTGGTCTGACTGCTTGTAATAGTTTTCATACAAGAATGTCAATCCATTTTTAAAACCAAATTCAATAGCACCATTTAACATGGTTGTAGTTTGTGGTAACAAGGAGATATTAGGAATTGTATTCATATCTAATGTTACCGAAGATTGGTTGTTGTACGTCTCAATATCGGATGTATAGCGACCATACACATCGTAAATACTTCCTGAAGGAATAATATTTTTACCCCAGCTACCACGAATCATACCATAGTCAAGAGATTCCCAATTCTCCATGAATGACTCGTTCTTAAAGTTCCAACGCGCACCAATTGAAGGTAAATTAGACCAAGGATTAGCTGAACCTGTAGTAGAAGTACCATCCAAACGGTATGAGAATTCTAGAATGTATTTTGCATCGTAATTGTAAGTGAAGTTACCTGCGTAACCTAATGTTTTACGTTCGTAAAGTCCTTTTAAAGTTCCTCCTAGAGCATAAATGGATGAATAACCTAATCCCGATGTGAACTGATCATTTGGCGTTCCTGTCAATTGCATCACATCTGCTTGATAGTTACTTACCTCAGATTCATTGAAGACATATGCACTTAAGATATGCTTCTCAGCCAATTCTTTGGTATAAGAAATCATGTTTCTGTTATATAAGGTATTCAAGCGATCATTATACGAATACACTTCGGAAGCATTTGAATTTAAAGCTTCAGGTAAGAAACGGTCTTGGTTAGCCACTTTAAAGTTATAACTCATCGTTGTCGAAAATCGCAATCCATCGAAAGGTGAGTATTCCATTTCAACTTGAGAGTTTAGGTTAGCTGTTTTATTGTCATTCTTCATACTCAAAGCTGACAATGCATCTACACTTCCCGAAAACAATGACGGAGCTGGAGCTAAAGACGACGTGTTCGCCGAATTTGCTACTCCCGTTTGTCGAAAAGCATTACCACTACCTGTACTATTTTTTGCAAGAGATGGACTCAAGTTCACAAACATTCTGAAGCGATCACTTGGTCTGTATTGCATATTCATTGGAATCGAATAACGCGTAAATCCTGTATTCTCTACGATACCACGTTCACCATAATAACCTGGAGCAATCTTGTAATTAAAAGTTTGATCACCACCTGAGATATTAACTGAATGCGATGTATTCATCGTCGTACGATAAAAATACGATTGCCAGTTTGTAGAGTTATTAAAGAATGGATTCAAGGAATCGGCTAACAAAGGTGTACGATTTATTAAATCCAATGCCGCATTCAAAGTAGTATCATTTTGCAAAATCTGATTGATACGTGATCTGCGTTCATACACTCCACCCAATACTTGGCGCAAATTCGGAGGGGTATTCACAAAGGCTTGTCCAACATACTGTACGATTGGAATTTTTGATTTACCTCTTTTAGTACTTACTAATATTACACCATATGCTCCTTTTGAACCATAAAGTGCTGTAGCTTGGGCATCTTTAAGGATAGTCACATCTTCAATGTCCTCTACAGGAATCATCGCAATTGGACTAATGCCAGGGCCTGCTGTTTGGAAACCATACTCGTAGTTTGTTCCCTCATCGATAGGTACACCATCGATAACATATAATGGAGATGTCGGAGTCAAAAATGCATTATCACCAGTACCTTGAACATTCAATGTCGAAATACCACGAATAGCAACACTTCCACGCATACCTGGTGTACCATTGTTCAACTGCACATTCATCCCTGGTACTTTACCTTGCAATAAATCCGTGAAGTTTGCCACAGGTACATCTTGAATCTCTTTACCTGAAATGGTTACAGCAGATCCAGTTAATGTTTCTCGTTTACGTGCTTGATATCCTACGACAACAGTCTCTTCGATTTCAGTTGAAGTTTCTCTTAATGTCAAAGTATATCTCGTCTTGCCTGCTACTATTTCTACTACATTATTATCATGGCCAATTACTCTAAATAATAATTTATCGCCTGTATTAGCTTTTAAGCTAAATTGTCCTTGAGCATTAGTCGAACCTAATACTTTTTTTGTTGCATTATTACTAATGGTTACCCCTTGTAATGTACCCCCGGAAGAACTTCGAACCTCTCCAGTAATCGACACCTCTTGTGAAAAAGCTGTCATCACCAGGAAGTTTATCATAAATAATATTAATTTAAATCTTTTCATACGGTTCAAATTAGGCTAGTCGTTATCAAATTTTGGGGTTTCTCCTCGAAAGCGAAATTGTATTTCCCAGTGTCCTTCTTCATAGATTGCAAAGTCAAATCCTAACTGGCTTTGCGATAAAAATCCACCAAATCCCAACCTATTATATCTTAAATTGATACGAGCAAGATTACCATCTGTCGTAGTATATTTAGTAGGATATTGAACTAATGGAATAGGGTATGCTACATCATATACAGCCTTATGCCCTTCAAAACGATGATTGAATCCATGAATCATCTCTTTCCAATTCGTATCCTTGAATTTTTTAATGTCAATTGAGTTGTTCATAGAATCCAACACACTGATAGTTAATGTCCCACCTGGTGCTGTGTTTTCAATATCTTTGAAGACATATACTTCGACATCGAAAATAAAATCTCCTGTTTTTTCACCTTCTAGATTATAAATATAACTTGGAGATAAAGCAGCTCTAGTTGCTAAGCCAGTCTCTACATTATATTGAGAAGGTTGATATGGTCTTTCTTTGAATGGCTTTAATCTCAAATTACGTGCGTACTTACGTCCGCCTGAATTGGATATTTCCACATCAAAAATGTAACATGAATCGGGTTGCGTTTTGATCCAATTTGAATTACCATAATCCCAAAACAAAATGTTTCCTGATTTTTCGCTGACTTCAAAAATTGAATGGTATTCAATTTCTCTTTTTGATTCTATTTCAGCAATCGATGTTTCTTCTCCCGTATAATTTTCTTTCCAAACTTTTACTGGGAATTTATCTGTTAACTCTGTCGCTGGTGCCCCATCTACACTTCGCACATTTACGAGTTTGAAAGTCAACGGTAAACTTGATGTGTTGCTGACATTTGCCGCGTTTTCATAGATAGTCTTACGACCCAATGTTGGGGTATATTCTTTTACCATGTAATTTACATCGTCTCCCAAAGCATCTATACTTTCGGGAATAAATGATTTACATGCGGAAAATGAAAGTGCCCCAAGTAATAATGGTATAATGAATTTATGCTTAATCACGATATTCATAATTTAGTTACTGTGTGGAATATTTACTGGTAAACTTGCTGAAGCCAAAATCATGACCCGCTGATAGGATATGTACAATTCCATTTTTGGTACGTACATTTACTACTGAAGTGTTCACACGTTGCCAATACCTTTGGAAAATTGAATTATTAGTATCACTAAAGATCAGCTGCTGTTGTCCTCCCCCGACAAAACCAGATGCATCAAGTACGCGATATTGGATATGCATTTTATAATTATTCTTTGTACTCGTCACCAGCTGTCCATCAATAAAAGGGCTCAATTGCTCAGTATCGAACTCTTCCATGATTACATACCTATTCGTCATAGAATCCAAATCAACTAGTCCTACATCTTCCAAGTACAAATTAGGTCTGCCTGTAAGAGATCTTGTGGTATTTAATGCTTCTAAAGCAATATCAAAGCTGCGATTCGTCACTGCGAATAAAGTATATGAAGAATCTGAATTCCTCAACTTTGCTCTTAGGTCAGGTAATCTGTCCAATACTAATAGCAAGGAATCATAGACTCCTGCTTGCGACTGCAAATACTCATAGATGGTTCCGTCATACACAGGAGCTTCTGTATTATAGTTGTAGTAATGTTCATCGCCTTTTTCACAGCCGATATTTACTAACAACAGCAACGGTAATATTATTTTATATAAATTTTTCATATGGATGACAGGTTTATTTCCAATACTCATTCTGTACCAACGATTTATTTTTACTCAATACATCTGATGATATAGGCCAATATATGCCTCCTTGTTCGATCAATTGTACCAATTCGCGATTTATTGGACGTAGCCTATTTAAGCGAATTTGATCGTACCATCTCCACCCTTCACCCATTAATTCACGTCTACGTTCGTTGAATATTTCCTCAATCAATGGTGTGGTCGTAATCACTGAGTATGTTCTTACGCCTCTATTTATTTTCACTCTATTCAACAATGTAATAGCCTCATCTCTAGAACCTAATACAGCCAAAGCTTCTGCGCGCAAAAGTGTTATTTCTTCCAAGCGGGTGAATATTAAGTTCGAACCGAAAACCCCATAAGAGCCATCGTTAACACCATCTCTAATAATTTTAATCTTGCTGAAAATTGGAATTTCACCACTATAGTTTGTGAAATAATTGGTTCTGGTAAGTCCAGATATTGTATCAATACCAAAACGAGTATCATTGATGTCATTAAAAATTCGAACTATAGAATCCTTTGGTACATATATATCAGGACGTTGCTTTGATATTAAAGGATCTGCTAATGTCAATTCCTCGATATGACCTGTAGCTGAAGCTTCACCATAGATATAAGGAGCTGGAACAGATAAGAGTTGTCCTAAATTGTAGTTGTTTGAAAACACACCATTTAGTCCCGATAAATTCCCAATGCTAGAGATATAATCAAGACCTAATGAACTATAATTGTTCATTATAAATTGCGTATAGGTATCTACATTGATGTATTTTCCTTGCCATGCAGCGATATGAGAAAGAACCGCATAACCTGTCAATTTATTGAACAACACTTTTCTCCAATAGCCGTTAGTCTCGCCATAATAACTTACCAATGAACTGCCGTAAAAATAAGGTAGGTCTACAACAGCACTTAACAATTCAGTTTCTGCAAAATTCAAAACAGATTGACTATCGGTCTTAGGTCTGTGTTCAAAAGAACCATCATCAAAAGATTTCGTAATCAAGGGAACATCACCCCAGATTCTAACCATGTAGAAATATGCAAAAGCACGAATTGCCCGAGCTTGCGCGATATCCATTTTTAGATTCTGTTCTGTATAGCGAGAATCTTTTAAACGAACTTCAGGTGCTCTTTCGATTAATATCGCTGCAGCATTGATTACTGCATAAAATCTTCTCCAATTGGTCAAATCTTTAATCAATGGATAAGAAGCTTTAAGGTTATTTGTGTTAATAGCACCTAAATCCGATCTGCTGTAAGATGTAAAATCACCATGACGTAATTCACCATACATCCAGTGTGAATTATTTTCAACCATAGCAGCACGAAGTAAACTGTAAGTTCCTAACAATGCAGATTTCGTATCCGAAATACTAGTCCACTGCAATGTTTCTGAAGCCACTTCTCCACTAGGTTCATTTAATTTATCTGTACACGAAAGTGTAGCACTTTGTATAAAAACAGCTCCAATGAGCAATTTTAATAAGTTTGATATCTTCTTCATCATAATTATTGGCTAGTATAGATTATAGATCCAATTTAAAACCAAGTGAATATGTTGGTGTCAATGGCAATCCATATCCATCGTAGTATCCATTAAAATTCACAAGTTCAGGGTCTCTTCCAGAGAAATTTGTGAAAGTATATAAGTTGTTCACGGTAGCATATATGTATGTACGACGAAGCGTTTTTACATTACTTAAAAATGACGCTTTGGTCAAATCGTACCCCAATGAGATGCCACGGATTTTTAAGAAAGAAGCGTTTTCTAAAAATAAATCCTGATCTACGCGATATGGATCTATACTACTCCAGACATTATACAATGGATATTTGCTGATATCTACATCTTGTTGCCAATGAAATATCTCACGAATAGAGGCTATACTATTATTGGATTCATTATTAATAAAATTATACTTTGTTGCGGCACGCTCATTCATAGCCTTATGCCCTAAAGCAAAATACAAGTCTATTCCTAAGTCCAAATTTTTGTAAGTGAATTTATTATTAAATCCACCAAAAATTTTCGGGAGTGAATTACCTTTTAATACTTTATCCGCAGATGTGATTTGAAAATCGTTATTTTGATCTACCCATTTTGGGTCACCATATTGGAATGGAATACCATCAAAATTAAACGTGGTACCTGAAGAGGTAGGTACATCGGCTGCATCTGCATAAATGCCTGTATTTTCATACACCCAAAATGCATCTGCCGAATGACCTACGCGCAATAATCGATCTCCAACTACGAGTTCGGACAAATTATCTGGAAGAGCTGCAACTTCGTTTTTGTTCAAATTGATATTTAAGGAAGAAAACCAGCTAAATGACTCAGGCTTTTTAACAATATCTGCCGAAATCCCTAGATCAATCCCCTGGTTACGAATAGATAAACCATTTTTAAATTGTCCAACATATCCATATTCTTCTGGCACAGGAATCAATACAATCTGGTTTTTTGTATCCTTTTGATATACTGATAAATTGGCCGTAAGTCTATTATTAAAGAAAGATTTTAAAATATTCAAATCAACCTGATCCACATAAGACCAGCCTAAATCATAGCCAACCCAACCTCTGTTATATGGTCTTGATAAAGCAGAATTGCCATAGAATGAAAGAATATTTGATTCACCAGCCCAATTGAGATTAGAATAATATTGAGGTCCTACAGCATAACGGCTATCTGAATTGATGCGACCTACACGACCTGCCGCTAATTTAATTGAGAATTGATCCTCAAAACCAAATTGTTCATTCAGGTTCCACTTTACACTTGCAGACGGTGTAAACAACCATCTTGAATCTGGTTGAATCGTTGACGATGCATCCCAACGCACTACAGCATCAAAATCTAAAATCTTATCGTATTGGTAACCAATCTTGCCATACGCTGAAAACAGGCGATTCAGTTCTGAATTATACCATCTATGAACTTTTAAACCACCTATAGGACTTAAGTATTCTGCCTTATTTGGGTCACCGTCTACTACGTTAAGTTTGATGAAATCATTTGGACCATCGAAAGCTTTAGCGTATGTAAATCTATTAAGATCATCTAAATATTGGATACCTCCAATAAAAGACAAAGCATTCTTATCATCAATAGTAAGCTTATACTTTAGATTGTTCGTAAAAGTATATCGCTGCGAGTAACCATAATAATTAGAAATATAGTTCGTCGTTTCCATCAATTCAGAAGGATAAAATATATCACGAATACCTTCTGTATAATCCACTGCAAACGCTGTAGTATAATTCAAGTTAGATAGGATATCTAATGATATTGAAATATTTCCTTGTATACTATTTGTGATATTATCGTTTACGCTACGATCATTTAATGACATGTAATTTCTATACTGATCTGCATTTGGAGACAATGGAGTAGATAAATCCGGTAAATAGCCAATCTCACCATATCTGCTACGTAAGCTTGTATTTCTATTGCGATCCGTACGTGTAGCGTTTAAAAATGCCGATACAGTAAACCATTGAAATGGCAACATATTAATATTTAATAAGGCATTATACCTATTAAAGTAATTATTGTCTGCGGTAGTCGCGTTCTTTGTATGACCTCCTAAGAAACCAAAATTCGCACGATCGGATCCACCACGTAAACTGAAATCTAATGAATACATAGATGAGTTTCTATAATATTCGTCCTTCCACTTAGATGCACCATAGTAATTCATATTTGTTGAATCAGCAAGATATCCTGGATATACTTGTCTAGCTTCTATGGTATTATTGTAAAGTGCATAAAATGGCTGTCTGAAATAATTCTCATATTGTCCATTGACAGGTGTAATTGATGGCTTTTGGTTTAAGCCAAAATAACTATTAACTGATATCTCACGTATACCAGATTTACCTCCAAATGTAGTTATCAAAATAGCTCCATTTGAAGCAAGTGGACCCAATAATGCTAGTCGAGCAGGATCTTTAACGATTTCAATACTTTCAATAGCACTGATGTCTACAAAGTTAAAAAAATCAGTTTCAGGACCAATTCTGTTAAATTTGTACAATTGCGTTTCATAAGCAAAATTGTGAGATGTTGCCATAGGTACGCCATTCACAAAGACTGTTGCGCGTACGTTATTCAAATCAGAATTGTTAAATAAAGGTGTACCTGCTCCGCGAATGATCAAGTTTTGGTAAGATCCTGATTCGGCAGAAGGTTGTTGAACATACACTCCCCCTATTTCGCCTTTGACAAAGTCAGCCAAATTGGTGAATGGCTTAATTTTTACCTTCTTCAGATCAATAGTGTCGACAGAGCTAATAGACTTACGGAGATTCCGAAAATTCACTAACTCCTCTTCTGTGAGGTCGTTCTCTTCAATAGTATCGCTCTGCAATACGAATCGAAAATTAGTAACCCTACTACTTGAAAAAGCTGGATTTGCTTGTACAGCTTCATTACATAAAAGTATAGATGCAAATACAATAAATTTTCTCAACATAAAATGTTTTTTAGGATTATGTAATGGTTAAATGTTATCGCAATTTCTTCGAAATAGGTAGATAACTAAACAAGTATATATCTATTTTATGTATTTAAAAAGTATTTACAGGGGTAGAAAAGGCCGTTTTAGTAACGAAATCGGTTGCGCAATTTTACGCAACCGATTACGCAAACTGAATTTTTTTACATAAAATAACACTTAAGTAACATTAAATTCAGTAATTAATACAGTAATATTGAATATTTACATATATTATGTTTTTAACAGAAGAATAATTTAATAAATTAAACTGTTTTTTAAATTAATTTTATATATTAAAAAGAAAATAACTGAATTTTATTAATACATCACGTTAAATAGAATAGAAAGATTGATTTTTTTAATACGAATAGGAGAAATGCAATTTGCAAAAGAATAGTTGTTTTATACAACTAAATTCAAGCTGAGTAGTTATGAATATAATAGATGCTATAATAGACTTAGAGTAGAAACAAAATGTACGTATAAATCTTATACTGAAATAATGATTTACTCATTCAATCTTCAAAACTCTATATACGCAAAAAAGCCTTAGTACATAATGTACTAAGGCTTTGTATAAAAAAAGGCACCGACCTACTCTCCCACCTGTTACGGCAATACCATCGGCTCGGGCGGGCTTAA
>NZ_WUQY01000042.1 GCF_009829085.1 Sphingobacterium bovisgrunnientis
TTAACGGTTTTCAAGACCGCCGCATTCGACCACTCTGCCAGCTCTCCGCCACAAAAGTAGAAATTCTAACTAGATCTACAAAACTTATTTTGCGCTTGTATCTTTACACCTTGAAAATGAGCCTAATTAATTTGATTTTGCTGTTTTGCTAAATAAAACCACATTGAAATCTTTTCTACCTTTGGCATTATTTCGTTATTTTGTACTATGATTTCGTTCGCAAACGCAAAAATAAATTTAGGATTATCTATCACCGAAAAACGTCCAGATGGTTATCACAACATTGAAACAATATTTTATCCAGTAAAGATGTATGATGTATTGGAATTTGGTGAAGCTGATACATATTCTTTTGAAGCTTTTGGTATAGATATTCCAGAGGATGGGGTTAACTTATGCACGAAGGCTTATCAAATTTTAAAAAAAGATTTTCCAGCAATCCAACCAATTTCTATTAAACTACTCAAGAATATTCCTGTAGGGGCAGGCTTAGGAGGTGGGTCTTCTGATGCTGCCTATGTGTTAAAAGCAATCAATGATCTTAATAAGTTAGGATTAAACGAAGAACAATTGCAACAGTATGCCAGTAAATTAGGAGCTGATTGTTCTTTTTTTATTTCAAACAAACCTGTATTTGCAGAAGGAATAGGTACAGAATTTAGCGAAGTAGAGGTTGACTTATCTGCGTATTACATTGTGATTATTAAACCTGAAATTCATATTTCTACAGCTGAAGCGTATAGCAATATTACGCCTCAAGTACCAAAAGTAGATTTGCGTAGAGCTATTAAATTACCTATACAAGAATGGAAATACTATATTACGAATGATTTCGAATTAGGAATTTTTGAAAAATATCCTTTGATTCAAGATATAAAAAACAAACTCTATGAAAAAGGCGCATTGTATGCCGCTATGTCTGGTTCTGGTTCATCCGTTTTTGGGATATTCGAAGACAAAATCAAACTTGACGAATTGAATGAACTAGGCAAGCTTTATTATCCTACAGAACTATAAGAATACAAAAAACAGAAGAAGTAATATGCACTACTTCTTCTGGATAATATAAAGTTTACCTGCATCTGTAACGGTATACAATTCGCCATTTTTACCCTCTACCACATCACGGAAACGTTCTGCTTCACGAGATAGAAGCCTTTCTTCGCCGACAACCTTATTGTTACTAATCACCAGACGAGATATGTGAGTGCTGCTCAATCCTGCAATAAATAAATTGTTTTTCCATTCTGGAATACCTTTTCCCGAATAAAAAGTCATGCCTGAAGGGGACAAAACGGGATCCCAATAGTATATTGGTTGTTCCATTCCTTTTTTTGCTTGTATTGTTGGCTCACCAATCTGCTTACCTGAATACTCGATGCCGTATGTTATCACTGGCCAACCGTAATTTTTAGCAGGTCTAATAAGATTTAACTCGTCACCACCACGTGGGCCAAATTCTGCTGCCCATAGTGTGCCATTGCTAGGGTGAAAAGCAATTCCTTGAGGATTACGGTGTCCGTATGAATAGATTTCAGGCAAGGCGTTTTTGTTGTTTGCAAAAGGATTATTTGCAGCTGGCTTACCATCTTTCGTTATACGGATTATCTTTCCTAAAGAACTTTTTAGGTCTTGAGCCAATACCCTTGTCGATTGATCCGAACGCTCGCCAATAGTTACTAATAAATTACCTGACTTATCAAAAACCAAACGTCCACCATAATGTAATGCACCGCGATGGGTATGAGTAGAACGGTATATGACTTTAGCATTTTGCATTGATTTTTCATCTTTAGAGAGGGTACCTTTAGCTACGGCAGTATGGTTTCCGTTAGTACCGGCTTCCGTAAATGCCCAATATACAGTTCTATTCGTTGAGAATTGTGGATCCAAAACTAAACCTAATAAACCGCCTTGAGCGCGTGCATCTACTTTTGGTAGTCCTGCGATCGTTTCACTGATATTTCCAGCAGCATTGACGATTCTCATATTACCTTCCTTTTCGGTTATTAATAATTTGCCTTCTGACAATACAGCAATTCCCCATGGAGATTTCAATTTATTCGTCATGACCTTGAAGTCATAGGCAGTTTTTGTTTTTACACCACCGATTCTAGTTTGTCCTGCGAATGCTGGTTTATAATTTGTATTCGCTTTATTCTTTTCAACAGGAGCAATTGTGTCTTTTTGTACTAAAGGCAAGAGAATAAATGTAGTATGCTGAGGTATTGATGATGAAGATAATAGGAGTGTAGTTGCTACACTAGTTGTGAGTATTAGGTTTTTCATAAATTAATTTTTGTTGTCCAAATTTATTAAAAAGAGAACAGATAAAAAGTCATTTGTTTATTCCCAATTTCCGAAAAACAAGAAAAGCCCTTTAATTCTTGTGATTAGAAGACTTTGCTTTGTATTGTAAAGAATATTTTACGCTAAATGATGCTTATTTTTTGCCAATGCTGTATAATTTTCCGCCATCAGTGACAGCTAATAACTCACCATTAATGCCTTGAACTACATCACGGAATCTTTCACCTTCTTTAGCTAATAGACGCTCTTCACCCACTACTTTATTGTCTTTGATGACAATTCGTGCAATGTGTGTACTGCTTAACCCTCCGATGAAAAGATTGTTTTTCCATTCTGGAATAGCATCACCCGTATAAAACGTCATTCCTGCAGGAGATAAAACTGGATCCCAATAATAAACGGGCTGTTCCATACCTTCTATAGCCTGTATTGGTGGATTGCCAATTTCTTCACCACCGTATTCAATGCCATAAGTAATTGTTGGCCAGCCGTAATTTTTACCCGCCTCCACACGATTCAATTCGTCACCACCGCGTGGTCCAAACTCCGATTCCCATAGATCTCCAGTCTCTGGATGAAATGCGATACCTTGCGGATTACGGTGTCCGTATGAGTAGATTTCTGGTAAAGCATCTGCCTTGCCCGCAAACGGATTGTCACTTGCTGGTTTACCATCTTTCGTGATGCGAATCAATTTCCCTAAGGTAGATTTTAAATCTTGTGCTAATGCTCTCGTAGGTAAATCAGAACGCTCACCACTTGTCACAATCAAATGCCCTGTTTTGTCAAATATTAAACGACCGCCGTAGTGTAGCTTGCCCTTATACGTTGGTGTCGTACGATAAATTACGGTCACGTCTACTACCGATTTCTCGTCATTTCCCAAGCGACCTTTAGCCACAGCTGTATGATTTCCGCCAGATACGGGTTCCGTGTACGCCCAATAAATTGTTTTGTTACTCGCATATTCTGGATCTAATGTGATACCTAACAAACCACCTTGACCGTCATTGTCTACCTTTGGTAACCCATTAATGGCTTCGCTCAACGTGCCATCATTCGTCACTAGACGCAATACACCTTCTTTTTCGGTAATCAAAAATCTACCGTCAGGAAGAACTGCAATACCCCAAGGGGATTTCAATTTATTGGTAATTACTCTACTTTCATAAGGTGTAGTCGTTTTTACCCCAGCTATACGTGTCTGCCCTTCGAAGGCAGGCTTGTAATTTGTGTTTGCTTTTCCGGTTTCTACTGGAGGAAGCGTGTCTGTCTGCTGTGTCGTTTCTTCTCCTTTTGTATTATTCTTGTTGGTACAAGATGACGCAATAATAGTAGATGCAAATATTGCAGTATAAAAAAGTTTGTTCATATTAAATGTTAAGTTTTGTAGGCTAAGATATTAAATTTATAGTAATACTCTTTATCATAAACATTTAAACTCTTGAAAAGTTCTTAATTAAGAACAATAAAAAGTAAGCCAATATTATTTATTATCTTGTAATAAATCTGATAATTCATGAACCATAAAGCAACCCTTAAGGAAATAGAAGAACGTTTTGATAATGATGTGACACGTTTTTCGAACTTGGAGACTGGGCAGTTGACCACTTTGGATGCCAAATTCAACATGGAACTTATCACAGAGGGTGTTGTTCGAAGCAATCCCAATGTACAACATGTATTAGATATTGGTTGTGGTGCTGGTAATTATGATATTAGTCTTTTGCAACGGAAGTCGCCTTTACATATCACGTTATCAGATTTAAGTCAGCCAATGCTTGATAAAGCTAAGGAAAGGGTAGATGCTGTAAATTTCGGAGGTTCTTGTAAAATGATAAAAGGAGATTTTAGGAATATTAATGTTGCAGATGAATCTTTTGATGTTATTATTGCAACAGCTACATTACATCACCTTCGTGATGATGCGGATTGGGAAAATACCTTTGCAATGCTGTATCGAAAATTGAGGAAGGGTGGAAGTATATGGATATTCGATTTAATAAAGCAAGATTCTGACTTATTGCAAGAATTTATTTACAAGGTTCGTTATGGTGACTACTTAGTTTCATTGAAAGATGAAGCTTATCGCGATCATGTTTTTGATTACATTGACAAAGAAGATTCTCCACGAAGCTTGATGTACCAACTGGATTTATTGCGCAAGGTCGGTTTCTCGAAGGTGGATGTGCTGCATAAGAATTTGTGTTTTGCGAGTTTTGTAGGTGTGAAGGAGTAATTTCTCGCAAGAGCCGCGAATGTCTTTTCCTTTTGTCTTGTCAAAAGGATGCAAAGGAAGGCTGACAGCCGAGCTCAGCGAAGCTAAATCGTGTCGCTGAAAAATTTTGACTGTGTTGGTTACTGCCTCCACCTACTTGTTGTCAAAATATTATTACGCGACATTTTAAGTGTTTGTAAGGATTTTGCTTTTTATCTTCTGATTAGATTTCTTCTTCTTGCTACATCGCGATGACATACCTCATTATTATTCTGACGGTAGGAAGAATCTAAAAAAAGAAATTTTATATTGCCTTTTAGTATATTTAAACTAAATGAAGCATTTCGATAAATCTAAACTTGTCAATAAGACAAACATGGAATTAGAAGTATATATCAATGAGCCTGAAAAATTTGAATCGGAAGCTGTTGAGTGTGCTGTTCATATTTTGGAGGATCGAGGATATAGATTATCAGAAATTGAATTGGAAAGTATAGCAAGAAAGCAAAATGCTAATCAAAAAATTAAATTAGAACTTGGTAAAGAATATTTTTGGGCATCCAATTTATTATTTCTCCTTTTACTAGTTAATGTATGTTTGTTATTCCATTTAGTTAGTTATGATTTTAGGATATTTGTTCATTTAGTATTTTCAATTCCACATATTGTTATTTTTATTTGTGCTATCTTATTAAGAATTTCAAAGAGAATAAAATATTTTATCCCTTTGTTGTTTTTCCCTATAGCATTTAGCCATATTATAAACACATTTACTGAAAAACCTGGCGCATTTGAAAATACACTTATGTATTCGCAATATATAATTTGGTGTATCACTAATATAATATTATTTACAAAAAAATCCCCAACTAGCTAAGCTAATTGGGGATTCAAATATATACTAATGTATGTCTTATTTCTTTACCTTGTACATTTCTTCGCGTTGCGCTTTTACAACATCCGAATTGATGTATTCGTCGTAAGTCATCAACTTATCAATGATACCGTTTGGTGTTAATTCGATGATACGATTCGCAACAGTTTCAGTTAACTCGTGGTCACGAGAAGTGAACAACATCGAGCCTTTGAAATCTTTCATGCCATTATTCAATGCTGTGATTGATTCCAAATCCAAGTGGTTGGTTGGTTCGTCGAAGATTAAGAAGTTAGCACCTTGCAACATCATTTTGGAGAACATACAGCGCATTTTTTCACCTCCTGATAATACAGAAACTTTTTTCATCACTTCTTCACCAGAGAACAACATCTTACCTAAGAAACCACGGATAAATTGCTCATCAGCATCAGGTTTTGTAGTATAGTTACGTAACCAATCTACTAGGTTTTCGTTATTACCATCAAAGTAAGACGAATTATCCATTGGCATATCCGTAGGAGTGATGGTTACACCCCATTTGAATTCACCTGTATAATCTTTGTCACGTCCAGTAAGGATTTCGTAGAAAGCCGTAGTAACCAAATTATTTTGACTCAATACAGCAATTTTATCGCCTTTATTCATCATGAATGTGATGTCCTTGAAGAATACTTCACCATTCACTGTTTTACTCAGACCTTCAACATTTAAGATTTGATCTCCAGGCTCTCTATCATACGTGTTAAACATGATAGCAGGATACTTACGATTCGAAGGCTTGATCTCATCAAGATTGATTTTATCTAAGGCTTTCTTACGTGAAGTCGCTTGTTTTGATTTGGAAGCATTTGCAGAGAAACGACGAATAAATTCTTGTAACTCTTTTACTTTATCTTCCATTTTCTTGTTTTGGTCAGTACGTTGTTTCAATGCCAACTGCGATGATTCATACCAGAATGTATAGTTACCGGAATAAATAGTCATCTTACTGAAATCGATGTCCACGATGTGCGTACATACATGGTCTAAGAAGTGACGGTCATGGGATACGACCAATACGATAGCTTCATAAGACGCTAAGAAATCTTCTAACCAAGCAATGGTATTGATATCCAAATCGTTGGTAGGCTCATCCAAAATCAAAATATCTGGTTTACCAAAAAGCGCTTGTGCTAATAACACACGTACTTTCTCGTTACCATCTAATTCTTTTAATTGTTTGTAGTGTTGGTCTTCTTTGATACCTAAGTTGCTCAATAGGGTAGCGGCATTACTTTCCGCATTCCAACCATCCATTTCAGCAAATAAGCTTTCTAATTCACCTGCACGTTCACCATCAGCGTCAGTGAAATCTTCTTTCATATAGATTTCATCTTTTTCTTTCATGATTTTGTACAGTTCTTGATTTCCGATCATCACGGTCTCAAGCACACTGAATTCATCAAATTCATAGTGATTTTGCTTCAATACAGACATGCGCTCACCTGGTGTGAATGCTACAGAACCTGTACTAGGGTCAATTTCACCCGATATAATTTTTAAAAAGGTAGATTTACCAGCACCATTAGCACCAATAATACCGTAACAATTTCCAGAAGTAAATTTTAAATTAACATCTTCGAATAGCACACGTTTGCCAAAACGAAGAGATAGATTGGATACATTAATCATGGGGGCAAAGATACAGTTTTATTCATTAATATGTATACGTGTAAAGTACCTGCAATGTAATTTATTACAGTGTGATAGCGGTTAAATTTGTATAGTTTATAAGCGATTAATTTTGCAAACTATTAAATATACATTAGTTTAGAAGACGTTTTAACGGTTTCATAGGATGAAAAAGAACAAGATATATGCAGATGAGTTTGTTTCCAAGTTTATGGAAGGGAGCTTACAGCATCTGAAGTATATCCAAACTCCAATCAAAATATTCGCTTTAAAGGATATTGCTCCCTATTTAAGAACGCCAATTCCACCGATATTTTTCGGTTATAATTTATTAATACATCTTACAAAAGGATCTTTTCAACACCAGATCGAATCCACACAGTTTTTAGTAAAAGCCCCAGCCGTAATAATAGCTAACTATGGACATATTTCTGCTATTAGCGATGTAGACAAGAATGCAGAGGGACATTGTGTGCTGATCAAAGAGCAGGCTATGACTTCGATTTTGCGGGATCAAGAGACCTTGAATATTTTTAATATTGCTCCATTGCTCAATTTGAATCTTGAAGAAAGTAGAGATTTGGACGCTATGTTGCAATTGTTGTATAAAGAAATTTACGATCAAAATCCGTATCAGTCCTATTACGAAAGTATTTTTAAAACCATCCTATTAAAGATTATCAAACTTTCGGATGCGAATACCACTCTTCAGCGTAATCAAGAAATTGCAATAGCTTTTAAACAATTGGTTTACTTGGATTTTTTTAAAGAAAAGTCTGTTACATATTACGCAGATAAATTATCCGTGTCTACCAATTACCTCAATCGTTGTGTTTCAGGAGTTTTTAATAAGTCTGCTAAGCAAGTCATATTGGAAGTGGCTATTATGCATAGCCAGTTGCTTTTGGTCGAAACGAATAAACCTATAGCAACAATAGCGTATGAATTGGAATTTGAAGACCCTTCTTATTTTACTCGATTATTTAAAAAACTTGTAGGTATTACTCCTAAGGAATACCGGAATAGGACAATGTAAAAAACTGTTAATGCACGATTTGTCCTGTTATTTGTTCTGTTTTTAATAGTTAGTACCTCTCTTATCGGTTAATTTTACGAATGTAAGTGCAGTTGCACTATTTGCACTATGAAAAACACACTGAACATAAAAGAATTAAATTACAAAAGATATGAGTCAATTAGTTGAGCAAGCAGATTTTAAGACATACATTGCTGACTTTTCAAAACATTTACGCGAACTATTTAGAAACGAATATGATTTCAATAAAATAAGTCTAAGTCGCGATTTACCGCCAGAATTTAGAGCAAAGATTATGTCTAAAAATCCATTGGCGGTAGCTATACCGGAGCTACATGGTGGTCGAGGAGTAAATGTAAAAGAATGTTTGGGAGTACTTGCTGCAGCTTCATACGAGTCATTGTCATTGTCTTTGATCTTTGGTATAAACATCGCGTTATTTCTAGAGCCATTAGCTAAATACGGTAACTACAATGTTCAAGAGCGTATTTTCAAAAAATTCTTGGAAGAGAAAGCAATGGGTGGTTTGATGATTACCGAAAAAGCTTATGGAAGTGATGCGCTAAATATGAAAACTTCCTTTCAAGAAATTGATGGGGGGTATAAAATTAATGGCGAAAAACATTGGCAGGGCTTAAGTGGTGCAGCTGATTTTTGGTTAGTGACCGCACGTAAAGCAAATGATAACGGTGATTTAGCACGGGATATAGATTTCTTCGTAACAGATGATAAAAATCCTGCGCAGCACATTCCAATGGTGGAACGTTATAATAATTTAGGATTGTATGCGATTCCTTATGGGGTCAATCAAATAGATATTACTGTTCCTGAAGAACAAAAATTACAGCCCGAAAGTACAGGTTTGAAATTGATGTTAGATATGTTGCACCGTAGTCGTCTCCAATTTCCAGGTATGGGATTAGGATTTATCAAACGTCTAATGGATGAATCATTGGCACACTGCCAAAATAGAATAGTTGGTAATGCTCCTTTAGCGAATTTGGATGCTGTCAAATTTCAACTTTCACGTATTCAAGCAGCATATACTATTTGCTCAGGAATGTGTCACTATAGTACTTCAAATAGTGGTATTGATAAAGATTTGGCTACGGCTGCCGTTGAAGCCAATTCATTGAAAGCATTGATTACTGATTTAATGCAAGAATCAGCTCAAATTGCTTTGCAGTTAGCAGGTGCAAATGGTTATCGTTTGGATCATATTGCTGGAAGAGCAGTAGTTGATAGCAGACCTTTCCAAATTTTTGAAGGTTCCAATGAGATGCTTTATGGACAGATCGCTGATTCTATTTTAAAGCTAATGCGTAAATCAAAAGAAACAAGTTTAGCTAATTTCTTGTCGACTTATACCAATACAAAAGATAGCATTCCTTACTTTGCGAACATATTAAACTTCTCAATTGACTCTGCAGTCAACCAGCGTGACGCAATTACTTTAGGTCGTATTATTGCGCGTGTGATTAGTTTCCAATTTGTGTTGCATATGAATGGATTTAATTCAGAACTAATTGAGTTGACTCGTCAACATATGGTCACGGACATCACAATGTTGGTAGGTCAATATTTATCAAAAAATACAGCTAGCCCAATTTTTGAATACCATGAAAATTCAGATTGGATGAATTTTGCCTAGTTATTCATAAAAATTAGGAAAGGGTAGAAAATTAAAACTTTCTACCCTTTCTTTTTTAATGTAAATACTGTTATTTCTGGTCTTACATTCCACCTGACGCGAATGGAATGCCCTAAACCTTTGTTTATATATAATGTTCTTCCGTTAGATAGGTGTTTCAAACCTTCATCATAATTTTTATTATCAACAGGAATAATACTGGCTTTAGAAAAGGGGAGACGTACTTGGCCGCCGTGCGTATGTCCAGATAAAATCCAACCATCATACCCGTTCCAAACATCTAGATCACATACATCTGGATTATGCACCAAAACAAGATTAGCTTTTTATCGCTTATATAAATCCATTGCAATGTCTGGATAAAAATTAGTCCCCCAATAATCATCTATACCAATTACATTGAGCCCATTTATATTCAAATTTGTATTGCGTAAAACAGTAAATCCGTTATTGACAAGTATCTGAACTAAGGAATCAGCTCCGGGAACCATTTCTGGCAAGTATTCCGTAATCATGATTTCCTAGAATTGCTACAGTTGCTAACTTTCCTTTTGGTGAATATTCAAGAATTTTTTGTAACTGATCAAATGGAGCTTGATTAATATTTACAGCACTTATATAATCACCTGTGAAAACCAAAATATCAGGATTTATATCACTTATTTTTTTAAATTGTTTAATTATATACTCTTCGTCAACCGTTTCACCAATGTGTATGTCCGAAATCTGCACTATCTTTTTGTCTACCAATGATTCTGGGAGATTTTTAATAGGCATAACGTAATGATTCCATTCCACCCAACGCGGTTCGATGCGCCAAATGTATACACCAAGTGATAGTGAAATTATTAATAATGCTATGAAGATTATAATTATTTTTTTCAAGGTTTTGGACTTAATATTCAGTTAAATATTTACATTTTTTCTAAATTTAATATAAAGCTGTAAATATCTCTAATTTTAACCAGTCAATTAATGGTCTTAGATCCTAAAATTCGTTTTAATGCTTATCATCTTAAAATGATTGCATTAATTACAATGTTCTTGGATCATTTCGCTCGTATAATTTATCCTGATTTATATATACTGAAGGTGGTAGGAAGACTTGCGTTTATTTTGTACGCTTTCTTATTAGTGGAGGGGTTTACGCATACTAAAAGTAGTAAACACTATTTTTTTCGTTTGTTAATTTTTGCTCTACTTTCAGAGATTCCTTATGATCTAGCCTTTGGCGGTCAATGGTTTGATACTTCGCGACAAATATATTCTTCACCTTGCTAGGAGGATTATCAGGGGTAATGGTAATAGATTCAAACAAAATATCCTCTGATGTGAAGATATTGCTTATCGTAGCGTTGGTCACAGCAGCTAATCTTTTTCATTTTGATTACTATTATTTGGGGGTTCTACAAGTTGTTTGTTTTTATGTGTTTCGGACGAATGTACTGAAGCAATTTCTTACTGTGGGGATTTTAAACTTATTATACATGTTTAGGATATCCACGCAATCGGCGGCAATTCTAGGCCTATTGCCTATTTATTTATACAATGGTGAGCGCGGCAAGAAAACTGGTATAGTATTCTACATATTCTATCCAGCACATTTATTCGTATTCTGGATTATCAAAAGGTAATTTGTTGGCTAGTTTTTTTACCTTACTTGGATATCTTTCGATGAATTGAAGAACCAATGAGTTCATATAGTAGTTACTTACGCACTTGTCTTCGTCATTAATTACATCTTCATAATCTCTAATGTCTAAATCCACATTAAAATAACCAAAAGCATGTAAATTGTTATTTTTGAAGAGTATATAGGATTTTTCGTCCAAATGTCTACCTTGATCAATCACTAGAAAAGATTGCGATTCCATTTTAACTTTTTCTAAAGCTAGTTCGACTTTTTCATTGTGTTCAACCGACGATGGGAGAGTGCTATAGTCTAACTTTGGTTTAGATTCACTGTGTACGCTGTAGAAGTAACACAATTTATTGTCTAGTTCGAATTCCTCCATCAGTTGCAAAAGCATTTGATTGGCTTCGTAAGGACGCTCGAAGTGCTGTACAGCGCTCGCATGTTTGTCATAAGGTGAAACGATAAGGCGTACGTAATCATTCTGATCCGTATATTGAATCAATGAAAATTTTGGTTCAAACTTTTTCAAAGCACGATTGTGCGTTGGCCAATGCTGCTTGATTAGCTTACATTCGGTGAGCAAAGACATTAACTCCGTTCCAGTTTCGATGTAATCAATATGATGTATATCATTGATAAAAGCTTGTCTTTTTTGTGTTCCATTTGTTCCCGAAAAATGACTTAACACTCTTTTTTGAATATTTACAGCTTTGCCTACATAAATAATTTTGCCTACTGCATTATGAAAGATATATACGCCAGTTGTTTCGGGCAGTTTAAGGAAATCTTCCTCATTGATATGTGTTGGCAGGCGGTGTTCTTTAGTTTTTCGTAGCGTACTTTCAATCAGCTTCTCCTTGTCCTCTCGTACGAGTTTTTCAAAAAGTGTCACAGTTGCTTCCGCGTCTCCCATAGCGCGGTGTCTATCGTGAATTCGTATGCCAAGATTTTGACACAATTTCCCTAAACTGTAGGAAGATTGATTCGGAATTATTTTGCGCGAAAGTCGGACAGTACACAATTTGGGAGTGCGCCACGAATAGCCAGCATTTTTTAATTCTTCGACGATAAATGAATAATCGAAATTGACGTTGTGTGCGACAAAAATTCGCTTGTGTAATAATTCATAAACAGTGGATGATATATCTTTAAACGTCGGCGCATCTTCCACCATTTCATTTGTAATGCCAGTCAAGGCTTGAATATGAAAGGGAATTGGAGAATTGGGATTTACTAAGGATTGAAATTTCTCTAAAATATGCGTTCCATCGTGGATGACAATTGCTATCTCTGTTATTTTATTCCCTGCTGCATACGAACCAGTCGTCTCAATATCCACAATCGCATATTCCATACGACAAAAGTACAAACAAGTTTTTGATTAGAGAATTATCAATAAGATAGAAGCAATGATTACCAAAGCGATAATTATGTGTCGGAAGGTTTTTTCGGGTAAAACTTTAATAATTTTAATTCCAATAAATCCACCCAAGAGAATAAAGGGCAGAGCCATAAGATTCAATATAATTCCTGCCCAAGTAATATTGTGCCACACAAATACTTGAAGTGGGATCTTACTCAAATTTAAAATGAAAATAAACCATGCAGATGTAGCTGCAAAAGCAATTTTATCTAAACGCTTTGAAAGCATATAAACAGAAAGGGCAGGTCCAGCCGCATTGCCTATCATCGTAGAAAAACCCAATATAAATCCAAATAGCGGCGAATACCATTTTTTATTAGTCAATAGCTTCTGTTTTTCTAAAGATGATTTTTCCATCCAAAGCATAATGAAAACGCCAACTATTATGCAGATTCCAATACAGATTTTAAAAGTCTTATCGTCGATGTAATTTCCCAAAAATAACCCTACGAAAAGCCCAAAGAAAGCTAGCGGTAAAAGTTTTTTGACTTCATGCCACAGAAATGCTTTTCGATAATAGATTACAGCCACCAAATCTGCAAAACAAAGCAGAATTAGCACAATTCCTGTAGAATATTTTGCCCCGAAAAGTAAAGCAAAAAGAGGCACAGCTAATGTTCCAATGTTTTGAATTCCCGTTTTGGAAATACCAATCAACATGGCGCACGTAAAATACAACGCCCAACCATAAGGACTTGAAATCAATTGCAGTGCCTCTTCCATTTTAAGATTTTAGTATATCAAGAACCTTTGCAGCATTGATCTCTGAATAATCATTAATGTAATAGTCGCATTTCGGTAATTGTTCTTTCGTATGCGAACTTAATACAGCTACTACTTTCATTCCTGCATTTAATCCTGCAGTGACACCAGAAAACGAATCTTCAAAGACCACACAATTACTTGGCTCAACACCTAATCTGGCAGCTGAATTTATATAAACTTCAGGATGTGGTTTATGCAAAGTCACATCTTCACTAGCCATTAAGGATTGCATTTGCTCACGAATACCTAATTGATCAATTATCATATCCATATTTGCTCGTGGAGCTGAGGTGCATACCGCGGTTTTGAAATTGTTGGCTTTCAGATCCGCTAAAAATTCTTTGTAATGGGGTATAGTTTCTACTTTATCTTTATAGATATCGCGAAACAATTGCTCCTTTTCATTTTCTAATTGAAGTAGTTCTTCACCATGTACTGGTCTTTTGAAAAAGTAAGTCATGATGTGACTGTTGTGTTTTCCATACATATGATCTTCAAACTCTTGCTCTGTGTATGGAATTTGGTATTTGTCAAAAAAAGCTTCGAATGCTTTAGCGTGATGCGGATTGGTATGGCAGATTACACCATCCATATCAAATAATACGGCATATTGATTCATGGGGCAAATATAGCTATAAATTAAGGCTATAGCGTCATAATTGTGTGTAAGTTATTTGATGATAATCGGACATAATTATTATTTTTGGCAATGCCAATAAAAAACTTTCTAACAATAATTATAGCCATACTTTTTGTAGCCTGTGATAATGATGTGTATGAGACACACACCAAGCAAGGTGAATTTACCATTACCAAGATAAAACGAAGTGGTAAAAGAAATCTTCGCGGATTCTATGTCGAAGGATTTGAAAAGAAAGTCAAATACAGTGAAATGCGAAATGGAAAATACAATGTAGGCGATAAAGTTCAATTGAATTATGATTCTGTAATTAATAAAAACAAAGGAACTTATAAGCTAGTATTGCAACGCAGAATAGAAGTCGAAAAATAGTTTAATTAAATACCCATCATTTTATAAGCTTGTTCAATATATTGATAGAAAGCCCCTTGAGGATCTTGTTTGTTCTTCTTATCATGCAAATGACCTAATCGAACGATTAAAATATTATCCGCCGGAATAGAAATAACAAATTGCCCTAAATGACCATCCATATAGAATACTTTTTTGCCTTTATATTCATTCAGCCACCAACTGTAACCATAATTTTGTGAATCCACAGCTGCTGGCGTTATTGAATTTTGCACGTAAGAAGAATCTAGAAGTTGCTTTTCACCCCAACGTCCATTTTGGGTATACAACTTTCCAAAACGTGCGAAATCGCGTGCATTACTTGCTATACAACAATATGTTTTTTCAACACCATCCTGAGGGGAGAATTGCCACATTGCATCATTTTCAGCGCCCATTGGCTTCCAAAAATGTTCGGACAAAAATTCTGATAGCGAAACAGGAAGGGCTTTTTCCAATACCATTCCTAGTAATTGCGTGTCACCGCTTTGGTATTTAAATTTTTGATTTGGTTTGTCCTTTATTGGCAATTCCAACATCGCTTTGCTGATATCTTTGTAAAAATATGCTTTAGTTGTAATTGAAAAAGGGGAATAGTATTTTTCATCCCATTGCAATCCCGATCGCATGGAAACTAAATCACGGATAGTTAATTCATCTGCGTATTCGCCTTGTAATTCGGGTAGATAGGTTTTTACTTTTTCATCCAAACTAATTATATAGCCTAGCTCTAAGGCTTTGCCTAATAGGGCAGCAGTAATGCTTTTGGCCATAGAAAATGAGTTCGTCAATGATTTTTCATTAAAACCATCGTAATATTTTTCAAACCAAATACTGTCATTCTTTATAATCAAATATGCTATACTTTTATTAGCAAGGTGAATAGAATCTAATATAGGTGTAGAACTTCTTTTATTATAATCTACGGATTGTGGCCAAGGTTGAGGTGTTCCTTTTTCGATCTTTCTGTTCTCAAAATATTTATAATCCTCCAAAAAAGCGGATGTATGTCCTGTCAAATAAACTGTACGTACAGCCTTGAGAATATAACCATTTCCTGTAAATAATAGACTTAAAGAAACAATTGTTATCAGCACAATAAAACTGCCAATTAGCCATTTGAGTATGTTGAGTATCATATATTCGGTTTATAAAAAATAAAGATACAGAATGTTTTAAAATAATGAGATTCAAATATTTTTTGAAAATTAATTTTATTTTGATATATTTATGATATCAAAATGATATCAAATTTTTAACACTTATAAATTATGGAAAAAGTTATTAAGCCTACCTCAGGATATTCTGCAATCGGAATTGGCATTGTCTTGTTATTAATGTCTGGTTACATTGTATATTTATCTGTCTTAAACGATCGACCAGGATTTATATTCCTCGGTATTCTAGTTTTTTTAGCCTCAGTTTTTATTTTTAAAGGAATTTTGATTGTGCATCCGAATCATTCACGTGTATTGAATTTCTTTGGTAGCTATGTAGGCACAATTAAGGAAAATGGATTGTTTTTTGTGAATCCATTGTATACAGCGACAAAAATGTCTTTGCGTTCGGAAAACTTACAAGGACAAACGTTAAAGGTTAATGATAAAATGGGTAATCCTATTGAAATCGGTGCGGTAATCGTTTGGAAAATTGGTGATACGTATAAAGCTGCGTACGATGTAGAACGCGTATTTGATTATGTGCGCGCACAATCCGAAGCTGCGGTTCGCCATTTGGCGGTGAGTTTTGCATACGATGATTTGGAAGATGATACGGCTGAAATTACCTTACGTAATGGTGGCGAAGAGGTAAATCACATTTTGGAAAATGAATTGACAGAGCGCTTATCAAAAGCTGGAATTGTCGTTCAGGAAGCTCGTATTAGCCACTTGGCTTATGCAGCAGAGATTGCCGGAGCGATGTTGCAAAGACAGCAAGCTGCAGCAATTGTAGCAGCGCGTGCAAAGATCGTTGACGGTGCTGTTGGGATGGTAGATATGGCGTTGAAAAAATTATCCGCTGAGAATATTGTGGAATTGGATGATGAGCGCAAAGCAGCCATGGTAAGTAATCTAATGGTGGTATTATGTGGTGAAAAAGCAGCACAACCAATTGTAAATACAGGTTCCTTGTATTAATAATAGGAGCATCAAAGCGATTTGATATGAAGAAAAAAAGTTTTGTGGTGCGGATAGATGAGGATACATTCAAGCTACTTGAAAAGTGGGCGCAGGATGAATTTCGTAGTGTCAACGGTCAAATTGAATTTTTACTACATGAAGCCCTGGTGAAGAGCAAGCGGAAAAAGAATAAGGAATAATAGTTTTTAAGAGAGATTTTCGAATCTCTCTTTTCGTTTATAGAAGGTATTCAAATTACTTAAAACAAAAATTTATTTTCAAAAATAGTTGGAATATAAATTTTTCGTTTTATATTAGTGTATTATTTAAATAGTACACTAGTATGATAGCTATTAAAAACTTAAATTTCAGTTATACCAAAAACAAACCAATCTTTTCAGATTTGAATCTAGATTTGGACACAGGACATATCTATGGACTTCTCGGTAAGAATGGGGCCGGAAAATCGACGCTTTTGAAGAATATAATCGGATTAGTATATCCCAATTCAGGCGATATTTTAATCCTTGGGCAGGACGTACAACAACGAAATCCATCATTATTGCAAGAAATTTGCTTTATACCAGAGGATTTATATTTACCTAATGTATCGGTAAAAAGTTACTTAAAATCAAATTCTTGCTTTTATCCGAATTTTGATGAGAGCTACTTTCAAACACTCTCTACCGAATTTCAGATTCCTGCGAATCAAAATTTAGGAAATATGAGTTACGGGCAGAAGAAGAAATTCTTGATTTCTTTTGGTCTTGCGACCAACACCAAAGTAGTCATTATGGATGAACCGACTAATGGATTGGATATTCCGTCCAAAGCACAGTTCAGAAAGGTTCTTGCAGCCGTAATGAATGAAGATCGTGTTATTGTGATTTCTACGCACCAAGTCCGTGATCTCGACAATTTGATTGATTCTGTCATTATATTGGATCAACATCGTATCGTGTTGAATGAATCCATTCAAACTATTGCAGATCGATTGCACTTTAAAAAAGTTACGGAATTGAGCCAAGATATACTGTATGCTGAACAAGGAATTGGTGCATACAATGTTATCTCAACGAATGCTGATTTTGAAGATTCGAAAATTGATCTTGAATTGCTGTTCAATGCTGTAACCGTAGAAAATGAAAAAATTACCAACCAATTTTAACCGCAGAATATGAATAATACATTTGATTTTAATCGTTTTAAATTGCTGATTGGTAGACAATGGCAATTTTATAAAAAGGAGTACTTTCTTATTGTTGGTGTTTTGCTGGCTATAATTCTTTATTTCTATGGAAATGAACTTTACAAAGTTATTAATGAAGGTGATATTGTTATGTATAACAATGATTTTAGATTCAGAATTCCTTTATTTATTATTCTAGGACTTCTTTATATTTCTTTAACAGCTAGTTCATATTTTAAAAATTACGGCAAATCGAATGCGGCTATAGCGGAGATATTAGTTCCAGCATCTAAATTAGAAAAATTTCTTGCAGGCATATTCTACACAGCAGGTTTAGGATTTGTGACATATTTACTTCTATTCCATATTGTAGATTATGGGTTTATGAATTACGTGCGATCATTTACGACAAGTACGACATCTTACATAGAAAATGGCAAAGAAATAGTACGCGATAACTTAAATTTCTTACACAAGGTGATATATATAGATCCAGTAAAATATTTTGTATTTCTACCGTTTACTATTAATGCGCTTTTCTTGCTGGGATCAATATATTTCAAAAATAAGCACTTTATCAAAACAATAGTATCTGTTGCAGTATATGCCGGACTTTGCTTTTTGCTAATTTATGGCATATACAGAGTATTCTTTTTAGGCCATATGCAATTAGAGGATAATGATCCTAGTGATCATAAGGATTTGATTAAATTTTTATTTGCTGCTCTGGGTTGGACTATAACTATTATTTTGTGGACAATCACTTATGTCCGATTGAAAGAAAAGGAGGCTTAATATGGATTTTAACCCGAATAAAGCAATTTATTTGCAAATAGTAGATCATATATGTGAAAATATTCTGCTAGGTACGTGGCCAATCGATTCCAAATTACCATCTGTGCGCGAGTTGGCTATTGAAATAGCCGTGAACCCAAATACAGTCATGCGTACTTATGATTTTTTGCAGCAGCAAGGTATTATTTCGAATAAGCGTGGTGTTGGTTTTTTTGTAACTACAGATTCTTTTTCACAAATAAAAAAGTATAAGAAAAAAGTCTTCGTGAAAGAAGATCTTCCTCAAGTTTTCAAAAATATCTATCTTCTTGATATCTCATTAGATGAGTTGAAAGAGAGATATGATGCTTTCATTATGGAAAATTATAAATCGAACTAAAATGAAATTAAGTAATAAATTATTAATAGGGCTTGGAGTAGGCTTATTTACACTTATTTTGAGCGGTGTCATCATAGCAAATACTGGTGGTGTAGATCAAGCAGAGTATTGGAAAAGCATAGAAAACGAAGCTAAAAATTTCAATTCAGAAAGCAAATATTTGAAGGGCAATAAGCTCAATACTTACAACAGTATAAAATTAAATAGTGAACACAGTAGAGGAGTGCAACTGCATTTAATTAAAGATGAGACATATGGATTCAAAAGTAATTCTGAGGCAAATGAGGTCGAAATTTCTAATGATAATGAAGGACTTGTTTTAAATTTTAAAACAAAGTCATATCATCACTTACATGTTTACTTGTACGCGCCTCATTTTGAGAATGTGACTTTGTCAAATTTAAATCTAGATGAGTTGGTTACATCAGAAGATTCATTGAAATTGAACATTCTAAATGCCTCATGGGGATCTTATAATATAGATAATGAAAGTTTAAAATCTTTGAATCTGAGTTTAACGAATTCGTCTATTGATAATACGCTAAAAATTGGGAAATTGGAAAATTTAAATCTAAAATTAACAAATTCAGCGATAAAACTTCAGCCATCCATACTTAAAGGTTTAGCCGTTCAGGCAGAGAACTCCAGATTCGCTATTGAAGAGCCAAATGGTCCTACAACAATCTCTAGTTTATCCGTTATTACACAAGGCAAATCAACTATTAGTCTGCCAACTAAAATTTCTGTAGACAAAATAGAAGGAAATCTTTCCGATAGTACATCTACAAATTTTCCTGTATTTCTGCTAAAGAATTTAATCAAGTAAAATTAAAATCTTCAAAACAATAAAGGCATCATTAACAAGATGCCTTTATTGTTTTAATCCCTTCTCAGGAATTCTCTGTCTTCATCCGATAAACCATCATTAGGCTTGTAAGGAGATTCGGTATAATTATCTTCATCTTGCGTAGGAATAGGAGGTTGGTACACCGGATTATTAATTCCGTATTCCGTAGGATGTTTTTTTCTACGTCTAAATAGTATTCCTCCTGTAATGACACCAAGAATAAAGAATATGCCTAATATTAATAGCTTGGAAGTACGGATATCGCCAAATAACCAAAAAGAACTTTCTTCTTTATTATTGAAAAGGATGATAGCTACAAGAGCTAAAAGTATAGCAGTGACTATTGATTTTGGACTCATATCAAAATACTATTTTATTGAGACACAAACATAACAAAAAAGGAGATAACCATGGGTTATCTCCTTTATATTTTGAGTGAATAACTAATTATTCAGCTACTACTTCGAAAGGAACTTGAACTTTCACTTCTTTGTGTAAGTTTAAGTTTGCGATGTATTCACCTACAGATTTAGGCTCTACTTCGAAAGTGATACGGCGACGGTCAACGTCATAACCTTGAGCTTTCAATGCATCAGCAATTTGGATGCTATTTACTTTACCAAAGATTTTACCAGACTCACCAGCTTTAGCGCCGATAGACAACTTAACGTTTTCTAATTTAGCAGCTAATTCAGTAGCATCTTTCTTAATTTTATCTTGTTTGAACTGAGCTTGTTTGATGTTCTCAGCCAACACTTTTTTAGCAGATGAAGTTGCTAATGTAGCAAATCCTTGAGGAATTAAGTAGTTACGGCCGTAACCTGGTTTTACTACTACGATATCGTCTTTCTCACCAAGGTGCTTAACATCTTGTTTTAATATAATTTCCATTTATCGTATCCTCCTTATTTTAATGAATCAGCTACGTAAGGTAATAAGCCTACGATACGCGCACGTTTCACAGCTTGAGCAACTTTACGTTGGAATTTCAATGATGTACCAGTAAGACGACGAGGTAAGATTTTACCTTGATCGTTAACGAATTTCATTAAGAAGTTAGCATCTTTATAATCGATATATTTGATACCATTCTTTTTGAAACGACAGTATTTTTTACGGTTGTCCTCTACTTTAGGAGCAGTCACGTATTGGATGTTTTCCTTTGACATTATTTTGCTACCTCCTCAGTTTTAGTTTCAGCTTTCTTGTTGAATGCACCGCTACGTTTTTTCTCGCTGTAAGCAATTGCATGCTTATCTAAAGCGATAGTCATAAAACGCATAACACGCTCATCACGCTTGTATTCAAGCTCTAATTTTTTAATTAATTCACCTGGAGCCTTGAATTCAGTTAAGTGATAAAATCCAGTAGATTTTTTCTGGATTGGATACGCTAATTTTCTCAAACCCCAATTATCTTCAGCGATAATTTCGGCTCCGCCTTCTGTTAAGATGTTTTTGAATTTGGCAATTGCCTCTTTCGCAGCATCTTCTGAAAGCAACGGGGTAAGAATGATTACAGATTCGTACTGTTGCATTGTTTAAATAATTATTTTAATTTAAATATTTCCGCACTTACGGAAGTGCAAAAGTAGATAAAAAATATTATTTATCAAAGGGTTTACATAAATATATGTTGAATGTTTTTGTATTGATTATATCTGATCAAAATATACTATCTACTGGTATTCCCAATTCATTGATTTGTTAAATGATGTTGTTTAACTTTTTGTTAAAAAATATAATCGACAAGGTGGTTTATTTTAGCATTTCACTAACAAACAAAGTATTATGATTAAAAGTTATTTTTTTATTGGGAGCTGCTGCTTGTTAATTGGCAATGAAGTGCTAGCTCAAGAAAAACCAATTAGCTATGAATTTCAGACAGGATTTACTCTTTCTACCACGAAGGATAAATTAAACTTATCGAAGTGGGGAGTAGGTATGTATTCAAAAGGATTGATCGATTTTAGAATCACACCAAATTTCAGTATTGCTACTGGTTTAGGGTACAGGTACGAACAGTTTGACTCCAAATATGGAACCACAATTAACACGAATGAAGGATACGTATTTTACTAATCTGGAGTAGGAAATATGCAGCGTCATTGGTTAGATGCGCCTATTCTGTTTAAAGGACATTTTAAACTCAATTCAGATAATAAACTTGAAGTTTTTTCCGGACCTAATTTATACATCTTCACAGGAGGGAAAATAAAAGATTTGAAGACTGGGGAGATTTATAAAATTAAACCGGATAAATTTAGTGATAGAATTGATTACGGTTTGAGTATGGGCGTTGGTTATATTATAAAAGAAAGATGGTCAATGAATGTTAATTACAACATCGGTTTAAGAAAGGAACCGCCTGTTAATGAATTAAGTTCCACAACTCGAAGTTTATCATTGGGGGCTGGTTATAGATTTTAAAGAAAACTAAAAAGACAACCATCAAAATTTTTGCATGGTTGTCTTTTTTTTAACAATGTCCAATATTGTGTTGTTAGGACTTCTTTACTAATTTTCCGCTAGAAGAAGTTTTATTTTCTAAAATTTGAGTAGGTTCTTTTGTATATGTAATATTTGCGGACGAGGATAGGTTACTTCGTAATGTTTGGGCTGTCGTAATGTTTAATTTAGCGGAAGAACTGCCATCACACACTACGTTCCGAACAGAAGCCTGCGTTAAATCCAATTTTGCTGAAGAACTCATTTTTATATTGGAATCTTCAATTTTGCCAGCTAAGAATATTTTTGCGGAACTCGATGCAGAAATGTTAAGTTTTGATGCGTCAACATGGGCGTCAAAGTTTGCAGAGGAACTAACTTGGATTTCCAAGTCATTTGCTTTAATATGACGGGCATTAATATTTCCTGATGAAGTTGATACGATAGATATGGATTCTGATGCTATCGGAGCATCGACTACTAATCTTGCACTTGAGAAGGCTTTTAAAGATTTTAGTTTAGAATTCGAATAAACGGTTATTTTATTCTGTTTTAGGCTGTTGATATTTGTATTTGGTTTGTATTGAATAGTCAAAACTTCATTTTTGACTTCGGTAAGTATTAATTCAATGTGATTTTTGTTTGCACAATCAATTACAATTTCATTCTTGTTAGATTCAATGTACGATACATTCAGGTTGGTTGCAACTGAGATGCCATGATGCGACGTTACTTTGCGAATTTCTTTGTGCTGTGCATTTACAGAAGCGAATAGTAAGAATGTTAGTAATAGTGTGCTGAGTTTTTTCATGATAATAGTTTTATAATGTGAGCTAATATAATTATTTAATTTCGTCAATCTCTATCGCGAGTGTCATCAATTTTTGTTTGAGTAAATGAATCTGCGATTCCAATTGATCGTACATATCTGCCCGGTTATCCAATTCATCGGCAGAATATTCTCCGCCATTCCCAAAGTATAATAATGAATTAGGAGCGGAATTCTTATCAATTTGTCCAAATTGCGACCATTTATCAATGATTTCCTTTCGTAGAGAATGATTACTTTGATCCTCATGATTGAGGTAATACCAAATAAAAGACGGAATTAACGAGGACACAGTTGGGCCTTCCCAAATGTCGCGTAGGATATTACGGTCGTGTAAAAATTCAATTTTCCGTTTATTGAATAACATCGTAAGACCTAATCCAGCTTCAGCTATACCTGTGCTAATGCCGACAGCATTGCTTGCTTTCTCATCTTTGATGACACCACCAGTCAAGATGGCTCCAGTAGCCCCTAATACAATTGCGCCAATAGTGAGTTTGGACTCTAAACTTCCTTGCTATTCGGATAAATAATGCGCAATCTGACTTACACGTTCTTCTTCGCAATCCAATTCCGATGAAACGGCTGAAATAACCAATGAAGCATTATTGATTTGGTGATCAATAGCTTGTTTCAACTCCAAAATTTTTAATCTTCTTTCGGTATCATTTAAATTTCAAATAGCATTAATGACTTGGCTGTATTCATTGAGATAAGTAATAATTCCAATCGTATTGGCAATATGCAAACTTCCTGATGAAATCTGCTTTTTCAAGGTGGTATCAATCTTAATGTGATCTGAAGGCTGCGGAAAGTCGTGTAAGGTGTAGCTGTATTGGTTCTGCTGATTATATTTACTTGCTATGATTTGTTTGTTGATATTTGCGTCTTTTATAGAGCCGCAAGAACATACAGCAATTACAAGTAGGAAATATGAGATAGTGTGAATTTTCATAATTCAAGTTTTCTTTTTACTAAATATAATTAATATTGTGATTTCTTCACTTATCTTTTGATTTCTATATTTGTCTATGACGTTAATCGAGCATTTCAAAAATTTATATCAAATCGATGATGAATTAGAAGAATTTTTTGATTCTATCAGCGAAACGAGGGAGTTCGCAAAGGGCGAATTTATTTTTGAACCGAATAGTTACCTGAGACATATTTATTTTGTGGAATCTGGATTCACACGCGTCTATTATTACAAGAATCGAAAGGATATAACGCATTACTTTTTCGGTGAAAACACTTTCAGTACAGGTATTGAAAGTGTTTTTTACCAAAAGCCAAGTTTATTTGGTTTCCAAGCATTAGCCTCATCAAAAATTACATTACTGCCTTTTGCGCCTATACGTGAGATGGCGAATAAAAGTATTACGATGAACCATATCATCGAGAAAATACTTTTGGATAATCTTATTTCTTTTTCAAAAAGATTTTACAATAGCCAATTTGAAACAGCTCATGAGCGATATGAATCATTATTAACTGAAAATCCATCCTTACTCCAAAATGCGAGCTTAGGTCATATTGCTTCATATTTAGGTGTATCTCAACAAACATTATCCGTAATTCGAGGAATGAAGTAATTTCATTTTTTAAGATATCTGAAAAATTTTCATTAAAACAAACACGACCTTTGTGTTGTTGTAGGAAATACAAATAATGTTTTATGAAAAAAAATATCTTAATAATTATTTATGTTTTATTGATTGTATGTGGATATCAATCTGATACGTATGCGCAAGAGCAATTGCAAACTTTCAAATCAAGTGTTGTAAAGGCATTAGACCACAATAAATCTATTCAGAATGCTAAACTGGAAAATCAAAAAGTAGCATTGGATCGGGAAGAAGTCCAAGGTAAACTATTACCTAAGGTTTCTTTGAATGCGCTTTATGGTTATGTGAACTCGGGGCTAGACATTGATTTGCCAACGCAACAGCTGCCTATCACAGGCATAAACCTTTTTGAAGGAATTACCAAAGGAAACATTTCTTCTCAAGTCTTTACTACGGGTGTCACAGCCACCCAGGTGCTATTTAGTGGATTGCAGATTACGAATGGCCAAAAGGCTTTGGAACATAAATACAAAGCACAAGCATTACTTACGGAAGCTGGATATGATCAATTGGCACAAGAAGTCATTACTTCCTATGATCAGTTAATGTTACTTAAAGAAGTGGATTTGCTAATTACTGATTCCGAAAAACGCCTTAATAAAGAGCATCTTAAAGTAGTAAAAGCAATAGAGAATGGCGTAGCTATTCCTTACGATCGTGATAAAATTAAGTTGGCGATGTTGGAATTGGAAAGTAAACGTGCTGAAGTGGAGAGCAATCGCGAATTATTGTATTATAAATTGGAAGAATTAACAGGACTTGCTACGGAAGAATTAAAAGAAGTAAACTATCCACTAGAGCAAATCGTGTTGACCGATGAGGCTACAGTGATGAATCGTAAGGAATTGGAAGCATTAGAAGCTTCGCATAAAGCTTTGGAATACGTTTTGAAAAAGGAAAAAGGAGCTCAATTGCCGATGGTATTTGCATTTGGAAATGTTTCCTATTTAAATGCATTTCATATGAAAACTACCATCAAAGATATACCGCAGTTAGGTGATCTTCATTTTAAATCAAATCATCTTCGTATGGCTCCAAATTTTGCGGTTGGTGTAGGAATGAAATGGAATATTTTTGAAGGAAAGTCTCACAAAGCTCATATTCAAAAAGCCAAATTGGATTTGCAAATTCAAGACAACAAATTAGCAGATACAAAAGAAAAGCTTGGTTTATTGCAACGCAAAACACAATCTGACTATGAGTTAGCATTAAAAAAAGTGTCTGTGAACCAGCAACAAATGATTATCGCCAAAAATAACTTGCACTTGGCATCTCGCCAATTTGAAGAAGGCTTGCAAGATGTAACCGAAAGATTGGAAGCGGAAAATGAATACTACAAGCAATCACTGAATTATTACCATCAGGTATTGAATCAGCGTATGACGGCGACTGAAGTATTGAAATCAAACGGAAATTTATATCAAACCATTATAAGATAATCATGAAAAAAATAACATATACCCTAGGATTTTTAGTGATGATGCAAAGTTGTTCATCCGAAAAGGTAGATAAAAAGATAGAAGGAAAAATAGAAAGAGAACAACTGTCTGTAACAACTAAAATTCCTGGGAAAATCCAAAAGATTCTAGTAGAAGAAGGTCAATTTGTGCAAAAAGGAGATACCTTAATAATACTCGAATTGCCAGAAGTAGACGCCAAAGCAGCACAAGCGCAAGGCGCATTGGAATCTGCGCAAGCCCAATATCAAATGGCTATAAAAGGTGCGACAGATGGTCAGTTGAAGCAGTTACGTGCGAAGGTAGATGGATTAAAAGAACAATACGATTTTGCGGAGAAGTCATTGAACCGTATGCGTAATTTGTTGCAAGATTCATTAGTTTCTCAACAAAAATACGATGAAATATACGCGAAATATCAAGGTGCTAAAAATCAATATTTGGCAGCGCAAGCGGAGATAGCTGATGTAGACCATGGTGCACGTATCGAACAACAACAAATGGCATTGGGACAAAAGGAACGTGCATTAGGTGCCGTTTCGGAGGTTAATGTAGCTGCACAAGAGCGATATATTATTGCCCCTCAGGATATGACTATAGAGACTATCAACCTCAAAGTAGGGGAGTTGGCTATGGCTGGCTATAGTTTAGCTTCAGGTTATATCACGGATGGCACGTACTTCCGTGTGACTATTCCAGAGCGTAAAGTCAAAGATTTCCAAAAAGGAGCAATTAAGCTATTGTGTATTCCCTATTTGGAAAATAAAGAAATACAGGCGCGTGTAGAAACAATTAAAACATTGACATCCTATGCGAATATCAGTACTGCATATCCGGATTTTGAACAACAGGAAGCGATGTTTGAAATTCGTTTGAAACCTACTTACGCAGAAGAATGTAAAGATTTGCTGACTAAAGCAACATTCATAATCGAGGCTTCTAAATAGGGTTATTATGAAGAACTTTGTAAGTTTAATAAAACGAGAATTTCAATTATTCTTTCAGAATAAAGTCTTGATGGTCCTTTTTTTTGGTGCGCCAATAATGTATGGGATTTTGGTTGGTTCCGTATATAAGAAGGGGACAGTCACTGATATTCCGATTATTGTTGTCGACGAAGATCAGTCTCCACTCTCGAGACAATTAATTGATATGTTCAATGAAAATGAAGTGATCTATGTAGCTTCCGTATTGCCTGATAATTTTAATTCTCGTGAAGAGGCATTACGAAAAGAGGCTACTGTAGTGGTGACTATTCCAAAGAATTTCTCTTCGAATATCAATTACAATCGACCGACAGAATTGACATTATTCGTTAATACTTCAAATACGGTAACATCTAATTATGCGATGATGGCAGCAAATATATGTGCGGGAACATTGAAAGTAGGGATTCAGGTTAAATCTTTGGAAAAAAAAGGTGTGCCTGCTTATGCAGCAGCACAGCAATATGAACCATTCAAAACCACGATTATAAAACAGAATTTTCGTTCAGGAAATTACCTTTATTTTATGTTGCCAGGTGTATTGTTGACGGTATTTCAACAGGTTATGATGTTAGGTTTGGCACTGAGCTTTGCTTCAGAATTTGAAAATGGCACATTCAAAGATTTAGTTTCAAGAACGACGAATGTATTTGAATTACTATTGGTAAAAATAACACCTTATTTGTTGATGTCTATTTTTATCTATGCTCTATATTATGGTTTTTCAATTTTGTATCGCATGCCAATCGAGATTGAAGGTTTTGCGTTTTGGGGTAGTACTATTTTATTTCTACTATCGGTAAGTTTTCTGGGTACACTCGTAAGCATTGCTATCCCAACACAGCTAAAAGCTACAGAAATTTTGATGGTAATCGCTACACCATCGTTTATTTTGAGTGGATTTACCTGGCCGTTAAGCCAAATGCCAGCTTGGGTGGTTAGTATTGCAAATTGTATTCCGTTGACACATTATCTGCAAATATTCAGAACACTTGTGATAGAAAAAGGAAGTACTGATTTAATTTTAGATTCAATTTTAGGATTAGCTAGTATAACTTTAGCGACTTCTCTGCTCTCAATTTTGCTGTTACAGTATAAAATTCATAAAATGAAGAAAGAAATTAGTAATTAGAAATTGTAATATGCATTTTATCCTAAGGAGTTCTATTTTAAATAGTAAACTCCTTTTTTATGTAAAATGAATTAATAATTTGAAATATTATTTATAAGTAATAATTTATGTAAATGATAAAAGTGTTATATTTAGGCATAATTCTTATTAGCCTACCCGCCTATGAATTTTAAGAAAACGATTTTTATAACGTTTTTTATATTATTTATTTTTAATTGCTTTGGTAATTCTCCATCGGAGGAATTGTTACGTTTCAATGATTCCATACAAAATGTAATAAAGAAGGAGAAGGATTATATTTTATTGCGTAATAATATCACGGATTTATTAAATAGAAACTATGCAAACAATAAGCCTTTTGTCATAGATTATATAGAAAAGAATATCCTAAATAATCCAACTTATACAAATGACACCTTATTCTACGCAAACACCTTAAATACATATGCAATTTGTTTTCTGGTATCCGATGTAGATAGATGTATTGAGATCGCGAAACAGGGAATCAATTATATTGGAAATCATTGTTGTCCGGTAAAACGGATATTTAATTTTATTTGTTGATTCAAGTTCGTTCTGAGGTTGTTTTCTTACT
>NZ_WUQY01000043.1 GCF_009829085.1 Sphingobacterium bovisgrunnientis
CAAATACTCGTGCCATATGTTAACAAATTTAATTCTTTATTTTTTAAATCTGTCTCCACTCAAAGGTAGCAACTCCAGTTTTTGGTTTGATGGTACTTGGGATCAATCTTGGATTAAATCACACGAGTTTACCTATGCCCTTGAGAAAGAATTAAGAACTATTAAACCGGATTTAATTATCGGTTCACGATTCCGAAATGACGAATATGGTAAGCGTCATTTTGATTCAAATGGAATCTTGTTAGGTGATTATGAGCAAGGTTGGGAACGTAAACTTCCAGAGGATATATCGTGGTTGGATGGAAATGACTGGGATTGTGTGATGACGATCCCACCCAATGGATGGGGATATATGAAAGATTGGTCAGGATTATACACAAAAACTACAGATGACATCATTGAATTAATGATGAAATCTGTTTCCATGAATGGAAATTTTGTGTTGAATTTTGGACCAGATGGTTTAGGGAATATGCATCCAGGCGAGGATGTGATTGCAAAAGAATTGGGTGAATGGATGAAGGTGAATGGTGAAGCTGTACATGCTGTGCGTCATGCTGATTTTCCTAAAACCAACTATGGCTACTATACACAAAAAGGCAATACACTATATCTAACTGTTGTTAATCGGCCAAATAATGGTGTAATACGTATACCTGTAATTAAAAATTCGAAAGAAGTGTCTGTTAAAGCTTTAATTTTAGGAAGTAGCTTTACTGATTTGCGCGTTAAACATGCTGATATTGGGTATGATTTGGATAAAAAAAACTATTATGATGTAATTATTCCGAAGGAATACAACAGTGATCGAGCTTTTGTTCTTAAAATGCAACTTGGCGAGCCTCGTGTAAATTCGAGTAAATTAATGGATGCTAAAATGTAGAATCAAAATTTATAGCGTTATGAGATGTAACATACTTGTTTCATTATTACTATTTATTCTTGCGAAGTTTCAAAAATGACTATTTTTCGTTCATGAAAAATCTAACCCTCTTAGTAGCTTTAATCGTATTGAATTTTAACTTTAAAAGCTTACAAGCCCAAGATTTTAATCTTTTAGAAGCGGAATTTGCTAAATCAACCATACTTCCAAAACATCATTACGGTTTTTACTTGTATGACTTGGATAGTAATAAAGCGGTCTTTGGCAAGAAAGAAGATCAGCATTTTACACCAGCCTCTAATACCAAAACCTATACGTTATTTAGTTCGTTGAAACATTTGGGAGATTCCATAGCTGGAATTCATTATATAGAAAGAGGCGATTCATTGCTTTTCTGGGGAACGGGTGATCCTACATTTCTTCATCCAAAATTGGATTCAAGACGTGTGTATCATTTTCTGAAAAATACGGGAAAGAAACTGTTTTACGTTACTCAAGAAACGAGTGAGCCAGCGTATAGAAATGGCTGGTCTATTGAGGATTATCAAGAATATTATCAGCCAGAAATTTCTACGTTTCCGATATATGGTAATGTTGTTAGATTACAAGCTAATGGTAATGGATTGGTAGCTACACCAAATTCTTTTGCTAAGAACATTGATATTCGAGAACGGATGCATCGCAGATTTTGGGTGTCTCGTCATTTGAACTCCAATAAATTTGAGATGTCAAATTTGAATGTTCCGAAGAACTTTAGTACGAGCAAGCCCTTTATTTGGTCTGATAGTTTGGTTGTTCGATTATTACAAGATACGTTGCAAAGGGAAGTTGGGTTGTTGAAAAATTTAGAAAGACCTGCTGATTTGAAAACTCTGTATTCGACAAGTCGAAATGTAGTATTGCGTGAGATGATGTTGCCAAGTGATAACTTTCTAGCGGAACATTTGACGATGTTGGTTTCGGATAAGGTTTATAATGGCTTTTATACGGATTCTCTTCGAAACGACATGCAAAAGGAGTATTATAATAATTTTCAGGACACCATCTTTTTGAGAGACGGTAGTGGTTTGTCTACCTACAATAAGATTACCCCGCGTAATATGGTTGATTTATTAGTAGCCATTAAAGATTTAATACCAGATGAAAATCAGCGTTATCTATTCTTTCCGGCAGGTGGCGTTGATGGTACGCTGAAATCTGCTTACGCGTTGGATCAAGGTGTAGCATTTATTTGGGCTAAGACAGGAACAATTAATTCTGTGCATTGCCAATCTGGTTATATTGTGACACGTTCGGGAAGAAAATTTGCTTTTTCTTTTTTGAATAATAATTATGCAGTTCCAACATCGTATATTCGAAGAGAAATGGTTAGAATAATGACTTTTATTCGTCAAAACTATTAAGAAAAATATCTGTTAGCAAAGGCAACCTTAGACTCAAATGGAAGAATATATTAAGAACGATAAGAAACTCATTCGTTCATGGGCAATGTTTGATTGGGCAAATTCAGCTTATAACCTTGTAATTACTTCTACTATATTTCCAATCTATTATATTGCTATTACTAGTTCAAGTACAGGTGGAGATGATTTTGTTAACTTCTTTGGTTTTGAGGTTATTAACACGGTATTGTCTAATTATGCTTTAGCCGCTGCATACCTGTTGATGGTCTTAGCTTTGCCATTTCTTTCTTCGTATGCAGATGCAAAAGGTAGAAAACTACATGTGATGAAAATGTTTACCTATATAGGCTCTATTGCGTGTATGGGATTGTTTTTTTTCAAACTTGAGACATTAGAGTTAGGTATAATATGCTTTACATTAGCCGCAATGGGATACATTGGTGGTGTCGCCGTCAATAATTCGTATTTACCTATTATTGCAACTCCCGATAAACAAGATGAGGTGAGTGCTAAAGGCTTTGCATATGGTTATGTAGGTTGCGTTACAATCCAAGTAATTTGTTTTGTATTTGTGCTAAAACCAGAGTGGTTTGGAATTACTGATGCTTCCTTTCCTGCTCGGTTATCCTTTCTACTTGTCGGAATCTGGTGGCTTGGATTTTCTATGATCCCATTTCGAGCATTGCCCAACAATACGCCATCTGTCATTGCGAACGGAAATTCATTGTTTGATCGTGTAATTTCTGAGTTCAAAAGCGTATGGAGTCAAGTGAGAGCAAATGAAGGAATTAAGAAATTTTTACCAGCTTACTTTTTCAATTCTGTGGGGGTGCAAACCATTATGGTTGTTGCCACTATGTTTGGTCAGAAAGAACTGGAACTAGAACAAAAATCATTAATTACTATTATTATTTTGATTCAATTGGTAGCTATCGTTGGTGCATTTATTATGTCCAAGTTAGCACGAATCTGGGGAAATATTGTGGTGTTGCTTTTAGTTACATTACTTTGGTCAAGTATTTGTATAACTGCATATTACTTGACGAATGCAACGCAATATTATGGATTAGCTGTCATGGTTGGTTTATTGATGGGAGGAATACAATCTTTGTCTCGCTCAACTTATTCAAAGATGTTGCCGAACAACCTAGAAGACACGACTGCATTCTTTAGTTTTTATGATATTACAGAAAAGTTAGGGATAGTGGTTGGTCTAGTATGTTTTGGCTTGATAGAACAACTCACACACAATATCAGATACTCGGCGTTGTCATTATCAATTTTCTTTATTTTAGGATTTTTGCTATTATTGAGGGTTCTTAAATATAATTCTAGCTTAAAAGCACGTGTCAATGAATAGAAAAGTGGAATTGTTTATTCCTTGTTTTGTAGATCAACTGTATCCTGAGACGGCTTTTAACACCGTAAAATTACTGGAGAAGGCTGGGTGCGAAGTGATTTATAATACAGAGCAAACCTGTTGTGGGCAACCTGCATATAATGCTGGTTTTTGGGATCAAGCGAAAGAAGTTGGATCAAAATTTTTGAAGGATTTTACTGATAACAACTATGTCGTTTCACCTTCCGCTTCCTGCGTTGGGATGGTTAAAGGTGGCTATGACGATTTGTTTACGAATTCTATTGAACATAACACGTGTCGTAATTTGCAGCGCAATATTTTCGAAATTTCAGATTTCTTGGTTAATGTATTGAAGAAAGAATATTTCGGTGCGGAGTTGGTGGGTACAGCGGTTTATCATGACTCATGTTCGGCACTTCGAGAATGCAAAATAAAGGATGAACCACGTAAATTGCTTTCGCATGTTGGTGGACTCGACATTGTAGAAATGAAAGACCAAGAAACATGTTGTGGATTTGGAGGTTCATTTGCTGTGAAATTTGAGGGGATATCGAGTGCGATGGCAGAGCAGAAAGTACGAAATGCGCAAGCTGCAAATGCTGACTATATCATTTCGACAGATTCTTCTTGCTTATTGCAATTGCAAGCATATATTGACAAACATAATATTCCGATCAAGACAATGCATCTAGTTGATGTGTTGACTTCGGGGTGGGCAAACATTTAAAAAACATACTAATACTTATAAACATGAATACAAGAAGGGATTTTATTAAAAACTTAGGATTGGTTGCTGCAGGGGTAACAATTGCACCATCCTTAGATTTATTTGCTGCTAAGAAATCATGGTTTGATATTTCGTTGGCAGAATGGTCGTTGCACAGAACAATTAACAGGGGTGATCTTAAAAATATTGATTTTCCGCAATTTGCTGCTGAGAAATTTGGCATTTACGGTGTCGAGTATGTAAATCAATTTTTTAAAGATAAAGCTCAGGATATGACTTATCTAAAAGATTTAAAAAATCGTGCAAAATCGAGCGGAGTGACGAATGTGCTTATCATGGTAGATGGAGAAGGTAATTTGGGTGATGAAGATGAAACAAAACGTTTAAAATCTGTTGAAAATCATTACAAATGGATTGATGCAGCAAACTTTTTAGGATGTACATCAATTCGTGTAAATGCAGCAGGTAGAGGTTCAAAAGAAGATGTGAAAAAACGTGTCGTACAAAGTTTATCTACATTAGCAGATTATGGCAAAAAAGCTAAAATCAATGTAACTGTAGAGAATCATGGCGGAATATCTTCACATGGCGACTGGTTGGCAGATGTATTAAAATCAGTTGGAAAGAAAAATTGTGGTTCTTTGCCTGATTTTGGAAACTTCTATGAATATGATCGCTACCAAGGAGTGACAGATTTAATGCCGTATGCAAAAGGAGTGAGCGCAAAATCTCATGTATTTGATGCAAATGGAAATGAGCGTAACATCGATTACGATAAGATGATGAAGATCGTAAAAGATGCTAAATATAAAGGTTTCGTTGGTATTGAATATGAAGGTTCGGAATTGAGTGAGATTGATGGTATTATCGCAACTAAGAAATTATTAGAGAGATACAGATAAGCGCTTATGCTGAAGAATTGCTTTCTTACTTTCATCCACCTATTTCTCTGTAGTGTCTCTTTTGGGCAAAATCTACAGAAGATGCAAGTTTGGCAAGATAGTTTGTACAAAATTGGACAAAATGTATTTGCACAAACAGCAGAGGTTGAACGATTAGAAAGCAATTTTTTATTTGTCAAAACTCTGGTTTCTGCATTAAAAGAGCCCAACTCTTATTTTTACGACTTCCATAAGCTGAATATGATTTCAGCCGTCCGTTCTCCCGACGATAGTTTCCGAATCTTTACATGGAATGTTCCACTTCAAGATGGATCTTATCTGTATTATGGCAGTATACAATTTAAATCAGGAACGCTCAAACTAATCCCTTTATTGGATAAAACATTCGAAATTGCTGATATCCATACGAATGAATTGAATAATAGTGTTTGGTATGGAGCACAGTATTATGAAATTGTACCTTTTCGTCCAAATCAATATTTGTTGTTAGGCTGGAAAGGGCATGATGCATTGGTAAGTAAAAAAGTAGTTGAGGTGTTGACTATTGATCCGCAGGGAAAAGTTAAATTGGGAGCCACAATTTTTTCTGATAATCCGAAAATAACACGTAAAATTTTTACGTATGCGAAGCAAGCAACGATGCTTTTGCAGTATAATAAAAACGATAAGAGAATTGAATTTGATCATCTCATTCCTTTAGAAGGAGGCAAGAAGGATCAAAATGTGCCAGACATGTCGCATGATGCTTATGTCTTGCGAAAGAGCGATTTAGTGTTGCAGGAAGACATTACTATTTTAAATTTGGAGCATTAAATCACCAATTATAGTTGTGCTTTGATATTTTGAATAGTATTGAATGCGCTGTAATTTTTTTGCGAGGTTAGGTATATATTCAAAAAAAATCTTTTCTTTGTCGGTGTAACTAAATAAAATTTTTCATTTTAATCAATGATTATGATTCAACAAAACGAAGAATTATTAGAGCCGCATTTGGATAAATTGGGTGCCAGCAACAAGCAGGTATTCGGTCATCCTGTAGCTTTGTTTGTCTTGTTCTTCACAGAAATGTGGGAGCGCTTCAGTTATTATGGTATGCGTGCCTTATTGACTGTATTCTTAATAACAGAAATTACTAAAGGTGGTTGGGGCTGGTCCAACGCCGATGCCATGAGCCTATACGGTTGGTATACTGGATTAGTATATGCAACGCCAGTATTAGGTGGTATAATCGCGGATAAATTGACTGGATTTAAGAAAGCGATCCTTTTAGGTGCTTTATTGATGACATTAGGACATGCATCTATGGCGTTAGAGGGATTTGAAAAGAATTTCTTCTACATCGGTCTTGGTCTAATGATATTAGGTAATGGTATGTTCAAGCCGAATATTTCGTCGATGGTAGGTCAATTGTATCCAGACAAAAGTTCGAAAAAAGATGCTGGGTACACGATTTTCTATATGGGTATCAATGCTGGTGCATTCTTGGGGTCATTATTGTGTGGTTACTTAGGAGAAAAAATCGGGTGGCATTATGGTTTCGGTTTGGCTGGAATTTTCATGTTCTTCGGAATGTTGCAATTTTATTTTGGACAAAAAATATTTGGTGTAATCGGGGATAAACCTAAAACAAAAGAAGAATTAGCGGCTGTTAAAAAAGATGATACAGAAGAAGTTTTGCCTAAAAACGTAGTTAAAGACAGATTATTTGTCGTAGCCGTCTTGATGATTGCGAGTATATTTTTCTTTTTAGCGTTTGAACAAGCAGGTGGTTCATTAAGTATTTTCGCAAAAGACTTTACTCAACGTGTATTGGAAGGTAGTGCTGCAACATCATTCAAATGGATAGATGCGATTTTGACTATTTTCCCAATAGTTGTAGTTACATATGTTTTATTATCCTTATCCAAGAAAATTTTCAAAGAATACCCCTTAACGATTTTATTTACACTAATTTCATTTGCTTCGATCGCTGTATTGGGCTTATGGAAAGTACAGAGAGAGTTCACTTCATTGGAAACAGAAGTAACAGTTTCGTGGTTTCAAATCTTGAATGCCTTCTTTATCGTAATGTTTGCTTCAGCAATCAGTAAAGTATGGGAGCGCGTATGGAATCCTTCGGGCCCAATTAAGTTCGCATTAGGATTATTTTTGGTAGGTTTTAGTTTTGTTGTTGTTGCATACGGTGCGATGGATATTCCAGCAGGCGCGGCAGCAGGTGCAGTACGTGTGAGTATGATTTGGTTAATATTAGCATACTTTTTCCAAACAATGGGCGAATTATGTTTATCACCAGTAGGATTATCGTATGTAAGTAAATTGTCTCCTAAAAAGTTATTGGGATTAATCTTCGGTTTCTGGTTCTTGGCATCTGCAATTTCAAATAAAATCGCTGGTGTAATGGGCGGAATGATAGATAAAATTTCTGCGGAGTATTCTTTATCAACATTCTTCTTGATTATTGCAATTATGCCAATGGCAGTAGCATTAATTTTGGTTTTGATGAATCCAATGCTTAAAAAGAAAATGCACGGTATTAATTAATATAATTGTTAAAACAACAATAACGCCCATTGTCAAAAGCAATGGGCGTTATTATTTTAAGAATAGAATAAATTATCAAAGGTGAAATCGTACTTTTGATACTTAAATTCTAAAAATAAAATAATGAGTCACACTACAGACGAAAATTTTGCAGCAGAGCTTAGAAAAGAGGGGATAGATGATAGCATGGTGCTTGGGCATCCTTCTGGATTATTCGTGTTATTTTTCACAGAAATGTGGGAGCGATTCTCATTCTATGGGATGCGTGTATTGTTGGTTTTATTCCTTACAGCAGCTATTACAGGTGGTAATCCAGGTCTAGGATGGTCAGCAGAAAATGCCGGTGCACTGTATTCTACCTACGCGATGTTGTTGTACATTACCCCAATTTTTGGTGGTATTATAGCCGATAGATTTATAGGTTACCGTTGGGCTGTTGTAATTGGTTCCATAGTCATGACCTTGGGACACGTAGCCATGTTCTTCGATGGTACGATTCCATTGTATTTGGGATTGGGATTATTAGTCATCGGAACAGGTTTCTTTAAACCGAATATGACATCAATTTTGTCTGAAATGTACAAGAAATTCCCGCAAAAGAAGGATGGTGCTTACACTATTTTCTATATGGGGGTGAATGCAGGTGCATTTTTCGGTATGATGCTTTGTGGGTACTTGGCAAGTAATCTTGGATGGCATTATGGATTCGGTCTTGCAGCAGTATTTATGGGTTTAGGTACGTTACAGTTTTGGTTGGCAAAACCACTTTTTGGAACAATCGGTGAAGTGCCAAACAAAGATTCTGCGGTTGTCTCAACTACCAATGATGAAAAAGCTGAAAATGACAAAAGAAATCCTTTCTCTGCAATAGACTATATTCTTATTGTTATCACAACGATAATTGGTTTTTTATTTGCATTTGATGCGCCATTGTATGTAATTGGCAAGATAGACTTGTTGCCGTCAGTTGACCTTTCATTCTTAGGTTTGGACACGTTGAGAGGAATGTATGTTTTGACTATTGCCGGTTTACTACTTTTCATCGGATTGATTATTTCGCGTTTGGTTCGCTATGATAAAATTGTACGTGACCGAATGATAGCAGTAATTATATTTGCTTTCTTTACCATCTTTTTTTGGATGAGTTTTGAGCAGGCGGCATCATCATTAGTAATCTTCGCAAGAGATAGTGTTGACAGATCTTTAGCTGGAATATCTTTAACCATATTCAATACTTTCAATACGTTATTGACTGTCGTTCCATTAATTTTGATTTCCTACGTATTATATTTATTAGCAAAAGGTACTTGGAAAAAAGCTCCATCTACCAATATCGTACTGGCAATCACATTTGCTTTTGTTTGGATTGTAGCAGCATGGATGTTATACAATGAATTTACAAAAGAAGCTTCTGAAATTGAGCCATCGTGGTTCTCAATCTTGAACTCATTTTTCATTATTACGTTTGCTTCCTCTATTTCAAAAATTTGGGATTCAAAATTTAATCCTCCAGCAGCTGTTAAATACGGCTTAGGATTGATTATTATGGCAGTTGGCTTTGGATTTTTGGCATATGGTGCACACGGCATCGCTGATGGCGTGAAAGTTTCTATGTTATGGTTGATTCTAGCTTACTTATTTCACACGTTAGGTGAACTGTGTTTGTCACCAGTTGGTTTATCCTATGTGTCCAAATTGGTTCCTGCACGTATGATTGCATTTATGTTTGGTATGTGGTATTTGGCAATTGCAATAGGTAACAAATTAGCAGCGCTTTTGGGTGGTCAAATTGAAAATATTACAGAAGCATATTCGTTAAGTACGTTTTTCTTAATATTTACTATTGTACCTACAGTTGCAGGTGTGTTGATAATACTATTACATCCAGTCCTCAAGAAATTGATGCACGGCGTAAAATAACACAAAAAGCTCCTGAAATTTCAGGAGCTTTTCTTTTTTTTACTGTTTAGGAGGAAACACTTTTTCTCTACTAAAAATGACTTTAAGGAGCCGTTTATTTTGTTAATTTTGTATCTTATATTTTTAAAATTATAGTGGCTGATAGTATTGTAATAATTCCGACTTTCAATGAAATTGAGAATATTGAAAATATCATTCGAAAGGTTTTTTCATTAAATGTTCCTTTCCATGTTTTAGTGGTTGATGATGGTTCACCAGATGGAACCGCGGATGTGGTTAATCGATTGATGGGGGAATTTGATGGGAAATTATTTATTGAAGAACGCAAAGGGAAATTAGGGTTAGGTACTGCATACATACATGGATTTAAGTGGTCTTTGGCTAGAGAATATACTTATATATTCGAAATGGATGCAGACTTCAGTCACAATCCCGTGGATTTAATTCGTTTACGTCAAGCTGCTTTAGAAGGTGCTGATATGGCTATTGGTTCACGGTATATCAAAGGAGTGAACGTTGTGAATTGGCCGATGAGCCGCGTATTGATGTCTTATTTCGCGTCTGTGTACGTTCGTATGATTACAGGAATTAATATTCAAGATGCAACGGCAGGATTTGTATGTTTTCACAGAAAAGTATTGGAAACAATCAAGTTGGATGAAATAAAATTTGTAGGCTATGCGTTTCAGATAGAGATGAAGTTCAAAGCAACCAAATATGGTTTTAATGTTGTAGAAGTTCCGATTATCTTTACAGATAGAACATTAGGCGAATCCAAAATGAGCACAAAGATATTTAGGGAAGCTTTTTTTGGTGTAATACAATTAAAATTAGAATCTTTATTCAAAAGTTATAAATAATGAACGAAAATCTTGATCCAAATCCAGAAAGATTGAATCCAACCGACAAGGAAATGGAAAGAGTTTTGCGTCCGCAAACTTTTGATGATTTCACTGGACAAGCCAAAATTCTGGAAAACTTATCCATTTTTGTTCAAGCAGCAAAATTACGGGGTGAAGCTTTGGATCACGTTCTTCTGCATGGCCCTCCAGGACTAGGTAAGACGACCTTGTCGCATATCATTGCCAATGAAATGGGCGTAGGCATCAAGATTACTTCTGGACCTGTGTTGGATAAGCCAGGCGACTTAGCAGGATTGCTTACAAATTTGGAAGAAGGTGATATTCTTTTTATTGACGAGATACATCGTTTATCTCCCGTGGTAGAAGAATATTTGTATTCGGCGATGGAAGATTTTAAAATTGACATTATGCTGGAGACAGGGCCTAATGCACGTTCAGTACAAATCACTTTAAATCCATTTACTTTAGTAGGTGCTACTACGCGTTCTGGGCTATTAACTTCTCCATTGCGCGCACGCTTTGGAATTAATGCGCGCCTGCAATATTACGACGCAAAATTGTTAACGACTATTGTACAGCGTTCATCGAGTATTCTGGGTGCAGCAATTAGTGAGGAAGGCGCATATGAAATTGCTCGTCGTAGTCGTGGTACCCCACGTATAGCGAATGCTTTGTTGCGACGCACACGAGATTTTGCGCAAATCAAAGGTAATGGTGATATTGACAAAGCTATCGCGCAATATGCGTTGAATGCATTGAATGTAGACGAGCATGGATTGGACGAAATGGATAATCGCATATTGTCTACTATTATTGATAAATTTAAGGGTGGTCCCGTAGGTTTGAAAACTATAGCAACTGCTGTAGGCGAGGATGAGGGAACTATTGAGGAAGTATATGAGCCATTCTTGATTCAAGAAGGTTATATTATGCGAACTTCAAGGGGAAGGGAATGTACGGAAAGCGCTTACAAACATTTAGGAAAAATCAACTTTACAAAAGGAAATACTTTATTCTAACCATTATATTATCTATGAGATTTTACTTGATTATATTTTTATGTGTTTGTTGTCTAGCTCCAGTAATTGCTCAGTACTGTCCTCCATTATCAGGTAAATTAGGAGAAACAAAGCGATTTCATATCACAGCTGGATACGGTATTACTCAACTTTATGGTGATGTTCATAATAATAATGCAATAGGATCATCAGGAACAATAACAGTTGATTATCAAATTAAGAAAGGACTATTAATTGGTGTTGAAAGTCAATTTGGCTCATTAATAACTGAAGTTACAAATTCGGATAATCCCAAACAGTCCCATAACGATTATATGGCTGGTGGTTTTAGGGTAATAATGCATCCATTTAGTTTTTTTTCTAAGAAGAGTTACTTACGTTCGTTTAAAGATGTTATCTTAGAATCTTTATATGTTGGTGTAGGATCGCTATATATTATAAATCATTATGACTATATATATCACAATCCTGCAAATTATAGTACATATGGTATGGTAGAAGGCTACGATAATTCAGGGCTCCCAATATTTAAAGACCGGACAAGAACTTTAATTTTACCATCAATGAATTTGGGCGCTGTTTTACCTCTGAATAATCAGTTGACAAGTAATGGGCCAGCATTAAGCTTAGTCATTAATTCACAATTTAATATGGGACAAAATGACGTTTTAGATGGATATACTCCTTATTCTATTAATGGTAATCCTTCGAAATCAGCTAACGATTTTTATAACTTTTACTCTTTAGGACTTCGCTATTCGTTCTAGTTTCTTTAAAACTTTCATTCCTCGGCTTTTTAATGCAGGTGTTTCATTTTTCGAAAGATCTAATTGAATGCGCTGTCTAAGTTCGGAGATCAGCCAATCTTCTCTGTAGATGAGAGAAAATAGAATATCATAACAATTACAACGTACTGCAATGGGACATTCGTTATTTTCAAGCATATCGAATGTCTTATTTAATAATCTTTCTGTCTCAATTTCTTCCAAATCTTTGGCTACTAATTCCAAAGTCTCCATAACAATCTTCGAAATACTGCGCAAAACACTCCAATTGTTGGACTTAGCATAAACCTGAAAAGTGTGTGTTTTCTTATTTCGTAAAATTTCCTTATCAGCATTCAGCAAAACATGCTCTAAACACCAAGCTGCGCGGAAAGCAGTTCTTTCTACGGGATATAAACACAATTCGTACAATTCTTCAACTGTTGCATATTTAAGAATTCCTTCTTTAATTACAGAAGCACTATTGGTATATAGTGCTTCTGTGATTTGATCAATTCTTTTTTGTTGCATGTAAGCTATTAACGTGTTAAAGGTCTTTCTTTGTTAATCTCAGTAATGTCAACCTCGTTCATTTTGGAATCGCCTAACAAATGTTCACTGAAGTAATCTGCCATCTTCCAAAAGAAATATTCAGTCATATTACCAAAGGCATGTGCTTGTCCAGGAAGTAATAAGAAATCAAATCTTTTATTGGCTTTGATTAATGCGTCCACCATACGAATAGAATTTGCAGGATGCACATTGTTGTCTACATCACCTGTCGCAATTAACAATTTTCCTTTCAGATTTTTAGCTAATTCTGTGTTTTTTGCAATATTGTATGTAAAAGTAGTATCACCTTTATCCGAAACCACCTCTTGTACACCATGGTGACGCTCAGACCACCAACGGTTATAAATATTGTTTTCGTGATTTCCAGCTCCCGAAACAGCAACTTTGAAGAAATCAGGATAAACCAACATCGCTGCAGTAGACATAAAACCACCTCCAGAGTGCCCTGTAATACCTACACGATTGATGTCAATGAATGAATGTCTATTTGCTAATTGCTCTGCTGCAACCTTTTTATCTTCCAAACCGTAATCACGAAGATTACCATATCCATAGGTATGGTACCACTTCGAACGAGCTGGATGACCTCCACGATTACCCACTGAGATAACAATCAATCCCATTTGTGCTAGTCGATCAATTCTATCCATACTTCTGCCAAAACTTTTGTTTACAGCTTCGGTTTGTGGACCTGGATATACGTATTGTACCAAAGGATATGTTTTTGTAGAATCAAAATCAAACGGTTTGTACATTACGCCATAAATATCAGTAATACCATCACCAGCTTTTACTTTGAATGGTTCGGGAAATTTATAGCCTGCCGCAAACAATTGACTCAAATCAGCTTCTTCTAATTTCATGATCAATTGACCAGTCGAAGAATAAAGATTGGATTGCGGAATAGTATTAACACGCGAAAAGTTGTCTATAAAATAATTCGCATTTTCATTTCCTTCCAATTGATGATCGTAATCTCCTGGCGTCAACAGTTTGATTGGACCACCATCTTTATTTACCGCATATAAGAAGTTATAATAAGGGTCGATATCTTTTTCTTTTCCATTTGCTTGGAAGAAAAGTGTTCCTGTCGATTCTTGATAAGCAGACAAATCATTACAATGAAATTCACCTTTAGTGATCTGGTGGATTAATTTACCACTGATGTCATATAAGTAATAGTGTCCCCAACCATCACGCTGTGACCAATGAATAAATTGTTTGCCACCAGCAATTAGTTTAGGTTTTTGAATATCTTGATAGACGTTCATGCGTTCTTCAACAAGTACACGCGTTGAGCCATCAACATTTACGGCTACGATATCAATTCTTTTCAAATCACGGGACGAACGTGCAATATAAAATTCCTGATTGTTGCCAAGCCAGTAATTGATATAGTGTTTGCCTTTGTAATTTTCTTTACTTTGATCTTTATTCCAAAGTGATAGTGTTTGATTTTTGAAAGCTGAAACATTGATCTTTCTAGGCTGATGACTGTTGCTATCAAAGATGTATAGCTCACTTTCTGTCGAATCAACTTCACCTGGCATCAAATATTTATAAGTTTCCAGTTCTGGACGTTTTTTATCTACATTATGAATAACCCATAGTGCTGATAAATCGCGATTGTCTTTACGGGTAATGATGAAATGTCTACCATCTGGGGACCAGCTAAGGCGAACGGGTTTACGTTTTTGTTCTTCTTCCAAGATGGATTTACGATCACCAGTCGTTGTACTGTATTGATCTCCTCCCCAAGCATAATATTGTATGCCATCTTTAGTAATCTGATGCTCTACAATAGTCGAATCTTTCTCATCTTTGACAGCTTTCTCGTAATTTTTATAATCCATCCAATAGATATTGTAATTTTTTGCAAAATATACTCTGCTGGTATCTGGATTAAAGATTGCCCAATTAGGTTTTGATTTTTCTTTTGTGGTATCGCTAATTTCTTTAAGTTGCTTCGAAACAATATTATACTCAAAATGAAACAACTTCTTTTTTAGCGTATCTTTCTTGTTTGTGAGTTTTTTAATTTCCTCTTTACTCTTTACGGTATCTTTGGTGCTTTGTACTTCAAAACGAACAATCTGATCACTGTTGTCTAAAAATCTAAGATTTTGAATAGGCAAATGTTGCGCGTCGAATGGATTTTTGACAGTCGAAGTAACTTTAGCCGCCATCTCGCCATTCTCAAATAATAGATTTTTTTTGCGTGAGGCAGGATCAACGATGTACCAGTTTTTACCTGATGATGTTGCGTATTCATACCAAAATTTATCAGAAAAATTGATGTAATTTGGACGTACTTCAGTTGAGAATATTAGATTTCTCAATTTTGCAGGGCTAAACTTTGCTGCTAACTGGTAATTGGGTTTTACTTCACTTTTCTTCTCTTGCCCTTGTGTAAAGCAAAACGCTAAAGCTAATAATCCCGTAAAAATGTATTTCATAAAGGTTATTATGTATTGTATACTAATTTTCTACTAAAATAGCGTATCTAAATGACGGAAGTTGTATTTGCATGTAAAAATTTAGATAGGGATATACTTTGAACAGAAACACTTCTCAATTGTTATTTAAAAAACTATTTGAAGAATTAATTATCTACACTATGAATAATAAGAAAAGTAAAGACCCTATTCAAAAATATCCGATTCCACCGTTTCCAAAACAACCGCAAGATGTCCCAGGAATTACTTCAAAAATGAATCCTATACCTGACCACGGAGAGCAAAGTTATGTAGGTAGAGGCTTGTTAAAAGACGCCGTATGTATTATAACTGGAGGGGATTCCGGTATCGGAAAAGCTGTTGCCATTGCTATGGCAAGAGAAGGGGCAAAGATTGTGATTTCTTACAAAGATAAGGTGGAAGATGAAGACGCCAAAGAAACTTTAGATTGGATTGAGAAGGCAGGAAGTGAGGGGATTCTCCTACGTGGTGATATCCGCAATGAAAACCAATGCTTAAAGATTGTTGAGAAAACAATTTCTAAATACGGAAGAATCGATATTTTGGTGAACAATGCAGCCTATCAGATGACCTATAACTCAATTGAAGATATTGACACCATTGAGTGGGATAAAACTTTCGATACAAATATTCGAGCTATGTTTTATTTGGTTAAATACGCAAAACCGCATATGCGTCCTGGCAGTTCTATCATAAATACAACTTCAGTCAATGCGTATGAACCTAACCCAACTTTATTGCCTTATGCCGCTACTAAAGGTGCAATACAAAATTTCACGGCTAGTCTGGCACAAATGTTTATGGAAGATAAATCAGGAATTCGTGTTAACGCTGTAGCGCCAGGGCCGATTTGGACTCCTTTGATACCAAGTACAATCCCAGATCATGAGAATTTTGGTAAGGATAATTCACCTATGGGAAGACCTGGACAGCCCGCAGAAATTGCACCTATATATGTCTTTTTGGCATCAGAAGCTGCTTCGTATATTTCCGGCGCAACTATTCCAGCCACTGGCGGACGTGTAACAATTTAAGGAAGTTAATTTGTCTAAAAAAGGCGACTGCTCAATGTCGCTTTTTATTAAAAGATTGTGTAATTAAAATTTTAAACCTGATATTAAGTATTGCATTAGCTAATTTCCTTTTAATTTCATTTTCATTAAAAATTTATATTTAAACATAATTTCATTGTGTTTGGTGACCCTAAATTAACTAAACTTACTAATGAGAATTTTATTTTTGATTTTAGCATTCTTAAATGCTATAAACTTATTTGCCCAAAATAAGCCTGATTGGGAAAATCCTGAGGTATTTGCCGTAAATAAAGAAGTAACACGCGCTACGGCATTACCCTATGCCAATGAAACGCAAGCATTGAAAAATCATTTTTCAAGTTCGCCGTATTACAAATCGTTGAACGGCAATTGGCAATTTTATTGGACAGATAAAGTCGCGGATGCACCAAAGGATTTTTATTTGGAAGAAAATTATGCTGAACAAGTAAAACCAATTTGGAAAAAAGGTATGCTAAATCAAATTTCAGGACAGTCAGGATGGACTTTGATGCCTGTTCCTGGCAATTGGGAATTTAATGGTTATGGAGTTCCTATGTATGTAAATATTGGTTTTGGTTTCCCTGTCAATCCTCCATATATTGATCGCGAAGATTCGTCAACTGGCTCGTATAGACACAAATTCGATATTCCAAAAGATTGGGATGGTCGTCGTGTTTATCTACATTTTGAGGGAGGAACGAACTCTATGTACGTGTGGATTAATGGCAAAAAAGTGGGGTATACAGAGAACGCTAAAAGCCCCGCAGAATTTGATATCACAGCATATATCCGCCCTGGAAGTAACTTGCTAGCTTGCCAATTGCAAAAATTTAGCGACGGCTCATATATTGAAGATCAAGATATGTGGCGCTTGGGTGGCATAAATCGTAGCGTTTATTTATATAGCACTGCGCAGACGCGCATTCAAGATTTCTTTTCACTTGCTGATCTAGACAATCAGTATAAAGATGGAAAATTGAATGTAGACGTAAATATTAAAAATTACGCGAAAGAATCTATTCCACAAACTGTAGAAGTCAGCGTTATAGATAAAAGTGGCAAGAAAATCTTTACGCAAAGCAAAAAAATAAATGTTTCTTCTGATAAAGTGGAAGTGGTCAACTTTAATGGGACAATCAAAAAGCCTTTGCAGTGGACGGCTGAGACGCAAAACCTTTACTATATGTTGATTACATTACGCGATGCAAATAACAATATTGTGGAGACAACATCCCATCGTATTGGATTCCGTAAAGTTGAAATAAAGGATGGTCAACTTTTTGTAAACAGAAAAAAAATATTGATCAAAGGTGTTAATCTACATGAATTTAATACCAATGCTGGTAATGTTGTTGATTCTGCAACCATGATTCGTAATATTCAATTGATGAAAGAATTGAATATTAATTCTGTTCGTATGTCGCATTATCCACAGACTCCGCTGTGGTACAGATTGTGCGATGAACATGGTCTTTATTTGGTTGATGAGGCGAATTTAGAATCTCATGGCTTAGGCTAGGGACCAAGCAATGTTTCTAACTTCCCAGAATGAAAAAATGCACATTTGGATAGAATAATACGGTTGGTGGAGCGTGACAAAATCATGCATCTGTTATTATTTGGTCATTAGGAAATGAGGCCAGCAATGGTAAAGCATTCTTTGATATGTACGATTCTGCGAAGGCACGTGACAAAAGTCGTCCAGTACAGTATGAACAAGCTGCTTATGATCGCAATACCGATATTGTATGTCCAATGTACCCAAGTTGGAATGATATGGTGGCAGTTTCTAAAAAGGACATAGGAAGACCATTTATCATGTGCGAATATGCACATGCTATGGGAAATAGTATGGGTAATTTTCAAGATTATTGGGATCTATTTCGATCGAGTAAAAACATGCAAGGTGGCTATATCTGGGAATGGTATAACCATGGCTACAAAACACTAGATGACCAAGGACGTGAATATTTCGCTTATGGTGGTGATTTGTATGGATACAATAAACAAAATGATGGTAACTTCTGTATGGATGGAATAATTTCACCCGATCAGCAATACTTACCGCATTCGCACATCGTGAAGAAAGTATATCAAAATATATTGTTTGATACAAAAAATGCCAATTCAGGAAAGATTACCGTAATTAATGATTATAAATTTATTCCAATTACGCCTAAAGATCATTCATTCAAATGGGTGTTGTTGAAGAATGGCGAGCAAATAGCAAACGGCAATTTTGAAGTAACAATTGCTGCTGATAGCCGTCAGGATGTACAGCTAAATCTTCCGAAACTAAATACTGAAGCTGGATCAGAATATTATCTTCAGGTATTTGCATACAGCAAAGAAGCCACGAAATTTATTCCGGCTGGATTTGAAGTTGCGAAAGATGAGTTTGAATTGTCAGGAAATAATTACTTTGCAAACGCAGCTGCAGATGGTGAAGTTGTGCAAAAAAAGGAAGAGGATTGGAAATTGACATTTGTTGCCAATGGTGTAACCTATGAGTTTGGAAAAGGGGATGGTCTTCGATGGGTGAACCTTTCAGGCAAAGATTATATCACCAAGTTTCCTACACCACATTTTTGGAGAGCACCAACGGATAATGATTTTGGAGAAAAAGCGCAGCAAAAATTACGCGTGTGGGAAGCAGCTTCTTATTTACGCCAAACCAAATTTGAGGGTATTGAAGAAAGAAACGGAGCTTACGCTGTAAAATATACGATCAAACTAGTTGGTGTAGAAGCGGAAGTGAAATTAGTATATCTTGTGAATAAAGATGGAAGTTTAACTATTGATGCGACTTACAAAGCATTAACTGATAATCATCCTGAACTTCCTCGATTTGGATTCAATTTTGAGTTACAAAATCGCTTCCAAAACTTTACATGGTATGGGCGTGGTCCTTGGGAGAATTATGTAGAGCCTAAATTTGATACTTTTATGGGGGTCTGGAAAGGCGAAGTCAAAGATCAAGCTCATGCATATTATCGTCCACAAGAAACAGGAAATAAGACAGATGTTCGTTGGCTAACTTTGACAGATGAAAACGGAAAGGGCATTCGTATAGATGGTGGTCAACCTTTATCGGTAAGCGCTACAAACTATAGAACGGAAGATTTGGATCCGGGAATGACGAAAAAGCAACAACATTTCAAAGATGTGCTTCCAGCTAAAAATGTCATTTTAAATGTGGATTTATTCCAACGTGGTGTCGCGGGATTAGATTCGTGGCAATCTCCTCCATTGGATAAATACAGATTTTTTGGAAAAGAATACCATTATAATTTTACAATCAGTTTTATTAAATAATATATTCTATTCGTTCTATTTTTTAAGCCGTGCTCAATGAGTACGGCTTTCTTAATAAAATTTCTCATTGAAATTAACCAAAAATAACTCTTTCGTCGCACGTGTAATACCAGTATACAACCAACGCAAAAATTCGGTAGTTAGCATTTCGTCTGTCATGTAACCCTGATCAACAAACACCAAAGGCCACTGTCCACCTTGCGCTTTATGACAGGTAATGGCATACGCAAATTTGATTTGCAGCGCATTATAGTATGGATCTTTTTTAATAGCCTCCATACGATCTTTTTTCGTAGCAATATCTTCGTAATCTTTTGCTATAGATTGATAAAGCTTTTGCTGTTCGTCGTAAGGAAGTTGCGCAGCATCCACGTGTAGACTATCCAATAGCACACGACAACGTACAGCGTCACCTTCATTGTTGTCCATGAATTCCAAATACAAATCCGCGAAGCGAAAACCATGCATCTCATGAATATTACTCACTTTTTTAATTACTGCCATATCACCATTTGCAATAAATCCAGTATGCTTTTCATCATGTTGTTGTAGCCAGTAATAATTATTTTTTACAATCATTACGATGTCACCACCAGTTATTTCTTCTTCTTGAAAAAGAATTTGATTTCGGATATGTTTATTATAGAGATTTGCGGATTTGTTCGAACGACAAATCACCATGCAATTTTCTATCCCGTATTTGTCATATGCATAATGTAAGCCTTCAATAAGTCGGTCACCAGTCATTCTGAAAACATCTCTATAGCCTTGTGTAATGAATTTTGGGAAAGTGTATTCGGGTGACTCCTCATCCAACTTGATTTCATTACGAATTTTGGTTGCATTGAAGAGAATTCCTGAGCCTTTGTCTTGGCGTACGACATCGGTCATTTCATACCTAAACACTTCGAGACCATACTCCGCATTTATATAACCAATATCCAAAGCGGGGCTGTAATCTAGACCAACAGGAGGTAGCTGTGCAGTATCGCCAACAAGCATGAGTGTACAATTTTTACCCGATTGCACATATCGAATCAGATCCGATAGAAGACCATCTGAATGAAAAGAAAAACCTTCTGTACTGATCATGGACGCCTCATCTACAATGAATAAAGTCTCTTCATGAAGATTTTCCGCAATTGAGAAATCCATCTGCAAAGAAGTGGCGCTTTTTTTTCGGTATATTTTTTTGTGTATAGTCAACGCACGGCGTCCAGAGTAGGCGCTCATAACTTTTGCTGCACGGCCAGTCGGAGCGAGCAGAACAGACTTTTTATTTATTCGCGGAAGCGATTGTACTAACGCTGAAATTATGGTTGTTTTACCTGTGCCCGCATAACCTTTCAGAATAAAGCAGGAATTTTTAGAAAAAGTGTGAAGAAAATTTGTTAATAGTTCAAAAACTTGCTCTTGTTGAGGGGTAGGAGACCATTGAAATTGTTGCGAGAGTAAATTTTTTATATACACACCCAAAGTTATTCAAAAAGGTTTGTCAATTCAATTCTAAAAGCTAATTTTGTTTGAGGGCACACTGTTTTAGTCTGTTTGTTAAGCATATTTTACATGAATTACATTTCTGGAGATTTTCATCTACATTATATTCCATCTTATACATTGTATATACAAAGTGATTTGTACAAAGATCATCTGGTTGTTGTAGGTGTTGAAAATGATGTATTGGTTTATATATCTTACGATAATGAAAAACCTTCATTAGAAGCTACTAAAATGCTAGGTATGCCTTTTGAAAAGGTGTATGTGAGCTTGCCGCATCAGAGTTTAATATGGGTACCTTCAGAAGTATTTGATCCGAGTGAACTTAATCTTTATAAAGAGTATTTTCTTGATACAAAAGGTGATCATATCGAATATTACGATATTGAAAATCAAGGAATCACAGCATTATATCAAATTGAATCAACTTTAAGAAATAGATGGATAAATATATTTCCAGGAGCGGTGATAGTTCCAAGTTTTTCAGCAGTACTCAATCAGGCCTTTAGAAATATTGATTATGCTTTAGAATTGTTGACAATACATATATACGGCAATCAAGCAGATATTTTCATTTTTATAAATGGCGAAATAAGAATTTACAATACATTTGAGATACAGACGGCTGATGACTTAGCCTATTATGTATTGGCCGTAATGAAGAATTTTGCGATTGAAGGCAAGCTTCAAAAGATAATGTTGAGCGGTGCTTCAAAAGATTCGGAGTGGGGTGAAAGAATAAAAGCTTACACTAAGGAAATGGTTGAAATGAAAGCCACCCAAAATTGGAAAATTGTCAATAAAAAGGTGGGCTTTGCAATTAAAGAATTGAATACTTTAGCGGATTTAGCAATATGCGTGTAATAGGAGGAAAGATAGGTGGCTTACGTTTAAATCCTCCTTCAAATTTACCCGTTCGTCCCACCACAGATATAGCAAAAGAGGCTTTATTTAATATTTTAGAACATCAGATCGACTGGGATGACTGTAGCTGTTTAGATCTTTTTTGCGGAACTGGAAACATTTCTTTCGAATTAGCTTCTCGTGGAGCCACTGAAGTTGATGCAATTGATATTCATAGCAAATGTTTATTTTATGTAAAAGATATAGCAAAACAGTATGATTTGAATATTACTACACGTAAAGCGGATGTCTTTAAATTTGTGGCTTCTTGTAAGAAAAAATACGATTTCATATTTGCCGATCCTCCGTATGATGTTGGGCAATTGCCGCAGTTGCCACAGATGATTTTAGATAATGGATTGTTGAAAGAAGGTGGTATATTAGTAGTAGAGCATCCATCCATGCGTAAGTTGGTAGAGCATCCATTATTCGTAGAAACCAGGAAGTATGGATATTCTTCTTTCAGTTTTTATAATAATAATTAGATATGAAAATTGCAGTTTTTCCAGGCTCTTTTGATCCATTTACTAATGCACACAAAGATTTAGTCGATCGAGCTTTAAGTCTTTTTGACAAAATTTATATTGCTATAGGAGTGAATTCTTCCAAAAAAGGATTGATGGATTTCGAAACGCGAAAAGCTGCTATTTTAGAATTGTATAAAGATGAATCCAAAGTTATCGTCGATACATTCAATGGATTAACGGTTAATTATTGCAAAAAGGTAGAGGCACAATTTATTTTACGCGGACTGCGTAATTCTACCGATTTAGATTTTGAAAATGCTATTGCGCAAAATAACCTTATTCTTGCTCCTGAAATTGAATCGTACTTCCTTTTAGCTCGTACGGGACTGTCGCATATTTCTTCGACTATAGTTAGAGATATTTTAGCAAATGGCGGATCTGTCTATACTTTAGTGCCATCGGAGGTGCTGAGATTTATAACTAAGTAAGCTTTTTCTATAATAATTTATTTGTCATGCTGAACTTTAGTGAAACATCTTAAGTATTTTTTGTTGTTTCGGAAAACCTCAACATGACAGTTTAATATTTTTCTTAAGTTCGGATAAATTTAATCTTATTGCCTTTGATTTTTCCGTTACTACCTTCTTTAATAATTTTAGTAGCAACATGCCTTTTGACAGCCACATAGGCTTCTTTGTCTTTTACTTCAATGACGCCAATATCATCTTTTTCTACGCCATCCAACTTTAAAATGTAGCCAACAATATCAATTTTGTTGACTTTGTCTTTTTTGCCCGCTGAAAGGTATAACGTCGAGTATGGTGTATTATTCGGAAGGTCTAAACCTTCTTCCAGTATCATTTCTTCCGTATTCTGGGGTAAATATGGGAAATCATCATCTGGTTTAAGGATTACGATTACTTCCCCTTTGGCGTGCATACGTGCTGTACGACCATTGCGGTGAATGAATGCATCTTCTTTGCTGGGTAATTGGTAATGAATAATCACATCAATTTCGGGAATATCTAATCCACGTGCTGCCAAATCCGTAGTCAGCAATATGCGATTACTGTTATTTCTAAATTTTAGAATGGATAACTCACGATCGCGTTGTTCTAAACCGCCATGAAATACATCGTGAATCAGATCTCTATCATCTAGCAATTCCGAAATATGATCTACTGCTTCGCGGTGATTACAAAAGATAAGGATTTTCTGCTCGCTGAGAGTACATAACAAATTGAATAGTGCTCTTAATTTGTATTGAACTGGAGAAATTACTTTTTTGTATGTAAGAGCTGGATTGTTTTCTTGAGAATCTAGATTATCCAACTTTATGGCATTTTCGAGTGTCACAAAGTCAGGTAAAATATCTATATCTGTCGCAGATGTCAGTATTTTCTGTTTTATATTAGGATGCGCATCAATAATTTGTTTTAATTGATCTTGAAATCCCAGCTCCAGAGACTTGTCAAACTCATCCAATACCAAGGTGTGGACATCTGCAGTTGAAATATAATTACGCTCTAAATGGTAAATTATACGTCCAGGTGTACCAATTAATATTGTAGGAGCATCTTTAAGCGCATTTCGTTCTATTTTGGTGTCATGGCCACCATATACGCAAAGAATTTTATAGCCTGTAATGACTTTTTTGATAAAGGATTCAATCTGCAATGCTAATTCGCGCGTAGGAACAATAATTAAGGTCTGGGTCTTTAATGTTTTATTGGTCTGGATTAATTTGGATACTAATAAACTAAAAGCAAGAGTTTTACCTGATCCAGTAGGAGATAATAAGACAAAATCTTGGTTATTTTTGAATTTTTCTAGCGCGTCCAATTGCATGCTATTCAATTCCTCAATTTGTAGTTTTTTCAGTATCGATGTGATTTCCATTTTACAAAAGTAGACATTTAATAAACGGATACATTATAAATTGTTAAAAGATTGTTAAGATGAAACTACAATTTAAAGTTTGGCACAAGGATTGAATATGTACTAGTAATTCATAATTTAGGTTAATAATTGGTTAGTTAGAAAGCCTTCAATCTCCCCGGTTGAAGGCTTTTTCTTTGGTGCGCCCTGCATGGGCGATAACTCTAGGGTGCAAGTCCCGAACACGCCATTACAGTTGGAAGTGTTAGCCGAAGGCAAGGGTGTCCACCGTGAGGTGGAATCTGAAGGAAGCCTCAGGCAAATTCTCGGTCTGACGGACAGAAACTACATATAAGGCCTACGATGCTGGATGAGGTTGCAACACAAACTAAAGTCCTATACTGTACAGAAGCATCAAGGTAAATGTAGCAGACACATGAGATGAAACTATCTTAAACAACTGGAATACCCATCTTTACTGGCAGAATACAAGCGAGTTTGTGTTACAACTTAGGGAAGCCGTATACCGAACGGTACGTGCGGTGCTGTGGAAGGTCGGAACGGGAATTAATCCCGTTCCTCCTATCCGATTTAAGTTGTTTTTTTGAAGAAATATTCCTTATTTGCTTTTATTTAACTTAAATATTTATGAAAAGCGCTATCTACTACTTTATTATTTTGCTAATAACACTTAATTGTTGTTAAAAAGAAACCAACCAGTTTCTTGAGAAAGAAGTATATACTAATGAAGTTAAGAATAATTATAGAAATATTTTTTTTGATATTGTTAGCTACGAGGAGGCTCATCCCTTAGCCTCTACTGACGCTAATATAAGAGCTGTGTTAGGGATTAATGGAAATGAATTGTTTCTTGGGCTTGAAGAGAATAAGAGTGTAGTATTAAAGGGGGCATTAGATATGCCTGTTGATATTGATGATTCATATTCTTTTTATAAAGGTGAAATATTCAAAAATGCTTTAGGAACTTTTGTTCTTCATTTTAAAAAGAAGTATGCTGAAACAGGTCAGAATGAAGGCTTTAAAACACTGATAATTAATGGAGATATTGATTCATTTAATAAAACCCAATTTTATATTATTGAAGATATAATCGAGTCAGAACAATTTCCGGAAATCCAATTTTTAGAAAGGAAAGATTTAGGTTATTTAAATTTAGTGTATAATTCCGAATTGTCTACTTATTCTCCAAATGGATACCATGTCATAACATACCCTTTTAATTCAAATGAAGATCCAACATCGTTTATGAGGGGAAAACCAATTATAATAAATACTGTAAACCTTTCAGGAGACATGTATGATAAACCAATTTTAGCTGATGCAGTAAATGCTAATATTATTTCTATCGAATTGCAATCTCCGACCAAAGAGAAATTATGGTTGAAAGATTATACGGTTTCAGATTGGATACTAAAAGAAGGAGAGAGTCGATATAACAGTGTGTTCCTAAGTGATATTCATTCCTATATACGAATAGATACAAGAGAGAGTGGAATGAAATACTACGAAGGAAGTCTAATTTTACAACCTTATAAAAAAAATACAAGTATATATATTAATAAGGTTTCTGGATCTATATTTCAAACTAAGGAATTTTAATTGAGAAGTTATTTGTAATATGAGTTTCTGAATTTTTTTTATGATTATCTATTATAATTAACTTATTTTTGGATTAAATAGTATTATTAGTATATTAGTGTCCGAAATACACTAAGTGTTTCTATATTGTTAAGTCATAAACCCAATTAAAATAAAATGAGTTTAATTATCGATGTTAAAGCGCGTCAAATTTTAGATTCGCGCGGTAATCCAACAGTGGAAGTTGATGTAACTACGCAAAATGGTTTTGTAGGTCGTGCTGCGGTTCCTTCTGGAGCTTCAACAGGTGCGTACGAAGCGGTAGAATTACGCGATGGTGATAAGTCTAAATATTTAGGAAAAGGCGTTCTTAAAGCTGTTGAAAATGTAAACACTAAAATCGCTGAGGCTTTAGTAGGTGTTGATGTATTCGAACAAAATGCTATTGACAAGATCATGCTTGATCTTGATGGTACTGAAAATAAAGGTAACTTAGGTGCTAACGCTATTTTGGGCGTTTCTTTGGCTGTGGCTAAAGCTGCTGCGCAAGAGTCTCACCAACCATTATACCGTTATATTGGTGGTATAAATGCAAACACATTGCCTATCCCAATGATGAATATCATCAACGGTGGTTCTCACTCTGATGCGCCTATCGCATTCCAAGAGTTCATGATCATGCCTGTTGGTGCGCCTTCATTCTCTGAAGCGTTGCGTTGGGGAGCTGAAGTATTTCATACATTGAAAAAAATCTTACACGACCGTAACTTATCTACTGCAGTTGGTGATGAAGGTGGTTTTGCACCTACATTTGACGGTACTGAAGATGCAGTAGAAACTGTATTGAAAGCTATCGAACAAGCTGGTTACAAAGCTGGTGAAGAAATCTGCTTAGCATTAGACTGTGCAGCTTCTGAGTTTTACAAAGACGGCAAATACGATTACACTAAATTTGAAGGTGATAAGGGTGCTATTCGCTCGAGCGAAGAGCAAGCTGCTTATTTAGCAGAATTGTCTGTTAAATACCCTATTATTTCTATCGAAGATGGTATGGCTGAAGACGATTGGGCTGGTTGGAAAACATTAACTGAGAAAATCGGTGACCGTGTACAATTAGTAGGTGATGATTTGTTCGTAACTAACACTGTACGTTTACAACAAGGTATTGACGCGGATACAGCAAATTCAATCTTAGTAAAAGTAAACCAAATCGGTTCTTTGACTGAGACAATCAATGCGGTTACATTAGCACAAAATTCTGGTTACACTTCAGTAATGTCTCACCGTTCGGGTGAAACAGAAGATGCTACAATCGCTGACTTAGCTGTAGCACTAAACTGTGGTCAAATCAAAACAGGTTCGGCTTCACGTTCTGACCGTATGGCAAAATACAATCAATTGTTGCGTATCGAAGAAGAGTTGGGTGTTAACGCGCGCTTTATCGGTAAAGATTTCAAATTTGCGATCAAAAAATAAGTTTTTCTATTTATAAAATACCCAAAGGGAGAGACGATAGTTTCTCCTTTTTTGTTGTGTGCCCAGCATGGGCAATAACTCTAGGGTGTAAGTCCCGAACACGCCTTTACAGTGGGAAGTGTTAGCTTAT
>NZ_WUQY01000044.1 GCF_009829085.1 Sphingobacterium bovisgrunnientis
TGGTCTGATGGTTATTTTGTTTGTTCAATAGGTGAAGCATCTCCTGATACTATTCGTGAGTATATTCTCAATCAGGGCTAGTCGCTTACATCCCACAGGCTAAAGACCTGTGGGTTTTACGCTACGATTTATAAAAAACGGCCTTGTAGTTGGAGTACTAACAAGACCGAAATAATCAACCTAAACCTAATTTTTTTATATGTATTACTTTACACGTTCGATATAATCGCCTGTCGCCGTATCTACCTTAACTTTATCTCCTTGATTTATAAAAAGAGGTACATTAATCTCAACTCCTGTTTCAACAGTAGCTTTTTTCAATGCGTTAGTAGATGTATCACCTTTCACTGCTGGCTCTGTATACGTAATCTCTAATTCCACATTCTTAGGTGCTTGTGCCATGATAGGCTCATCACTTTCAAATGCTACGACAACGTTCATTCCTTCTTTCAAGAATCGTGCCGAACTACCGAATAAAAACTTTGGAATATTAAATTGCTCGTAAGATTGGTTATCCATTACCACGAAAAATTCTCCATCCTCGTACAAATATTGGTAATCATTCGTCTCAACACGCGCAATCTCCACTGCTTCGTCTACACGAAATCTATATTCCACAACCTTACCCGTCTTTACGTTACGCATTTTGGCTTGATAAAAAGCACGCAAGTTTCCCGGTGTACGGTGTATATATTCTTCAACATTTACTAATTCACCGTTGAAACGTAAAACATTTCCTGATTTTACATCTGAAGCTTTAGCCATCTGATTTATATTATAGTTAATAAATTACTAATGCAAAAATAGAAAAAACTATGCGCTTATGAAAACGTATGGCTTACTTATACGTAGTAATCGCGAATTTTTCATCACAAAAGGAGTATTCCTTCTCTTGATTAGATCCTATAATAAGTAAACGACCTGAGAATGAAGTCAATTTTACTAATTCCAAATACCAATTCTCACCAGAAGTATCGAGATTAGAGGTAGGTTCATCTAAAAATAAAATTTTAGAGTTACTGCAACATGCTAAAGCCAATTTGACGCGTTGTTTCATCCCAGAAGAAAAAAATTTCAAGCCTTTGTTGGCAGATTTTTCCATGCCCAATAAGGAGATGATTTGATTATTATCAAATTTGGGAAGATGATTTTTGAATTTAAAATGGAAATCGAGCAATTCATTTAACGTGAATTCTTCAATCAACTCAATATACGGTGCAGCTAAAGATATATGCTCGTAAATATCATCAACCTCAATAGAAGATGATTCATAATCGTACTGTATCTTGCCTTCGCTGGGTGTTAATTGCCCAGTCAACACTTTAATAAGTGTTGATTTGCCTGAACCATTAGGTCCTAAAATAGCATATGACTTAGTTGAGGAGAAGGTATAATCAATACCCTTAAAAATCCACTCTTGATTAAACCTTCTTCCTAAATTTTGTAGAGTTATATTCAATAATAACGACGTTTTTAATGATTATGCACCTGTTTTGCCCGTGTTAAATCCTCTAACAACACCACGATTCGAACTACGAACAAAACCTAAAATTTCATCTCTGATTTCTGTCGCTTCAAATTCTGCTTCTACGATGTCTAATGCTTTTGCAAGATTTCTATTTTGAACGAATAAGACACGGTAAATATTTTGAATTTCAGAAATTTGCTCCGAAGTATAACCTCTGCGACGAAGACCTACCGAATTAATTCCTGCATAAGAAATAGGTTCACGTGCAGCTTTTATAAATGGAGGCACGTCTTTACGCACTAATGTACCACCTGTCACAAATGAATGTGATCCGATCTTACAAAATTGATGTACAGCAACCAATCCTGCCAAAACAACATGGTCACCAACTGTAATGTGACCAGCAAGTGTACTTGAATTTGAAAATACACAGTGATCCCCGATAATACAGTCATGTGCTATATGACTATATGCTTGAATCAAGCAATTTTTACCAATGACAGTTTTGTATCTGTCCTTTGTACCTCTATTTATTGTTACACATTCGCGTATGGTAGTATTATCTCCAATTTCTGCAGTCGTAATCTCACCCTCAAATTTTAAGTCTTGAGGCTCACCCGAGATTACTGCGCCTGGAAAGATACGGCAGTTCTTTCCGATTCGAGCGCCGTTCATAATGGTCACATTAGACCCTATCCACGTGCCCTCGCCTATGACTACATCCTGATGTATCGTGCTGAATGGCTCGATCACGACATTTTCGGCAATTTTTGCCTCAGGATGTATATATGATAAAGGTTGTATCATTATATGTTGATTATTTCACTTTTACAATTTGAGCCATCAATTCAGCTTCACTCACTATCTTCTCACCGACCATTCCTACACCTTTCATACGAGCAATACCTCTACGAATTGGTTCTAATAATTCGCAACTGAATATAATGGTATCCCCAGGATGCACCTGGTTTTTAAATCTTGCATTCTCTATTTTCAAGAATAGAGTCAGCCAATTTTCAGGATCTGGAACTGTATTTAACACCAAAATACCGCCAGTCTGCGCCATAGCTTCTATCTGTAAAACTCCAGGAAATACAGGTGCTCCAGGAAAATGTCCCATGAATAAATCTTCATTCATAGTTACATTTTTTAGACCTACTACATGTGTTTGAGAAAGCTCCAAAATCTTATCCACCATCAAAAATGGTTGACGATGTGGAAGAATTTTCATTATTTGTACGGTATCATACACAGGTTTTGCGTGGATATCATACGTATTTATTTTCTTCTTATTTCTGTCTCTCTTGAATTGATTTTTAATTCGTTTAGCAAAAGCCACGTTAGCCGCATGCCCTGGTCTTGCTGCCATGATATGCCCTTTAATTGGGCGCCCTACCAATGCAAGATCACCAATCATATCCAATAATTTATGACGTGCTGGTTCGTTTTGGTGTCTCAATTGGATGTTATCCAAGATTCCTTCATCAGCTACTGTGACACGCTTACTGAACAAAGTTTGAAGTTTGTCTAACTCTTCTGTAGATACTTCTTTATCTACTATAACGATGGCATTAGACAAGTCGCCACCTTTAATTAAATTATTATTTACTAAAGCCTCTAGCTCGTGTAAGAAACAGAAAGTACGTGACGAAGAAATTTCTTTCTCGAATTCATCTATGGAACTAATAGACGCATGTTGACTTCCTAATACTGGAGAATTAAAATCAATCATGCAAGTCAATCTGTAACCATCTAAAGGCATACCTACAATCTCAACTTTGCGATCAGGTTCAGAATAATGTATGTTTTCTTTAATTTCATAAAAATCACGATCTGCATCTTGATCTATAAAACCCACTTCTGTTAATTTTTCTATGAATACACTTGAACTTCCATCTAGGATTGGAACTTCAGGACCATCTAAATCAATCTGCACATTATCTACTTGCAAACCTATTAATGCAGCCATTAAGTGTTCAATTGTACTTACTGATGCACCATTCTCAGAAATAGTTGTTCCTCTTGAAGTGTCAGTAACATTATCCGCATCTACTGATACGATTGGTTGACCTTCAAGATCAACGCGTCTAAATTTGAACCAATGATTCTCCGGAGCTGGTCTTAAGGTTAAGGTAACTGATTTACCTGTGTGTAAACCAATTCCTGAAATCGTAACCTCAGATTTTATTGTCCTTTGCTTTGTGTTCATTTCATCCATATTAGGGTAAATAGTTTTATTTATCTTTTAATAATTTCTCCAGTTCGATAATACGTTTTTCCAATTCTGGAAGTCTAGTATATACTACCTGAGAACGTAATTGACTTGTATATGGTGCAAATGGAGTACCACCCCATTTCTTAAATGTTTCCGTTATGCTTCGGTTAACTCCTGATTGAGCTTGTACTTGTGTACCATCAGCTATAGATATATGTCCAACGACCCCAACTTGTCCACCCAATACAACTTGCTTACCGACCTTTGCACTGCCAGAAACTCCTGTTTGAGCAGCAATTACTGTATTAGTTCCTACCTCTACATTATGAGCAATCTGTATCAAATTATCCAATTTCACACCTCTGTGAATTATGGTTGAACCTAAAGTCGCTCTATCAATAACAGTATTAGCACCAATCTCAATATTATCTTCTAAAATAACATTTCCGATCTGTGGTATTTTATCATATGTTCCATCAGGTTGTGGTGCAAAACCAAAACCATCACTTCCAATAACAGCACCTGAGTGAATCGTTACATTTTTACCTATTACACAATCATAATAAACCGTTACACCAGGAAATAATATAGAATTGTCACCAATTGTAACATTATCACCAATATATACTCTTGGGTAAATTTTAACATTATTACCTATTTTCACATCTTTACTGATGTAAGAAAAAGCGCCAATGTAGCCACCCTCTCCAATTTGTACTGTTTCATGAACAAATGCCTGATCTTCACGTCCCGAACGATCTACACGCATTGCATGATATATCTTCAACAATTGCGAAAAAGAAGTATAGGCATCTTCAACACGAATTATTGTGGTATTTACTGGTTTTTGCAACACCAAATCTTGATTTACGATAACTATGCTTGATGCTGTATCATATAAGAAATGTTCATATTTGCGATTAGACAAAAATGACAATGCTCCCTCTACCCCTTCTTCAATTTTGGCCAATTGTGAAACCAAAGCCTCTGGATTCCCCTCAACTGTACCATTTAATAATGTCGCTATTTGCTCCGCTGTAAACTGCATGTACTACAAATGTATCTTTTTTTCTGAAATAAATTTAATCTTTCAAGCTTCCGCCAACTTCTACAAACCCTATTTCTTTCGGGTATGTTAATGCATATTTTATAACTTTCTTTGACAATGCTTCCAAATTTGATAAATCCGAAGCCTCTGCTATATCCAACAATTGCCCTTTATTATTTACAATCCGGATAGGTTCCTTATCTGCATTATAAGCTGAATTGTGAATTATTTGATGGTAAACAAAATAATCAACCTCATCATCCTGCAGTTGAAAGTATTCTTTAGTTTTATTTTTATACAATTCGATTTCTTCCATTTCAAAATCAACCGAACGCAATTCTGTTCTAAATAAATCTCTACGTAATATTTTTTTACAAAGTGTACTTAAAATAAAGTCCTCATGTTCAGTCCAACATTTCAAAGCCGAAAGAATATCTGTATCATCCAATTTTGTGAACCAATTCAAATGCTCTTCATGAATGACAAAATTTTCAGAATTGATTCTGTTTCTCAAAAAATGCTGCAAAGCAGGGGTAGCAAACAAATCCACACCACTATTACCTAATTCCTTTGCACGCTTTAATGCTTTTATTAACATTTGCTCAGAACCAATTACAGTTTTGTGTAAATAAACTTGCCAGTACATCAAACGACGTGCAATTAAGAATTTTTCTACGGAATAAATTCCTTTTGCTTCCACGACCAATTCGTCATTTACCACTGTCAGCATCTTTATGATGCGATCAAAGGAAATTACACCTTCAGAAACCCCAGTAAAGAAACTGTCACGATTCAAGTAGTCCATTCGATCAGTATCCAACTGCCCAGAAACTAATTGATGTAAAAACCGTCTAGAATATTTATCATTGAAAATCGTAATAGCTAGAGAAAGTCTTCCTTCAAATTCAACATTCAACCTATCCATCAGCAGGGAAGAAATCACTTCATGCGACACATTTTCGATAAGAGTGTGTTCTAAAGAATGACTAAAGGGCCCATGCCCTATATCATGCAGTAAAATCGCAACCAATGCACCTTCTTCCTCTTCATCCGAAATCAATACATTTTTACTACGTAAGGTATCAATTGCTAACTGCATCAAGTGCATTGCACCAATCACGTGTTGAAAACGTGTATGAAGTGCACCTGGATAAACCATGTGCGTCATACTCACCTGTTTAATATAACGTAGGCGCTGAAAATAAGGGTGTTGAATCAAATCAAAAATAAAACCCGACGGTATTGAAACAAAACCGTAAACTGGATCATTAATGATTTTTTTCTTATTCAACAGTCTATTACTTTATGAACTTTGCTATCTTTATACTTATGCTTCGGTTATCAATAAAAAACACCTAATCTAAGATACGCGCAAAGATAAAGAGATTACCGTTAATTAATGTTAAAAAAAGGTAGTTATTTGGAATAATCATCCTTTTATGACTATTATACAACTTAATTTTAGGAACAGAATAGTCAATTTTACATTCACTTGATTTAACAGTTTTGTTCTTTTCAAACTTGAATATACAAATGGCAAAAACACATATTTTGTGGGCAGATGATGAAATCGAATTCCTAAAACCACATATCTTACTTCTCGAGGATAAAGGCTACAAAGTCAAAACCGTAAATAATGGAACAGATGCCGTTGAAGCCTTTCGAAACGAGCCCTTTGATTTGGTATTTTTGGATGAAAACATGCCTGGTTTAACGGGCTTAGAAACTTTGAGTATTCTAAAATCAATAAATCCGACCATTCCAAATGTTCTTGTCACTAAAAATGAAGAAGAACACCTTATGGAAGAAGCGATAGGTGCCAAAATAGATGACTATCTCATAAAGCCTGTGAATCCAAGACAAATACTCTTAACGATAAAAAAATTCACCGAAAACAAACGTATTGTCAACGAAAAAACCTCGATGGCTTATCAACAAGAATTTCAAAATCTGGGGCTATTAATTAATGACGGTTTAGATTTTGAAGGCTGGGTAGAGGCTTATAAAAAATTAATTTATTGGGAACTTTCGCTTGAAAAGCTAGAAGATGAAAGTATGCACGAAATATTGCGCACTCAAAAAGCGGAAGCAAATAATATTTTCTTCAAATACATAGAAAAAAACTATCTCAACTGGATGAAGAATCCAGAAGAGTCTCCAGTTTTGTCGCATCAACTTTTTAAAAAGAAAGTGCTTCCTGCACTATCCGACGAACGTCCAACTTTTTTCTTTCTGATTGATAACCTTCGCTACGATCAGTGGAAGCAGATTAATGATGTCATAACTGATTATTTCCGTTTGGAGGAAGAAGACAATTACTACAGTATCCTTCCTACCGCAACACAATATGCTCGTAATTCAATCTTTAGCGGTCTTACACCTTTAGAAATGTCAAAAAGGTTTCCAGATTTATGGCAAAATGATGATGATGAAGGTGGAAAGAACCTAAATGAAGATAAGTTTCTTGCAGACCAACTGAAACGAATATATCGCAAGGAAATTAAACACAGTTATACCAAAGTATTAACCTTAGAACAAGGTCGAGATGTGGTAGACAATTTGAGCAATTTGATGAATAATAACCTCAATGTTCTAGTGTATAATTTTGTAGACATGCTTTCTCATGCACGTACAGACATGGCTATGATTCGTGAACTAGCAAACGATGAGGCTGCATATCGTTCCTTGACCCTTTCTTGGTTCGAACATTCTCCTCTCTTGGATGCACTCAAATGGCTTTCTCAAAAAAATGTCCGCATCGTCATAACGACTGATCACGGAACTATTCGCGTCAAGAAACCAAGTAAAGTTGTTGGCTACAAGAATACCAACTCTAATCTTCGTTATAAACAGGGCAAGAATTTAAATTACATCAGTAAAGATGTTTTTACTATAAAAAATCCACAAGATGCGCAACTTCCAATGTTGCATATGAGTTCTATTTTTCTGTTTGCAAAGGAAGATGTTTACTTTGTTTACCCGAATAATTACAATCAATTTGCAAATTATTTTTCAGGCACATTTCAACATGGCGGCATTTCACTCGAAGAAATGATTATTCCTTACGCCACTTACATTCCAAAATGATAATTTTGCAGAATGGAAATAGTAGTTAAAGATTTAAACGAACTAAAAGAAGCTGCTCAAAAAGTTGTAAATACTTTCCCAAATGAACGTATATTTTTGTTCTATGGTAATATGGGAGCAGGCAAAACTACTTTTATTAATGAATTGTGCCTTGCTTTAGGCGTAACAGAACAAACTTCTAGTCCTACTTTTTCTATTGTAAACGAATACTCTATTCCTTCCGGAAATATTTTTCATTTCGACTTTTATAGACTTAAAAATGAAATGGAAGCCTTGGATATGGGCTATGAAGAATATTTTTATTCTGGAGACTATTGTTTTGTAGAATGGTCCGAAAAAATCCCTAACCTATTGCCTTTGAACTACGTAAAAGTCGCGATTGAGGTAATTGAAAATCAACATCGATTAATTACCCTGGAAAAAAAATAATTTTTTTCAATACCCATGCAACCTTTCTCCAATTCCGTGCGTCTTCCTATTAAACTAACATCAATTGGAGAATTTTAACTTAGATAGAATATGGCAAGGTTGCTGTGCGCAGGACAAGAAAGCTCAAGCGCTATTCTATAATTTTTTCTCCAAAAAAATGTTTGTGGTTTGTTTACGTTATGCGCAGACAACACTTGAGGCAGAAGACATTCTTCAAAATGGATTCATCAAAGTCTTTACCAAATATCATTTATATGATGGCAAAGGTTCTTTGGAAGGTTGGGTAAAACGCATCATGGTCAATACGGCTATCGAAAGCTATCGCCAGAGTAAAGATAAATTTACAGATAGTATCGAAGAGCAACATGAAAACACGATGCACAGTTATTTTACGAGCGACAATACTTCCTACAAAGACTTACTAAAAATCATCAAAGAATTGCCTCTGGGCTACAGAACAGTCTTCAACTTATACGCTATAGAAGGTTATAGCCACAAAGAAATAGCAGAAATGTTGCAAATTTCGGAAGGTAATTCCAAATCACAACTTTCAAGAGCAAGACAAGTTCTACAACAAAAATTGATTAAAGAAAACTCGATATAATATGGAGTCAAAAGATTTAGATAAATTATTCCAAGATGCCTTCGAGCATGCGGAAGAGGCACCGAGCAATCGTGTCTGGGAAGGAATTGAGCAGGAATTTGCCAAAGAGAAAAAAATAATTCCTTTCTATGTTAAGTATAGAGCTCAGCTTTCTATTGCAGCAATACTTTTATTGTTCTTTGGCGTTGGATTGACTTTTTACAAAAAGCCTATTCCTTCTGGTAATGAAAAAATCGAAGAGGTCTTGAGCGCAATGGAAAAACAAACTGTTCAGCCGAATTCAAATACAACTGAATCCGAAAAGAAAAGTATTGTGGAAACGCCTACAAACAATTTAGGTAAACCTGTAGAGAAACAAAGTTTAGCTAGCATTTCGAAAGAGATACAAATCAAGGAAACATCTGCTGAAGTAATAGGTAATGCACAGTATTATACTGAAGAAGATATCAAAAAAGACGAGATTCTACACTTGGAAAATATAGTAGCTTCGGTATCTGCAGACATTGAGATTAACCAACCTTTTATTGAAGAAGTAAAAACTTTAGAGCCAATAAATAGCGATGTTCAACCTTCTTATGCGCTCACAACACCACAAGAAGAAACAAAATCATCTATAGTGACTCGCGTATTAAATGGAATAACCAAGAATATCATAACAAAAAGCATAGATATACAAGAAAATAAAGAAATAGAATTTAGAAACGATGAAGAAGGTTCTATTTCATTAAACATATTCAATTCATTAGCAAGAAAATAACCACAATTAACAGATAGATATATGAAAACTTATAACAAGATAATAGCAACTTTAGGGCTTTGTATCCTTACTTCAACTACACTAAATGCGCAAACAGTAACTACAACAACTGTAGTAGTAGAGCAGACAGACACCGTAAAATCGAATAATAAAAGCTTTACAATTTTAGGAGAGAGTGAGTCTAATAATAACAAATACCCACGTGCCTTCGGAGGACTTACATTTTCGCGCATTGATTGGGGATTCTCCAGAATAATGGATGATGGCGCATTTTCGCTTTCGGATGAAAATCAATTTTTGAAATATAAAAAAGCTTCTAACTTCGGTTTTGATATTGCTCAATTTGGATTACGTGCAAGCGATAATTTCAAAACATACATTTCTGCTGGCTTTGAATGGAACTACCTACGTTTGGAAAATAACATTTTGTTAAATGAGAATACTTCTCCAATTTCTTACACAGAAATTGACCCGAATGATACAGATTATTCTAAAAATGTTTTTACGACAACTTACTTGCGTTTGCCATTAACTTTCGAATGGAGAAGTGACAAAAACAGAAAAGGCGAACGTGTGAAAGTAGCATTTGGTGCGATGACAGGAGTTTTATTAAAAGGTACACAACGTTTGAAAAGTAAAGAAAACGGTAAGCAAAAATTTAAAGATAATTACAGTTTAGCCTCATTTCAGTATGGTCCATTCGTGAGATTAGGCTACGATGATTTCGGAATATTTGCAAAATACTATGTAAATGATTTCTTTGAAAAAAGTCCCGCACAGAAAAACCTAAACAACTTGGCGTTTGGTCTTACTTTAGGATTTTAATCCAAATATTTCATTTTTAAACCCTATTTTTATGCCGAAAGAAAATTTCGGCATTTTTATTTTATGGCTACTACTTCATCTTGCAAATATATTCACACGGATACTCAAAAATTGGACGTTGCTGCTATTTACGGCGAAAATTTAACCTCTATTTTCACAGGAAAAGAGGAAGTCACAGCGGTCAATAATGTTTCTTTCTCAATAGAAGCAAACAGAATCACAGCTATCATCGGTGAATCTGGCAGTGGAAAAAGTACACTACTGAAATTGATTTATGGTCTTTTAGAACCAAATAACGGCGAAGTGCGATACAAAGGCTGGTTAGTTCCAACACGTAAAGACAAATTAATCCCTGGACACGACGCTATGAAAATGGTTTCGCAAGGTTTTGATGATTTAAATTTATATGCCAAAGTGTGGGATAATATCGCCTCACAATTGCCAAATACGAATTTGGACTATAAGCAATCACGTACTGCGGAAATTCTAAAAAAGTTAAGGATAGATCATCTCGCACAACAACGTGTGGCTGATCTTAGTGGCGGTGAACGTCAGCGTGTTGCAATTGCGCGTGCTTTGATTAATGACCCTGAAGTGCTTTTGATGGACGAACCGTTCAACCAAGTAGATGCAGCATTTCGAGATGGACTTCAACAAGATATTAAACAAATCGTACGCGAGACTGGACTTACTGTTATTCTGGTTTCACACGATCCCGCGGAAGTACTGGCTATGGCCGATGCGTTGATTGTGATGCAAAACGGAAAAATTTTGGATGCAGGTCATCCGAAAGATTTATATTATCAGCCAAAACATCCATATACAGCTTTGCTTTTGGCAAAAAGCAACATTTTAGGCGTGGATCAGGCAAAAGCATTAGGTATTTTAACTGCTGAACCTATCGCAATTCATCAAGAATGGATTGATGTAAGAGAAGATGTGAATTCATCTTTTTTAATCCATGAAATTAAATTTAGGGGATTTTATAGCGAATATTTGATTAGCAATGCTGAATTCGATATCCATGCTATTGTAAAAACAACAACTCCCATTCCGCAAGGAACAGGAGTCGCTCTTGAAATATTAGATTTTATTTCTTTTCCAGCTCATTCTTAATCAGCTGAACCATTTTTGAAAATTCTTTATCTTCAAAACCAATGGATTGGTAAATAATCTTTCCATTGCGGTCAAGAACTACATTTCGTGGAATGGATTGATCAGCAAACAAACCAAAAACTCCTCTTTTCAAATCCGGGAAAATCGGGAACGTATAGTTATGCTTTTCCATAAATGGGTCCAGTTTATCCCATCCTTCTTCTCTTCCCAATACAAAAACAGCCAAATCTTCATTTGCCTTTAAGTCTTCCCATATCTCTTTTTGCAATCGTGGTAATTCTTGTCTACAAGGCGGACACCAAGTTGCGAAAAAGTTTAATAAGACGACTTTTCCTTTAAGGCTTTCTGAAGATATTATCTGATTATTTCTACCTTCTATTTTAAATTTAGGAGTTTGCTCTCCCAATTTTACTTTCCACTCTTGAGCATTTGCTGTCATCACAAAACATAAAAATACGCCCAAACTCCATAACACTTTTTTCATCCTTACTATTTAATATTATCTATCCATTTTATCATTACATCAAACCAATCTCTTGGTTCTTGTTTATTATTCATACCAAAACCATGCCCTCCTTTCTCGTACGAGAATAAATAATTTGGAATATTATACTTATTTAATTCTAGTTGATAGCGCAAACTATTTTCAATCGGAACTGCCTTATCATCCTTTGCATGAATCAAAAATGTCGGAGGCGTTGAAGCATTTATATTTCTTTCATTCGAAAATCGTATAACATCTTCTGTTGTAAAATTCGGACCAATAAGATTTGCTTTTGATCCATTGTGCGTTACTCCATCTTCCATTGAAATTACTGGATATACCAATACCGAAAAATCAGGGCGAAGAGCTTTTGAAGTCAAATTCTTTTGGTGATAATCCGTATCGAAATGTGTAGAGAGTGTGGAAGCAAGATGTCCTCCCGCCGAAAATCCAAGAACGCCAACTTGCGGATTTTCTAATTTTAAATCTTTGAGCTTTTCCTTAGTTACTACTAAAGCACGTTGGGCATCTTGAATAGGAGCAATACGCTTATCAATTTGTTGCTTAGCAGATGGTAATCTGTATTTTAGGACAAATGCACAATAACCTTGCTCATTTAAACGATTAGCAACTTGATGCCCTTCGTGATCCATAGCATGATGGCTATATCCTCCTCCCGGAAGAATCAGAAATACTTTTGTATGCTTTATTTCTTTTGGTATATAAGCATATAACTCAGGTTTATTCTTTTCAATGTTTGCAGTGTCTTTCGTGTTCGGAATCTCCGCATATAAAGTAATTTGCTCTTGTGCTTGTAAAAATCCGTACAATAAGGTCATAAATAGTGTTAGAAATAGTTTCATAGGTTTTATTGGTTTGCAACTATCATCAAAGATAAATCTTTGTAGGGAATATTGAATCGATCTGCAATATCTTTATTTGTAAGATTTCCTTGATAAAGGTAAACAGCATTTCGAATACCTGAATGACTCCAAATCAAATTGCTAAAGCTACCACATTCCCCAATTTGCAATAGTATAGGTGTAAAAATATTGGTTAGTGCATACGTCGCGGTACGAGCAACTCGTGACGCAATATTTGGAACACAATAATGAATTACATCGTATTTTCGAAAAACTGGCTTGTCGTGCGTCGTTATTTCTGATGTTTCAAAACATCCTCCTTGATCAATAGAAACATCAATAATAACTGAATTTGGCTTCATTTCCGAAACTGTTTCCTCAGATATTAAACAAGCTGATCGACCATTTTTGGCACGTAACGCGCCAATTGCGACATCACAAGATTTAATAGCTTTATTCAATATTATAGGTTGAATTACCGAAGTGTATACACGAGAACCAATATTGTTTTGTAGCCTCCGCAGTCGATATACCGAGCTATCAAAGACTTTTACTTGTGCGCCTAGTGCAATAGCCGTTCGAGCTGCAAACTCCCCAACAGTACCTGCTCCTATAATTACAATCTCTGTTGGCGGCACACCTGTTATTCCTCCTAGCATTAGCCCCTTTCCATCAAATACATTTGACAGGTATTCTCCTGCAACGAGTATAGAGGTAGCACCTACGATTTCACTCATCGCACGCACAACAGTAAGATGTCCTCCCTCATCTTGTAAATATTCATACGATAGAGCAGTAATTTGTTTCTTCATTAACGCTTGTAAGACATCACTATCCAGCAGACTCGGCTGTTGTGATGAAAGCAAAATTTGCTTATTACGCATCAACTTAACTTCATCTAAAGTTGGACCTGCAATTTTAATTACGATATCCGAATTGTATACGCGCTCTTTTTCATGAACAATCTGTGCCCCCTGTTCGCTATAATGGTGATCCAAGAAGTTAGAAGAATCACCTGCTCCACTCTCTATTATTACTCGATGTCCATATTCTACTAAGAGAGCAACAGATAGTGGCGTTAAGGCAATACGTTTTTCTTGGAAAACTGTCTCTTTGGGTATGCCAATCACCAACTCTCGTTTACTCTTTCCTACAGACTTTAATAACTCCTTTGTTTGCCCGAGCACTTCCTCACTATAATTAGTCATATTTTTACTCTTCTAGTCCATTTGATAAATAATTGCAAAAAGAATATTAAGTTATATTCCATTTTTTGATAGCTTTGCGTTATACGCAGGCTAAAATTATAAATGAAAATTTTTAAAGTTATTAACCATGTAAAAATATTACCTAGATGGGTTATATTTTTTCTAGACCTTACATCAGCAATTATTGCATTTTTAATTGCTTTTTACATTTATCAAGATACTAAAAATATACAATTTAGTCCAAATGATTTCGCATCAGCATTCCTATTGTGTTTGGGAGCAACTGTCGTATCATTTGCGGTATTTAAATTATACGCTGGAATCGTTAGATATACAAGTTCAACCGATTCTATTCGTATATTATCGAGTAATTTATTGACAGTAATCATTCTCTTTGGTGCTAAATTATTCTTGCTTGCATTAAGATTACCAAATATAATTGACAGCTCGTTAATAATTATTTACTCTTTACTCTTATTTGTTGGCCTTGTAATTTACCGTACTTCTATAAAGGTATTTTTCCAATATTCTCGAACTGCTAAAAAGATTAAAAAGAATGTATTAATCTTTGGTGCTGGGGAATTAGGTATAGCTGTAAAAAGGACTTTTGACCACGATTTAACTACAAATAAAGTAATCGTAGGTTTCTTAGATGATAACCCAACTAAAGTTGGTAAATCAATTGACGGAGTTCGCATTTACAAATCTGAATTCCTAATAAACGTTATAAATAAACTTTCAGTAGACGAGTTAATCATAGCTACACCTTCTTTAGTTTCTGATAAAAAAGCGCAAATAATTGAAATCTGTTTAGAGCATAATATCTCTGTACTAACCATTCCACCAGCAAAACAAATTATGAATGGTGATTTCTCTGTAAATCACATCAAAAATGTTAAAATTGAGGATTTACTAGAGCGAGCTCCTATACAAATAGATAACGAATCTATTTCAGAACAGTTAAGAGGGAAGCGCGTTTTAGTTACTGGAGCAGCAGGCTCTATAGGTAGTGAGATCGCAACACAGATTAGTAAATTTGGACCGCAAGTAATTATTCTTTGTGACCAAGCGGAATCTCCTTTGCACAACCTACACCTTGATTTGCAAGAAAAGTTTAAAGATCAAATCTATCATACTTTCATCGCGGATGTGAAGAATTATGATCGTATGCATTATTTGTTCGAAGAATTTAAACCTCAAATTGTATACCATGCCGCAGCATACAAACATGTGCCAATGGTAGAGAATCACCCAATAGAAGGCGTTAGAACGAATGTATTGGGCACTATCAACATAGCAAATCTTGCTGTTGAATTTAAAGCTAAAAAATTCGTATTCGTATCCACAGATAAGGCCGTGAATCCGACTAATGTAATGGGAGCAACTAAACGTATCGCAGAAATTTATGTGCAAGCGTTGAATTACAAGCTGGAAAAAGACAATGTGGAGAAAAGAACGAAATTTATTACGACGCGTTTTGGTAATGTATTAGGTTCGAATGGCTCTGTAATACCTCGTTTTAGAGAACAAATTGAAAAAGGTGGTCCAGTCACGGTTACGCATCCTGATATAACAAGATATTTCATGACTATACCTGAAGCTTGTCAATTGGTAATCGAAGCTGGTAGTATGGGTAATGGTGGTGAAATCTTTGTTTTTGACATGGGCAAATCCGTTAAAATCGTTGATTTAGCGAAAAAGATGATTAAACTTTCAGGATTTGAACCAAATAAAGATATTGAAATCAAATTCACAGGCCTTAGACCGGGCGAAAAATTGTATGAGGAATTGCTTAATGATTTGGAGAATACTTTACCGACCCACCATGAAAAAATCATGATTGCCAAAGTAAGAGAAAACTGTTTTGAGGAAGTAAAATCACAATTGGATATCTTATTCGAAATGGTACAAACTCAACAAAGCACAAATATTGTTCGTCAGATGAAAGCTATCGTACCTGAATTTAAAAGTCAGAATTCAATTTACGAGTCATTAGATCATCCATCGATACATACAAGTTAATTCACGTCAATTTAGCATTTTATGGAAATCACTATTGGAAATTTTCAATAAAAGTGTATTTTTGCGTTCCATAGTATTATTTAATATAAACTAATGTCAACAAATCTTAATTCTACAGATCAAAAAGGATCTTTTTTTCAAGACAATCAAAAAAGCCTGATTTTTATCATTGGCGCTGTTGTCGTATTAATTCTTTTATATATTGGCTACCAAAAATTATATTTAGCACCTAGAGCAGAAACTGCTGCTGATGCTATGTATCAAGCCGAAGAATATGTTCTCATCGATTCTTTACAAAAGAAAGCTATCGAAGGTGATGGTAGTTTTACAGGATTAAAAGAAATTGCGGACGAATATTCGAATACGCCATCTGCAAATATTGCAAATGCTTATTTAGGCGGTTTATATTTACGTGAAGGAAATTTCCAAGAAGCAATCAACTACTTAAAAAAATATTCAGACACTGGAAGTGATATTCTGGATCCACTAGTAGTAGGATTGATCGGTGACGCTTATTCAGACAGCCATGATTACAAAAACGCTGCTGATTACTACGAGAAAGCTGTAGGAAAATCTAAGAACTCATATACAACACCTTTATTCTTGAAAAAGCTAGGTTTAGTTAATGAGCAATTAAATGAGTACCAAAAAGCGGAAAAAGCATACCAACAAATCAAAACTGATTTTCCGCAAAGCGCTGAAGCTTCGACAATAGACGGCCCTTTAGCTCGTGTGCAAGCTAAGCAATAATTGAATTAAACAACAATCATTACATAATAAGGCTGCTATCAAGCGGCCTTTTTAGTTAAAAAAAGAATATTATGGCAAGTACGCTAAAAAACTTATCCGATTTTTCTCACATCCAAGTTCAAAGTGCTGAAGGATTGAAATTTGCAATTGTAGTATCCCAATGGAATGCACAGGTCACAGGAGCATTATTAAATGGTGCTATCGATGGAATTTTGAAAAATGGTGGTACTGAAGAGGATATCGATATTATTGAAGTGCCGGGAAGTTATGAATTAATAACTGGTGCTGACATCGTTTTACGCAATAAAGACTTAGATGCAGTCATTTGTTTAGGTTGTGTTATTCAAGGTGAAACTAGACACTTTGATTTCATTTGTGATGCTGTCGCAAATGGCATTAGTAATGTAGCAATTAAGTACAATAAGCCTGTTATTTTTGGTGTTTTAACAACTGATAATCTAGAGCAGGCAACTGATCGCGCAGGCGGCAAGCATGGAAACAAAGGCGAAGAAGCTGCTGTTACAGCTATTCAAATGGCACACATCAGCAAAAAATATTAATAAGAAGTTCTTTCAAAATATTAAATGCCAGACCAATGAAATCTGGCATTTTGTGTTTTTATAATTCTATAGTCGATATTGGCCCGACCCTTCCATCCGTATCAACAACCGCAACTTTTAAAATATTTCCAGGATTCACATTAATACCATTTTTGAAATCGAAACGAGGCGAATCCAATGATGGAATACTGCCATCTAGCGTATAATACGCATGAAATCCAGTATATTCTAAATTCCCTTTAACAATAGAATTGTCCATTTTCAATCCAACCCGCGGAAGGCGAAATGCTACTTTATCTTTAATTGAAGGAAGTTCAACTTGACCGACACGATTCAGGAATGCAACATAATCTTTATCAAATTTTCCTTTATCATAAGTTGATTCGCTCTCGTATGTTCTGCGTTGCGACCAAGCCCTTTCTGCTAAGACATAAAATCTAGGAAATGCCAGATAATCCAAATTCTCATCCTCCAACAATGTCTCAGCAAATACTCCTCCCTTTATTCCTAAGAAATTGGATCTACCCTTCTCAGTAATCCGAACCAACTTATTTATATACGATTTCTCCAATTTTTTTCCACTATAATAGGTATGTATATTGGCAAAATAATCTTCTGGAAACAGAGAATATGAATGATATAAATCTGCGTAAGTCGCCCATTTCAAACCCGGCTCATCAAATGAAGTATCCCACATCATATCAAAATATGTATTAGAAGCACTGATTAATACAGTTGGATACCCAGCATTCGCCAGTTTGTAGACCAAATCGTCCTGACCTCCACCAATTATGTTATTCCATACATCCAATTGCATGTTTTGCTTGTTGGGCATGTCAGGATTCACAACCATACCAGATCCCTTATTCACCATGCCTATTTCTTCCCAACCAGCCATTTGCAATCCCTTTGAAATACACAATTCATTGATTTTGGAAATGTAATACGTCCAAACTTGATGTACGCTTGTCATTCCTTCCTTGTCCATCAACGCTTTAATTTTTGTTGACTTCTCCCAGACACCAGGAGGAACTTCATCACCACCTAAAGAAACTTTCTCAAATGGCACTCCTGCTTCAGCGTACATCGATATAAATTCAGTAAGCACTTTATCTAAAAATCTATAAACAGATGGTAATGCTGGGTTTAGAACATTGTCCCCAAAATTCTGCGCAGTGTTGTATTCGGACTTGTCATCCAAATCATGCAATAAATACTCTTCAGCGGCCGTCTTATCACCCGCTAACATATATTTATTGTAGCGGTATTCCATAGCCTTAATAGATGCACGCGCGTGCCCTGGTGTTTCTATTTCTGGCACGACCTGTATATGCTTTTCTTTTGCATATTTCAAGATTTCTATAAAATCCGCTCGCGTCAGATAGTATTTAGTTTCATTAATACCAGAGCCATAAGCAGGTTGCAATGCATTTTCAAGATGAAACAATGGCGAACGTCTAGCACCGACCTCTATTAGTTCGGGAAGTCCGGGAATTTCAATGCGCCAAGCTTCGTCCTCGATGAAATGAAAATGAAAAACATTTAACTTATTTTCAGCCATCAAATCCAAATATTTTAACACGACAGACTTGTCACGAAAGTTGCGCGCGATATCCATCATAAAACCTCTGTAACCATATCTTGGCTCATCATGAACTTCTAATGCCGGCAAATATGACTTGTTTTCTAAGCCTTTATAAAGAGATTTTATACTTTGCAAAGCATAAAAAAGACCAATAGAATTGGACGATTCAATAGTTAATTTATTTTTGGTGATATATAGGTTGTATGCTTCTTTGCCCAGCGTATTATTTTCTATCAAAATAATATCCGCTTGATTCTGCGAATTGCCGCGTTCCGTAATAAATAATCTATTAACTTCACGTTCAAAAACCTGAAGATCCTTATCATTTCCATATATTTTCAATATGCGATTTACAGCAAACTCGCCATCCAATTTTTTTAAATATTTAGGAGTCGGAAATATTAACAGCGGTGCTAAAGATTTATCAAAAGAAGCATTTTTAGTATAAAGATTTTCTAAAAACGTCCTATTCTCTTGCTCACCTCTATTTATTGGCTCATAAGTAACATTTGAAATTCCGACAAAATTCTTCTGAGCACCTTTATTTAAGAAAAAGAACCCATTAGGCATCGTTGAAATATTAGCAATGGGAAATTTACTCTCATAATCGATTTTAATGGAATCCATCGACTTTAAATTATAACGAAATGATATTTTGAACGTATTTCCACGCAAATCAGAAATAGTATATTTTTCAGTTTCCTTATCTAATACAGGAAACATAGAATTAAAGAATAAATCCCATTCTTCCAACTTAAAGTCGCTCTTGCCTTTATTTTTTATAGTTAAAGATAGATTCAAGTTATCCTTTCCATTATATTGGGGAGAAGGTTTCCAATGAATAACTAAATTGTCTGCAATTGATTGTGAATAAACAGATTCACTATTAAAAATACTCATAATGAGCAGCAGTAAAATGGAACAAAATTGGTAATTTATCATAACTAGAATTGTATAATGTATACATATATAACAATTTTTTTTTACTTTTTTTTGGTCATCAAAAAATTAAAACTATATTTGCACACCGAAACAAATAACGGCCCGTTCGTCTAGGGGTTAGGACGCCAGATTTTCATTCTGGAAACAGGGGTTCGATTCCCCTACGGGCTACCGAGAGGCTCCGAAGAGAGTCAATAAGATTCAAAAACCGTCTTTAAATATATTTAAAGACGGTTTTTGGTTTTATAGAGTTCGCCGAACCTCACTCCAACTCGACAAAAAGGGATCATACTGAAAGTTTGGGTGGTGAATATATTTAAGCATACAATTTCATTACTCTATACAAGAAAAAAGTAGTATCTCTTACCCCACGGAATACACTACGAAACGCTTTTAATTTAGCATTGAAAGACTCAGCTGATGCATTTGTACTTCTGTTATCGAAGTAATGAAGTATTTCAGGATGATGTGCTGCTATCGACTTTGCTACACTCTCAAAAGAGATGATGCCCGCATTCTCTACTTTATTATGCCATAAACCCAACTTGGTAAAGGCAAGTGTTTTGTCTTTGCATTTGGTAAAAATATCTCCTAAAGCAATCCCTAAATCATATGCTTGTCCTGACTTTGACACTGGGACACCCAAGACCAATTTGACGTTAAATTGCCTAATGCTTCCTTCAGATTCCACCTCACGGTGGACACCCTTGCCTTCGGCTAACACTTCCAACTGTAATGGCGTGTTCGGGACTTGCACCCTAGAGTTATCGCCCATGCCGGGCGCACAACAAAAAAGCCTGCAAACGTTAATTTGCAGGCTTTTGAATGTTTTGATATGAAATTTTGTAGCCCGTAGGGGAATCGAACCCCTGTTTCCAGAATGAAAATCTGGCGTCCTAACCCCTAGACGAACGGGCCATCATTTCTGAAGTGCTGCAAATATAGAAGTTTATTATTTCAACTACAAATTTTTTGTAAAAAATAAGTGGATTGGTTTTTTTAACTTGTTTAATTTATTGTAGCTTGGATTTTCAATCATCCAATCTTTGATTTCCAACGGAGTTTTAAGCCGTTCTATTTCCTGATTTTCTTTATTCAACAATGAAGTCAGATCGGCAACTTTTGCTGAAGTTGTTATGACCTCTTCTATTGAAAAACGATCAATAATGAACTTTGTAAATTTCTTAATCCCCAGTTTCAAATATTTGAAATCATCTGACTTGGTATCTCTTTCTGTCAATGTATAGCAAGCTTGCCTTATCAGTCGCGCGCGGAGCAAGATATTAGCCACAATGCTTTCAAAAGCCCGATAGAGATTTACGAGCCGGGGAATGATTGGTTGAGCTTTGAGTACAATGGTGCTTGGGTCGCTCTAACATGTTTTATGGGGGCAGGTAGACAAACTGCAACGACGATATCGCAAACACTACGCCGAGGATGGCAGTGCCGAGATTGCCTTTCAACACGGTTCGCTTGCCCTCACGGTTAAGTTTTACCTGTCGGTCAAAAAAGGAAATCAGCGACTGGCTGGGGTCGGATGTATTTACCGTGGTTGCCCCTGCAAGTAGCCCTATTACTTGTTCCTTGAAAATGGCCTTATCGGGATAGCTTTGGAATTTGTTCACGTAGGCATAGCAAGTCTAAAATTAGGAACTTGGTACAACTAGGCGTAAGTAAGTACAAGGCGTACGAATGGGCCAACACAAGGAAAAGTTACTTGCACATAGCAAAAAGCTGGATACTGTCAACAACCCTTTCCAACGACTATCTTAAACAACTGGGGTACCCATCTTTACTGGCAGAATACAAGCGAGTTTGTGTTACAACTTAGGGAAGCGCCGTATACCAAACGGTACGTGCGGTACTGTGGAAGGTCGGAACGGGAATTAATCCCGTTCCTCCTATCCGATTTTCAGTATCTACAAAACCTCTAAGAATTCCCAAGAAAAAAGTGAGGCATTCAGAGAGTCATTTTTGCACCTCTCCCTTTAACTCCCGAACAGTCTGTCAGCCGTAGGGTTCTTTTCATAGATAGATATCGAAAAGCTTCTTCAATAGGGAAAAACTAAAGAACTTTGGGCAGGACTTCAAGATGGCTATTGAAATTGCTCATGTCCCATTTGGTGAGTCTACCATACAGCTAATGGGCGTTGGAAGAAAAACCTTAATTTACGAAAAAATCAAGGAAAAATGGATGCTATTTTCTTTGATTTTTCTGACAATGAATGGCATTTTACGCTGGAAGGAGCATTGAAAATTGCAGCGGCCTACCCGGATACCCCTTTATTGTTATCCCATTGGCGAACCATCGATGCGCCGGATTTCACGCCATTCAATGCTGATCCCGAACAATTAAAGAAACTGGTAAAGAATCCCGAACGAGTGGTCGTACTGACACCCGGAGAGGCATATATACTAAAACCATTCAAAAAGGACAAAATATTGACTGAGGAAATGTTGGAGCTCCCTTGTCTCTAATACCCCCCACGAATAGAGTCATGCACTTTTTCTTTATATAATTTAGACAATGCCTGATGTGTTTCAACCGATAAACCGGATATATCCGAAGCTTCGGCATTACCGATAACTTGTGCAGTAGAACTTGCCCCCGGGATAATAGTGCTTACTGCTTGGTGGTCCAATATCCAACGTAGCGCCAATTGTACCATGGTCAGATTCTGCGGAAGAATATCTTTTTTGATGGTTTCCACTAAATCTATTCCTGTTTCAAAAGGCAATCCGGCAAAAGTTTCTCCTATATTAAACGCATCTCCGTCTTTGTTGAAATTGCGATGGTCGTCTTTGGCAAAGGTGGAGTTCTTGTTAAATTTGCCAGTTAACAATCCGCTTGCTAATGGAAGACGAACAATTATCCCTACACCTTTTTCCTGTGCTTGTGGCAATAACTCCGACACTAGTTTTTGGCGGAATATATTAAAAATGACCTGCAAGCTCAGCAGTCCCTCTTGTTGTAGACAAATCAATCCCTCCTCTACAGTTTCTACGCTAGCACCAAAATGTCGGATTAATCCCTCTTTCTGTAATTCTCTTAACCAATCGAATATTTTTCCATCTCTTAAGTATTGTGTGGGGATACAGTGTAGTTGTATTAAATCTAAACGCTCTACTCTCAGGCGATCTAAAGAACCTTCCACACAGCTTCTAAGTACATCCTTAGAATATTTATCCGGATAAGCATCTGCAGAACGGCCAAATTTAGTGGCCACATGTAAAGGTGTACTGGTAGATTTTAAAAACTCCCCGATAATTGCTTCGCTTTTACCATCGCCGTAAACATCCGCAGTATCGAAAAAGGAGATGCCTGAGTTTATAGCTTCTTGCAAAATTTCAAATGCTTTATCTTTAGAAATATCATTACCCCAGTCGGCGCCCAATTGCCAACATCCGAGTCCCACTTCACTTACTTCGAATCCGTTTTTTCCAAGTTGTCTTTTTTTCATTCGACTAAATTTGTTCTTTATCGGTAAAGAAGCTTTCATAAATTAATCTCATCCTTTTGTTCGTGACAATTTATGGAAGTTTCATCCGTTTATTTTTATTGATTTCAGTAATCACATTGCAATTCTACTTCTATTTCACGCGTTTTTACAATGAAGCTATTGTATGTTTCTTGGAAACCAACCTTTAGATAAAACTCCATCGCTGCCCGTGCTGAAATATATCACATAATTCGTGATGTTATTACGAATATAAGCGTTTCTTTTTAAAATGTTTTTTCAGAAATTATTTCCCTGCTTTTAGAAGCGATAATGAGATACCGTTGCCGCTCTTTGGGATATTGATTAGGTACTCTTATAAATCTATTGATTTGCTAAAAATTGATGTTGATATTAAAAATGCGTCTGTTTTTCTATTTATTGTTTGATGGTCTATGGTACGGAACCTTACTTGAGAAGGTTCCGTGCATCCAATATGGCTTCACAATCGTCTAATAGGGTCGACAGTCGTAGCTCTGACCCTGCCCTGTGCGTCGATTCCAATCTCAATGCTAACACTTCTTCCTTTCAACCTGATTACCTTTCGCGTCTCGCTTGCTACAAACAAAATATTTGTTAGCGGCAAATAAAGCCAGTCTCGAATTCAGAGACTGGCGGTCAATCATTTGAGTAAGCTTTTTGCATTTAGGATGGCTTCATGATCTTCAAAAAAGGTCGACAGTTTTAGCCCACACTCTACTGAATTAATAATTAAAAGACCTGCAAATATTTGCAGGTCTTTTTTAGTTTTCTGTATCCATTCTTCCATAAGCCTGTCCCTCTGTTCAACACTCCTTTTTGCAATCAATTATTCTGGATCAGTCGTAAGTCTTGGGGCCAGCGATCTGAACCAGCAATCAGATACTAACCTGTTGGCCAGTCTCAACAACATTACCAGCGGACTTAGTTTCACCACCGGAAAATCCAATGGCAACTCACAGAACACCACCAACATTTCGATAAGGGGCCTAAGTACCATCAACGGCCCCCTGGATCCGCTGATCGTCCTTGACAATTTCATTTATGAAGGGAACATAAACAACATCAATCCCCATGATGTCGAAAACGTAACGGTACTTAAGGACGCATCGGCCGCCAGCATATGGGGGGCACGAGCGGGGAACGATGTAATTGTTATAACGACCAAAAGGGGGAAATTCAACCAGCCTCTGCGAATAGGGCTCAATACAAACGTTATTATTGCGGAGAAACCAAATCTGTACTATTATCCACACATGCCCTCCTCCTAATTACATCGATGTGGAATGGTTACTGTTCAATGAAGGGTACTTCCACTGGTGCCAAAAATAACTGGAGGTATATCATTCCCTACACTATGATTATTCAAATTCAGGTCCTGCATATAATAATTATTAAATAAGGATATCTAAATCTTTTGATCGAAAAAATCCTAATAATGTACTATTGCAAATAAAACAAAACTCTTAGAAACACTGGTTACCATTAACGACTTTTACATAATCATTATCGACATCTATGAAATATCGAACATTATTTAACATGTCGTTTCTAGTAACAATTGCATATTAACGCCATATCCATTTTCAAATAGTGGTAGCTGGAAGTAAAATAAAATCTATAGCAGATATAATGAATTGAAAAGCGTCTATAACAGTTTCTAAAAATGTTAAGTAAAGCTAGGCTATTAAATGTTAAATCACCGATACGCGAAAATAAAACAAAATATTAAATGCATTCTTAACTATTGCTTCTATTTAAAAACAACCTGAGTGATTAAAAAAATTAACAAAAATTACCTTGTTTTTATTTTTTATGTTGTAGAAAATGATAGGTCCTTTGCCTTATACGCATTGATCCCTGCCTAATATATATATGCACATTTGAATAAATAATAAAGGATGTTTTTATCTTCTATTATTTATTTATTATATTTGCTTAAACTAGGGGAATTAAACTTCTTTTAAGCACTAAAGATGAAATTAAAATATAGAGGATATGTAGCAACTTTTTAGCACCATGTACCGCAATGTGTGAGAAAATATAGTTATAGTAATACTGTATAACTGAGACAAAATTACAAACTGAGATACACGTCAAAAAATCATCGCTTTCGCAAGCAATTTTTATAAAACGGAGCGTAAAACCCACAGGTCTTTAGCCTGTGGGATGTAAGCGACTAACCCTGATTGAGAATATACTCACGAATAGTATCAGGAGATGCTTCACCTAT
>NZ_WUQY01000045.1 GCF_009829085.1 Sphingobacterium bovisgrunnientis
TTACTACGGCCTAAGACTGAAATATTACGCTCAAATCGTTGCAACAGTGATTCGAATCCTGTAACTTCACGACAGGCGCGATGGAGAAATTTATTGTACCGTAAATCCTCCGGTTCTTTTTTTTGTTACCATAATAGTATATTTAATTCACCTATAAAGCTATGATTTATAGACGATAGAAAGGCTACCGGAGGTTTAGTTCAACAGCTTATTGGCAAAATGCGGGGGGGGGATGCAAAATTGAACTTCTCCCCTTTTTAGCCGTCAAAAGCTGTTTACTTTTGTTTTTTTATTAAATTTACCAATAGGCTCACAGCTTTGTCTACGTTTCGGTTTGAATTTTCACTCAATTCAAACCGAAACGTAGACAAGACCCCAACTGTTATAGTTTTTTTTAATCAACTAAATCACACAAAAATAAAGAGATATACAGCAACAGATATTTCAAAATTTTCTGAGTTTAAAGATCTATTAAATAGTTTTGTTATACAATTCACAAAAGATTTAGGAGGATTAATCGATCTCCTTTCACAGCGTAAGAATATGATTGATGCTTTTATAAGCCCTTATTTTGATTATGATATGTATAGATATCTTTTCCCCGATTTAGTATATATTGTAAATTAATCAATATCAAAGCAAATTTATACATACAATTAGTTATGCAATTATTCTTTTTGATATTTCAGAGAGATTATCAACGTGTATAATCATTTAAAGGGAACAACTTTTAGTATATTTACATTATCTACTACATCTGGCCTACTGAATGACAAAATTAAAGCATTATTGGTATTTCCTAACACATTTAGGAATAGATACCAATTCATCTTATTTGGAAATCAAAAGAATATCTATGGTAAATATTACCTGTATGTTCTGTATAATACCTGCATTTTGTTTTTCTATAATCAACTTTTTTGAACATAGGTATATTTTGTCTTGTTTAAATTTGCTTACAGCTACATCTTATTCTGGAGTTTTAATATTACAGCATTTTAAAAGGCATGATACTGCAAAAATTTTATTGCTTTCCACGAGCTGTATAATATTCTTTATTAGTGGATTGTTGTATAGAAATGGAGGCGAATACTTTTTATTGAGTGCATTACTTATTTCCATGCTCTTGTATGACAATATTAAGTTTTTAGTAGCTGGAGGGGTCGTAATAACTTTTGGAATCTTAATGATATATGCTTTTCCAAACATCAATTTTATAGAGCCACCTGTCGACAAATCTAGAGCATTGTACAACATTACTTCTTCTATGCTATTTCTTATAACGGCAAGTGTATTTTTTAAACATGTAATATTCAATGATAAGAAGAAAATTGAAGAGCAGCGATTGCGTTTAGAACAAATGAATAGTGAAAAAGAAAGGATATTCTCCATCATTGCACACGATATGCGTGCCCCATTGGTCAATACTTCTATAATCATTGATATATTCGAAGCAAATACCATCAATAAAGACAATATGCAGGATTTTATCCTGCAATTGAAAAAACAAATAGATGATCAAAATAAGGTATTAGACCACATCCTCACCTGGAGCAGCAGTAGTATGAAGGGAGAGCACAATGCACGTCGTAAGGTTTCTATTCAAGAAGTCTTAGCGAATTGTATTGAGGAATTTAAATTTAATTATTACCGAAAAGGTCTACTAATTCATCTTCAAAACGACACGTCAGATTATGTGTTTGCGAATTACGATCATCTAAAGATTATATTTCGAAATCTTATCAGTAACGCAATTAAATTCAGTTATCAGGATGGTCAAATTTATGTTTACATAACACTTGACGATGATAGAGTCTATGTACATATACAAGATGAGGGTATTGGAATGGATACAAAAAAATCAGAAGAATTGTTTAATACTGTTCAACAAAGATCTCTGGGTACATCCAATGAATCAGGTTCGGGCTTAGGACTAAAACTATGTAAAGAACTGATCGATATCAATGAAGGAACATTTAATATACAAAGCACACCTAAATTAGGCTCCACTTTTACTGTAAGTTTTCCTAAATACAAAAATCCAGAAGAAGCAAATTTTAATCTTGCCAAAATTGCAAGAACTTTACATTCACAAAAAAAAGCTCCAGAAAAAATCAACTAATATCTGAATCTGCAAAATAAAATATTAAAGTACTATTTTTGGACTTATCCTTACTAAAAGATAATATTCTAAATAATTATTGTAAAAGGATAATTTCAATACCCTTCTTATCAAAAGCAAAAAATGTATTATATTTAGCATATAATTCTAATCAATACCAAATAATATATCTAACCGAATATCGTTGAAATTTTTATTTCATTATGAATACAAAAGTTTATTATGGCGAAAAGCTATTTGACCCGCGATGGATTGCCAAAAGAAAACATATCCTAAATCGTGATCAATTTAAATGTGCCCACTGCAAACGTAGCGAAGTTAAGCTACACGTCCACCACAGACAATACCATATTATAAAGCGTCTAAATGTACATGTAGACCCCTGGGATTACTCGGACAATTTATTAATAACATTGTGTGAAAGTTGTCATTCCAAAGGACACAGATTATACGAAGTACCAATCAAATATATATAACCTAACATTTCTAAAATATGGGAATTTTCGATTTTTTATTCAAAAAAAAAGATACAGATAATACAGATAAATCTTCCAATCCAGAAGAAATTCCAGATCTTCCACGCAACCTATTTGTAGACGACTCTGATCCTAATTACAACACAAGTCGCCCGAGTCTGGAATTCGGCACCAAACTACCTATCGATATCATCTATGGTTTTCTGAAAGAGGATTACGAATCCAAAGCATATAATGATGCACTAGTTAACCCAGACAAATCCTACAAAGAAAAGAATCTTACGATTATCAAGAGTAATCTTGAAATAAAATTCAAACAGGTATTGCTAAAATATGAAGATATGATCCGAGAGATTGATTTTCATATCAAAAGTAGAACTGAAGCTGGTTTGACAGATTTGGTAGAGCTTTTGAAATCTAGAAAAGAAACATATATAAAGCATGTGGAGGAGTTAAATCACATGAAGAATGATTTAGAGCAAGGTGAATTATATATGACAGGTTTATTTCAATCGTATGAAGTAGGTTTCACAAAAGGATTGGCCTCACTTTCCATCCATAATCTTAAAATAGATAATAATTCATTATGAAAAACTGGTGGATAAAATTCGGCTGTCTCCTCACGGGGTGGAACTATAATATTCTCCAAAGTTGTACAGAAGCAAGTTACAAACAGCTCAAAAAATATACTTCGGCCATTTTAATTTTGATTATTCTCTGGGCCTTTGTTGGCTATTCATTTGCAGACAGATATATTCAGACAGGCATGTGGGGATCAATAGCAATTGCTGTTATTTTTGTTCTGATTATTATTCAAATTGAAAGACAAATTATTCTTAACGTAGGCTATAATAAGTTCGCTTCAATTTTTAGGATGGTTATTGCTGTAATCATGGCTGTGCTTGGTTCTACCATTTTGGACCAAATTATTTTTAAAGATGATATTGAAAAAAAAATGATTGAAATTGTCGATAGACAAGTAAAGGATCAATTACCTGCCCGACTTTCGGTCATTAACGGAAAACTAGCAGAATTGCAAGTAGAAATTGATTCTTTGGATCATAGAAATATCGATTTATATCAGCAAATAAGCAAAAATCCTACAATAAATACGGTTTCAACAAGTGTGACATCAGTACCAATTCGCAATGATGATGGCTCTATCACTAATAAAAATCAGCGAACTGTTTCTAATACACCCATCGCTAATCCAAAGATTAAAGAGGCTGATCTAAATAATAATAATTTAATACAGTTAAGAAAACAGCACGAAGAATATAGTCAACGTAAATTAAAAGCGGAAGAAAGTCTACGCGCAGAACTTAAATCTAAGAAAGGATTTTTAGAAGAATTAAACGCAATGTTGGAAATTTTAAAAGAAAGTACTGTGGCATTAATTTTTTACGTTATCTTGCTGGCATTTTTGATATCCTTAGAGTTGTTTGTTTTGTTAAGTAAATCTGACAAAAATAGATCCGATTACGATTTAGTAATGGAGCATCAGCTGGATCAAAAAAGGAAAACGCTAGAAGGACTTAAATAATGCTATACTCTTACCGCACGTAAAAAAATCGGATCTTCTATTTTTAGAAGATCCGATTTCGATTATAAGAACTTATATTTTACGCAATAGGTTCTAAGTATTGTGCATAACAATATCCCTCTTCCCCATCATTTGTGCGCACTAACCACCATTGGTCATTAGCACGACTTATAAGTATTATAATTTCATCTTTTGCAGCTTTCCCGACTATAGGCTGGTCGGTACCAGGTCCCTTTCTGATGTTCAAATTTGAGTTTTGTGTAATTACACGCACTTGACTTCCGGCAATTGCTGTAGACACATCTACATTCATGACAACGTCTCCTGATAAATAATTTGGATCCAATTGATTATACACATCCCACAATTTATTTTTGACATCAGCGCTCGGTGCGGTACCTCTTATATGTAAGACACCTTCTTGTTCAGCGATTTGCAAATTTTCAATTCCTGAACTATTTGCAACATCAATTAAACCTTGATATTTTGTTGTTAAAGTCATTTTTTCCTGATTTAAAGTAATAGACTATTTAGTAACCACTGCTGATAAATCAACCTTTTTTGGTGAAAGTGCATCCAAAGATTGTTTCAACACTTGCAGTCTAGATTGCTCCACAGTTCCAGTTACTGTAATGATTCCATCTTTTACAGTAGTCTGCACATTAGGAAAATCTTTTGTTGCATCCACTACTTTAGCTGACAAATCAACATCGTCAGTGTTGACCTCTATTTGGGGTACTTGAACCACAATATTATTGACAACAGATTTTATATGTTGACCATCTACAGCTTTTGCTGAATTTTCTATTGCTTCGCGCTCCGCCTGACTGCTAACTGTTCCAGATAGCGTAACAATCCCATCTTTAACATCAACGATTACACCATTGGTGTTACTTACTACATTTTCAACTTTAGCTTTTAAGTCTGCATCTGAAACTTTTGATTTACATGAAATTACACTAAAAGCTATACAACTTGATAATGCAATTGAAGTAATGACATTTCTTAATCTCATAATATTTGTTTTTTAACTTTAGAAAAATAAACATACAGATGATTAACAATATCTTATTTGAATTGTTTGCATTTTAATTGTCCTTGCGGATATTTCGCTACATGTTATTCTTTTAGAACGGTTTATTTTACCGAATACAATCCATTACTAACCGATTTTTTTCCTACTATTTGTCTATTTCCCATTCTTTACTAAAGCCTCTCATTTTACCTTTGAATCAACAATTTAAAACAACTAAATTAAAAATATTCAAATGAAAAAGACAGTATCAACTTTCGCTACAGCGTTATTAATGATTATATCATTAAGCTCATACGCAAATCCTCTAAAAGAAAAAGACAGTAAAGTAATCATCACATCCTATGTTGAGGCAATCACATTAGGGTCAGATATTTATAACAAATATTTGTTTTGCGATGATTTTGAATATAGCAACACAGCCAATAAAGATAAGTTTAACAAAAAACAATACCTCAAATTTTTAAAAGACACCAAAGGATGTCAATTTGATTGCAAAACTGACTATCAATTGTTAGATGAATCAGGAAAGTCATGTGTAGCTAAAGCAACTATGAAATTTGCTCATTTCACACGTGTAGATTATATAACATTAAATAAAACCTCTGATGGCTGGAAAGTCAGCAAGGTAGTAACCACGTATCCTTAAAACTAAAATACTATAAAGAATATTAGGCTTACCCAGAATGGTAAGCCTTTTTTCATTTTCTGTCTAAACTTCATTGTTTATCAGAAAGCTGATAAAAGCTTTCCTCAAATAATTCATATCGGTAAAACATTGTAATTATTTTTACCGATTTAATCTCCATTTTCACCGAAAAACCCATGTCACTAATCTAAATCGTGTTTTACAGCGCAACAAAACCATATAATTTTGGAGTATCAAAAGAAATTAAAACAACTAATTAAGTTTAAAAATATTAACAACCAATACAATGAAAAAGACATTATCAACCATCGCAACAGCATTTATAATGATTATATCATTAAGCTCATTTGCTCTGCCAACTGTGAATCCATTAAAAAACATGGATACAAAAGCTATCGTACTAACCTACATCGAAGCAACGACATTAGGGTCAGATATTTACAACAAATATTTGTTAACAGAAGACTTTGAATATATCAATACAGCAAACGAAGATTCGTTCAATAAAAAAGCATACTTGAAATTCTTAAAAACTAATAAAGGTTTAAAATTTGATGCTAAAACAGATTATCAAATTTTGGACGAAACTGGTAAGACTTGTATTGCGAAAGCAACAAGTATTTTTAAAAATTTCACAAGAGTCGACCATATCACTTTAAACAAAACCGACGAAGGTTGGAAAGTGAGTAAAGTCGTAACGACATACCCGTAGTAAACTGGTAGTTTTTGTTTAGTAAGGCCTACATCCCCTGTAGGCCATTTTTATTTTTGTAAAAAATATGGAATATATACATATTACTATAACAACTTTCACTTCATAACTAAATAATAATCACTACCTTTGCGCCATGAAAAAAATTGCGGATTATAGAAAACTTTTGGACGTAGATAATAAAGTAGATTTGAGCACTTTAAAGTCGCGTTACCGCCAAATAATGAAAGAATGTCATCCTGATAGATTTGTGAATGACGAAGACGGTTTAAAAGCCGCAGAAGAAAAAAGTAAAGAAATGATCGAAGCATATCATTTCTTAGTAAGTATCTGTCCTGAAACACTTGAAAGTCAACTTCCGATATATAAGAATACAATTGAATCATCTTCAATCGCTGACTTTGATTGGAAAGGTCATATATTGAGCATCACTTTCGCTGACGGAAGTAAATATGAATATTTTAATGTTACTAAAAACGAATACATAAAATTGATAAATGCAGACTCGCCAGCGCGTCATGCAAAACGTCATATATATCCAAAGTATACGTATAGAAATGTTTTAAAGACTGCCTAAGTCTTTAAAAAAGTAAGCCTCTTAATATAAAAATTAAGAGGCTTACTTCTTTAAAATTTTGACCAATTAAAGATTTCCTTTTTTCATCTCATCCATGGCGTAATTTGCTGCACGAGCCGTCAATGCCATAAAAGTAAGTGATGGATTTTGAGTTCCTGTCGATGTCATTGCTGCACCGTCAGTTACAAACACATTTTTACAGTGATGCAATTGATTCCATTTATTTAGTAAAGAAGTTTTGGGATCATTGCCCATACGAACTCCTCCCATCTCATGAATATCCAAACCAGGATTTTGATTATTTCTATTTGGTGAAATATTTTTTACACCCACAGCTTCTAACATTTCAGAACCTTGCGTTAGAAAATCCTCCGTACTTTTATAATCATTATCTTGATAGGAAATATGAGTTATTAATTGTGGTAAGCCATATTTATCCTTCAAACTATCACTAAGTTTAACATAATTATTTTCTGAAGGTATTGTCTCTCCCTGCATGATCATCCACACCCACCATCCGCCAACTTGAGTTAAATTATCTTTATATGTCTTACCAACTTGGGCTCCGTCGGTCCATATTCCTCTTGGACGATATGCACTCAGAAAACTCGCGTAACCTCGCAAAAAGTCAGTCTCTTGATTATGTATATTCCTGAAATTTGGAATAATAGGCTGTGTTGGACGTTTTCCGTAGTAATATTTATCTTCAAATCCTTCCAACGATCCACCGATATTTCCCATATAATTGTGAAATGCGACATATTTTCCCATTAATTCATTGTCATTTCCTAATCCATTAGGAAAACGGGTAGATTTTGAATTCAGTAAAATAAGATTAGTTGCTAACGTGGAAGCATTCACAAATATTATACGTGCAAAATATTCTTCTATATTCTCGGTAAATCTATCAATCACGCGCACACCTACTGCTTTACCCTGTTGCTCATCATAAATAATTGATTCAACAATTTTATTGGCTATTAGGGTCAAATTACCTGTTTTCTCTGCCCAAGGTAATGTCGATGATGTAGAAGAAAAATACCCACCAAATGGACAACCTCGTTGACACAATACACGATTTTGACATTTGGTACGTCCTTGATCAATATGTATGGGCTGCGGTTCAGTTATATGCGCACACCGACCTTGTATAATTTGTCGATCTGGATATTTAGCTTCAATTTTATTTTTAACGACCTTTTCTACTACATTTAAATCATATCCAGGAAGAAATTCGCCATCAGGCATATATGGGTTACCTTCTACATGACCTGCAACTCCAATAAATTTTTCTACGTAAGAATACCATGGTGCTATATCTTTATAACGTATTGGCCAATCCACCGCAAATCCATCACGTGCGGGTCCATCAAAATCGTAATCTGACCAACGTTGTACCTGCCTTGCCCACAATAATGACTTCCCTCCAGTAGCATCTGCTCTAATCCAATCAAATGGTTTTTGTTGAATATATTCTTGTTCTTTGTCGTGTAAAAAGAAATGTTGTGCATCTTCTTTGAAAGCATAACATCTCGAAGCGATTGGATTTTCTTCTTTAATAGTTAAGACTAGATTATTAGCATGTTGTAATTCCCAGGGATCCATATTTGTTGTTGGGTAATCTTGAATGTGTTTAACATCCTTTCCACGCTCTAATACAAGTGTCTTTAAACCATTTTCACAAAATTCTTTAGCTGCCCAGCCTCCAGACATTCCTGATCCAATTACAATAACATCATAGGTATTAGGTTTATTCATTATTTAATTATTTCTCAAATAGGTTTTTGGAGTAGGCGAAATTATTAGATATTTCAGAATACTCAAAAACAATATAAATTTTTAGGTTTTATCAATAACTTTTTCTTCCTCTGTTAGTGGTGCCCGTGGTATTTCCGTAACATTTCGTTCAATTTCTTTCACCTCCACATGCACAGCAAATTCCGAAGGCTCAATAGCAATGCCTTTGTAAGTTGCATATTCACGTGTAAATACCGCTCCGAAATATAAAATTGCAGCTGTGTAATATACCCAAAGTAATATTAAGACAATAGAACCAGCGGCTCCATATGTTGTTTCTGTATCTGAATTTTGGAGGTAAAAGCCTATTAACAATCTACCAACAATAAATAAAATAGCTGTAAATATCGCACCAGCACGCACCGTACTCCATTTAATATTGACGTCAGGGAGAATCTTAAAAATAACTGAAAAAAGAATAAAGATAATTCCAAAAGTCAATAAAAAATTGATTGCATCAAATAAATAAACTGTTATATCTGGAAAATACCGCTGCAAATTATCCGTGAATGTTAATACTATTCCATTGATTACAAGTGTCACTACTAATAAAAAACCTAAACCTATAACTAATGAAGATGAGAGCAATCTGTCCTTTACAATTTTTAACCATCCTTTCTTGGGTTTTGCACGAACATGCCAAATACGGTTGATAGAATTTTGTATATCTCCAAAAACTGTTGTCGCACCTATTAATAACGTGACACCACTTATTATTAGTGCTAAAGTACTCTTACCTGATAATTCTAAATTTTTAATAATTGATTGAATTTGACTTGCTGCACTTGCGCCTACTAAACTATTCAATTCACCAAATAATCTACCTTTTACAGCATCTTCTCCATAAAAAAGACTCGCTAAAGTAATCATCAACACCAAAATAGGGCCAATTGAAAAAACAGTATAATATGCGAGTGAAGCACTATATTTTAAACTGTCCTCATTAAGAAAACCTTGGACTGTATTTTTTAGAATAGTGAAACTTCGTTTAATAAATCCTGGTCGATTATTTTGATTTAGTTCTTGCATAATTAAATGATTAGATTCAATTATTTTAAACATCTCACAACTATTATTGTTTGAATATATTGATATTCAATTGGTAAAATAAAAGATTTAACTTTTTGGCATAGAGTTTGTAAATATTTTAATATCGCATATTTTGAGATTATAATAATCGTTTTATTACAACATACTTCCAGCCCACTAACACTCCCCAGTTTTAGTGGGTTTCCACTTTTTATATATTAACGTTCTACTAATTCTTTAACCTGCTCACCGTAATAATCTATTTGAGTAGACTTTGTTTTCATTAAACTAGACCACTTTCGAAATGCTCCGATAAATACAAGCAGCATGAGTACCATTGCCAATACAGCTAAACCTGCCAATAAATATTGTTTGTTTGGAAGATAAATATCCATCACCTGTAAATATCCTGCCCAAAATGTTATAGCAGCCATGAAAACGCCTGGAATAGCTGTGCAAAGCGCATATTTACCACGATTCATTCGGATAAGCATAGTCGTACATACAATTAAACCACAAGCCGCTAGAAGTTGATTGCTAATCCCAAAAAGTGGCCATATACTACTTACATTTCCAGTAAAAACAAGGTATCCCCATGCAAAAGTGAACAAACCACTGCTAATAAGTATACCCGGCAACCAATTTTTATTTTTGAAAGATGGAATGAAGCCTCCCATCATTTCTTGTAAAAAAAATCGTCCAACACGTGTACCTGCGTCAATAGCTGTCAAAATAAACACCGCCTCAAACATTATAGCAAAATTATACCAATACGCAATCACATCATTCATAAACGGTATACTATCAAATATATGTGCCATTCCTACAGCTAATGAAACAGCCCCTCCAGTTCTTCCATATAAATCCACTCCTATCCGATCAATAAATGAATCCAAATCTACTGTAGACAAATGCGGATGAGCAGCTATAAAATTATCGTATGCCGCAGCCGGGGTATTGATGGCAAAAAAATCTCCAGGCATTAACGTACAAGCAGCAATTAGTGCCATCAAAGCAACAAAACCTTCTACCAGCATCGCACCATAACCAACGAACAAGATATCACGCTCTTTTGACAACATCTTTGGTGTTGTGCCTGTTGCTATCACTGCATGAAAACCTGATATTGCTCCGCAAGCAATGACAATAAAAATAAATGGTAGCACAGGTCCACCAATTATAGGTCCTCCACCGTAAATAAAATCTGTCAATGCAGGCATTTGCATAGTCGGTTGTACGAAAATTATTCCTACTGCTAGCATTAATATTGTACCGATCTTAAGGTAAGTTGATAAATAATCTCTTGGCACCAATAATAACCACATAGGAAGGACGGATGCTAAAAATCCATAGATAGATATTGCAATTGATATGGTGCTAATATTCCAATGAAACATATTAGAAATTGTTTCATTTTGCATTAATCCATGCCCTCCAATAATTCCAACAATCAATAAAACACCACCTATTAAACTTGCTAATGTCACTGAATCTTTGCGATAACGCATTATTAAGCCCATTAATATGGCTATTGGCATCGTGATTATTACAGTAAATAATGACCAAGAAGCTTCATGCATAGCACTAATACATGCCAAAGATAATCCCGCTAAGGTTAATATAAGAATAAATAAAACTGCCACACCTGCTATTACACCTGTTGTTTTTCCAATTTCTTTGGAGGCAATAGAAGCTAAACTTTCCCCCTTATGACGTACCGATGCAAATAATACGATCATATCATGTACACCACCAGCCAAAACACAACCAATTAAAATCCATAAGGCGCCAGGAAGATAACCAAATTGCGCAGCGAGTACTGGTCCAACAAGAGGTCCAGCCGCAGCAATAGCAGCAAAATGATGACCAAATAATACATTTCTATTTGTCGAAATATAATCATGTCCATCTGCAAATTCATTTGCAGGAGTAGAATATTTATTATTTAATTTTAAGACTCTATTTGCCATGAAGAGTCCATATATACGATAAGCAATTGCAAACAGCAAAAGAGCTACAAAAATTAAAGTAAGCGCATTAATTCCATTTAGAGATTCCATAGGTTTACCTAGACTGGTTATATCTACAAATATATAAATCTCTTTATTAATTATTGGCAGGTTTTTAAATAAATTTAAAAACATTTGTTGCTAATCCTACGTAGTTTTTCAAAAAACCATATTGAATTCTCATAATACTTTAATTTTGTATCTTCGCAAACTTTAAACGTACTGTATATGTTGTACGAGATATGCATTTGATTTATTGAAAGATAATGCATTTACATAATTGATAAATATGGAACAAGAGCAACAAGATTTGAGATTGTTTGATTTAGCGCGTAGACAGCTAGATTTATATCCCAACCTTTCTATTTTTGCACACAAGAAAGATAATGATTGGAAAGAGATAAAAACAGCAGAATTTATTGCTGAAGTTGATGCTATTGCTAAAGGGCTAATAGAACTTGGTGTCAAACCACAAGAAAAAGTTGGACTAATAGCAGATAGTAGTGTTGAGTGGCATTTAATGGATTTTGCTATTCAACAAGTTGGGGCAGTCTGTGTCGCTATGTATCCTAATATTACAGATACAGACTATCAATATATATTTAATGATGCAGAGATTAAACTTTGTGTCGTAAGCAACAAAGGTCTTTATAATCGTATTATAAATCTCCAAGAATCACTTTACACATTAAAATATGTGTTTTGCATTGCAGAAATTCCAGATTCTCGTAATTGGAAAGAAATCGCAGAACTTGGAAAAACAATCTCGACAGATACATTGCAACAACGTATGGACGCGGTTAAGCCTTCTGACTTAGCAACGCTGATTTATACTTCTGGAACAACAGGAAAACCAAAAGGTGTGATGTTAACACACAATAACATTGTTTTCAATGTACTTTCGGCAAGAGAAATCACGCCATTGCAAGCCTATACTCGTTCGTTGACATTTTTACCACCTTGTCATGCTTACGAGAGAATGGTGATTTACACATATATGTATATCGGTATCACTACGTACATAGCCGAATCACTGGATAAAATTGGGGCTAATATTAAAGAAGCTAAACCACACATCATGACTGCTGTGCCTCGTATCCTTGAAAAAGTATATGAGAAAATAATGAAAACTGGACATGAATTAAGTGGTTCTAAACGAAAAATATTTGACTGGGCGGTAAGTGTTGGTGAAGCTTATGATCCAAACCCTGCAAATAGATCTTTTGCGTACAATTTAAAACTAAAACTTGCTAAAAAATTAGTCTTAGACAAATGGTACGATGCCTTAGGTGGACATTTAGTTACTGTCGCTTCAGGTTCTGCCTCACTTCAAAATAAATTAGCACGTATATTTTTGGCCGCAGGTATTCCATTGTATGAAGGATATGGAATGACCGAAGCATCACCTTTAATTTCGGTAAATCATTACATCAAAGGAATTCGTGTAGGTACAGTTGGATTGCCTGTTAAATATGTGGAAGTGAAACTGGCTGATGATGGAGAAATTTTGGTAAAAGGGCCAAACGTAATGCAAGGTTATTATAAAAATCCAGAAGAAACAGCTAAAACCATAATTGATGGTTGGCTGCATACAGGAGATATTGGAGTATTAGAAGAAGGAAAATTCATCAAGATCATCGACCGTAAAAAAGAAATGTTTAAAATTTCTGGTGGTAAATATGTTATACCTCAACCTATTGAGAAAAAACTTGTGGAATCGTATTTTATTGAGCAGGCGATGGTTATAGGTGATGGTCAGAAATTCGCTTCTGCTTATATTGTACCAAATTACGGGCACTTAGCCGATTGGAGTAAGTCCAGTGCGCCAGAATTAATTGGTATGAAGAAAGATGAATTTTTAAGCCATCCAATTATCGTCAAAAAAATTAATGCAGAAGTTCGTCTTGCAAATCAACATTTCGGAAATTGGGAACAAATAAAAAAACCTATCATTTTGCATAATGAATTCACGATTGACGGCGGTGAATTAACGCCTACTCTAAAAATGAAACGTAAAGTAATCTTAGAAAAGTATAAACAACAATTCAACGATTTGTATAAATCTGAAGAAGATTAAAATAACAAAGGCTCGAAAATTTCGAGCCTTTGTTATTTTAATCTTCGTAAACTAATTTATTATGAATCATACTGTAGTTATACTGCTGTATAAAAGCTTTAAGAGTATGCTCGAGCGAATCTTTTAAATTGTTATTAGGTAATAAATCCTTTTTTAAGAATTTATCTTGCTTCAGATCGAAAATAGAAGTTGGCTTTTCACCATCGTGAGTCATATAATAGTTTCCTTGAAAAAGATTGTAAACCCCACCAATATTATTAACTACAAAATTGTTCTGTTGATTTGCCAATGCATCAAATCCAAATGAAAAGTAAGGTTTTGGGTAATTCAAATAATTCAATACAGTTGGCAAAATATCTATTTGTTGCACTAATTTGTCCGACAATCCCTTCAAATTATTACCCGGATGATAAAAAACAATAGGTATTGCAAAAGAATTTGGAGCCGTTAGGTATTCGGGCAAATGACTCACCGTCGCGTGATCTGCACATATCACAAATAATGTATTTTTAAACCAAGGCGATTTGACTGCTTTAGCAAAAAATTGCTTTAATGCATAATCCGAATATCCAACTGGTTCATGAACTACTAGGGGTCCTTTCGGGAATTTTCCGTTATATTTCTCAGGAACTTTGAATGGATGATGAGAAGACAAAGAAAAGAATCCTGCAAAAAATGGTTGTGGCAAATCATCAATTTTATCTGCCATAAACTGCATAAAAGGTTCGTCCCAAATACCCCAAATCCCATCAAAATCCGCATCATTATTATACTCGTTTTTTCCGAAATAATGGTTTATTCCGGCTAGTTGAGTGTAAGCTGAGAACCCCATACTTCCATTAGGTGCTCCGTGAAAGAATGCAGTTTCATAGCCTTCATCACCTAATAACTTGGCAAGACTTGTTGTTTTATTACCTGAGTAAATAGAGAGAACAAAAGGTTCACCAACCGAAGGAATACCCGTAATAACGGAAGGCAACGCATCTATCGACTTACGTCCATTTGCGTATGAACGATTAAACGTGTAAGACTCTCCTATCAAAGAATCCAAAAATGGCGTATACCCTTTGTAAGTTCCATTATTAATATCCTTATTAAGCGCACCAACATGTTCCTTTCCAAAACTTTCTAAAATTAGTACTACGACATTTAACTTTTTAAATTCTGTGCTGTCTTTTGGATGATGTATTACTGGATATATTTTTTCTAATTCTTCGTCCGAAAAATAGTGAACTTCTTTGAGCGAAATTGCTTTCAAAGTTTTCAGAATACTGAACGGTGTATTCAGCACAATATTCATTTCTTCTGGATTTTTCACATAATCTCCGGCATTGCTCAACGTAATTGGTCGTGTACTATGCGCCCATCCTCCCCGAACTCCACCAATAAATAAGAATATAGTGAATAAAAAAGCGACCAGCTGAACTCCGTAAAATAACCAGCTTACTTTCTTAACTTTAACTAAACTAACCGAATTGTATACTTTAGCCAAAAAGAATATTAGCACTGCAAAGAGTATAAGCAAATACCAGTATCCAACTAGAAAATCAAAGCTCAGTTTAAACAAATTTTCCTCGTTAGCAAATTGCCCAAATACTGTTCCTGTGGTTCTCTTAAGTGTAAAAGGATAATATGCGTAATCAACTAAATTTAATGCAATGCCAATTGAATTAGTTACCACAAAAACCCATTTACATACTTTCTGATAAGTAATATCATACTTAAAAGGAAATGGTATACTTTGCAACAGGATATAAAGTATATTCAAATATAGAATAGCGACAGTATCAAATTTCACACCTCCCCACATCATGAGTAGTAATTCCGAAGTAGTCACTTGCGGAAACATGGATTTATTGAAAACATAAAATCCATAACGCAATCCGGCATAAATCACCAGAAGAACTATAAATTGTATAAGCAATAAAAGAAATGCATTTGGGATACCCTTTAATTGAAGTTTCTTCATTTTAATACTGTTGAAAATCCTTAAAAACTACCTGATAGTACGCCTTTGCAATATTTATTAAACTATCCTTTTCATTAGACAGTTTATCGCCATCGTTATAAACGATTTTACCTGCTTGCACATCAAATCCAACAGCTTGTTTATTGGTGATTATTCCAAAAGTGCTATTTGAATTATAGAATGCTACATTGTTTCTATTTTTTGAGAAAAGATCAAATGAATATTTAAATGGCGATGGTTTATCACTCACAAAATTCCATAATGTAGTGGCTATATCCAATTGACTTACGACGCTATCAATTTGCTTTCCTTTCCAATCATCTTTCAAAGCTCCCCCAAACATAAACAGTGGAATATGGTAACGTTCCGGATGTTCCAACCCAAATTTTTCTTTCGGATGTATATTCCCATGATCAGACACCACTACAAAAATAGTGTTATCATACCATTCCTTGCTCTTCGCACGCTCTACAAAATTGCCAATCATAGTATCGGTATAATATGCCGTGCTACGATACATATCCGCTTTAGTCTTTTTTCCAAATTTATAGCCACCATCTAGATTATAAGGCTCATGATTGACTAAAGTATAAAAAACAGAGAAAAATGGTTTCCTATCAGCATCCAAATCGGTCAACATTCTATCTGCAACTACATGATCGTATACTCCCCAAGAATTTCTTTTTTCATTCAAATCAAAATCTGCATTATCTACAACACGCGCTATTCCATGCGTAAACATATATGACTTAAAATTATAAAATTGACTTTGTCCGCCATGATAAAAGGATGTACTGTATCCCAGAGAATCGTAAATCTGACCTATAGCTGGCAATTTCTCATGTTTTGGAATATATTGAATAATACTTTCGGTTCCTTGAGAAGGAAATCCACTCATGACTGCAATCATCCCCTTATCCGACCGATCTGCAGCAGAATAGGCTCTTGTAAAATTTACTCCCTCACGCATTAATTTATCCATATTTGGTGTGATTCCCTTTTCTCCTGCAAGTTCTTCAAAAACCTGTGCAACCATTCCTTCCAACAAAATTAAAACGACATTTGGCCTGTCCGATTTCAACACATTCACGATTGAATCTGAAGTAATTGGCAGTATAGGCTTAAGAATAAGTTGAGCGTCCTTATCTGACATATACTGATACGGATTCTTTTTGGCGCTCTTCATCATATCTTTCATGAATGCCCAATATGTGTTTACGGCGAGGTGATTGGATGTTGTATTATCCGAGAAATATACAGCACTTGGATTCAACGTAGCACGACCATATCCCCCACGAATGAATGTGAATAACACAAATGCGCCGACAATTAAAAGGATCACAGTCGACATAATGTTTTGTGATTTATACTTAGCTACTTTCACCACTATCCCATGGTAGGTATAATGAGCAACTGTAAAAAATAACACCAACGTGATACCTGCGATAACAAGCATCTCTATATCAACCGAACTTGTAACTCCTCCTACTGTTCCAGCACCAAGCAAAATAGCACGCTTACTAATTTTCTCCCCCCAGGATTCATACAGCGGGTTATTCACGATAGTGATTAGTGCAAAAATAACTGTCGGAACTAACGTATATACGCGAAGCCACCAAGGAGAAACTGACTTTCTAATACAAAAAAGCTGAATGATATAAAATAAAAATGGTAATACTATGAGATAACAAGCCAGCGATGCATCCAATCGCATTCCATATAAATATGAATAAATTATATCAGACTTCTCTTCAAATTTTGACCAGTTACTTATTAGAAATGCGGTTCTGTCAAATAGAAAAAGAACATACCAATACACAAAATAACTAAGTAAAAAAGAAATATGTGAACGCCAATCGGCCTTATTCATTGTCGGTAATATTTATTTACAAATAATAAATCAAAAATTTCATCAAAAGTAATCATATTACGGTATATCTAATCCTGTTGCAATATCATTTTTTGTTTTGAATTAATACACTTAAGTGCCATTAAATCCGTATTTTTGTACTTCAATTTTTTGAACGAATTATTACAATGAGCATAGCAAAAACTTATAGTCCAAAAGAAGCAGAAGAAAAATGGTATTCTTACTGGATGGAAAACGGTTTTTTCCGTTCCACACCAGACGAGCGTGAACCCTACACAATTGTAATGCCTCCGCCAAACGTCACTGGAGTATTGCACATGGGACACATGTTGAACAATACCATTCAAGATGTATTGATTCGTCGTGCACGTATGCAAGGTAAAAATGCATGTTGGGTGCCAGGAACGGATCACGCCTCTATTGCTACGGAAGCTAAAGTTGTTGCGATGTTAAAAGAGCAAGGAATTGACAAAAAATCGTTAACTCGTGAGGATTTCTTAAAACATGCCTGGGAATGGAAAGAGAAATACGGCGGTATCATCTTGAAGCAATTGGAAAAATTAGGTGCTTCATGTGATTGGGAACGCACGAAATTCACGATGGATCCTGATTTGTCAGAAGCGGTTATTGATACGTTCATCAAATTCTACAAAGACGGTTACATCTATCGTGGTGTTCGTATGGTGAATTGGGATCCACAAGGAAAAACTGCCCTTTCTGATGAAGAAGTTATCCGTAAAGAAGTAAATCAAAAATTATACTACATCCGTTATAAAATCAAAGATTCGGATGAGTATATCATTATAGCCACTACGCGCCCAGAGACAATTATGGCGGATTCAGCCATCTGTATCAACCCTAACGATGAGCGCTACCAACACCTTAAAGGAAAGAAAGTTATCATTCCTTTAGTTAACCGTGAAATTCCGATTATCGAAGACGAATATGTAGAAATGGAATTCGGTACAGGATGTTTGAAAGTTACACCTGCACACGATTTGAATGACTACGAATTAGGTCAAAAACACAATCTTCCTGTTATCGACATCTTAAATGATGACGGCACATTAAATGAGAAAGCAGAAATTTTAGTAGGTGAAGATCGTTTCATCGCGCGTAAGAAAGTGGCTAAATTATTAGAGGAAGTTGACCAAATCGAGAAAATCGAAGATTACAAATCTCAAGTTGGATTCTCAGAACGTACAGACGCAGCCATCGAACCAAAATTATCGATGCAATGGTTCTGTAAAATGGATGAAATCGCTAAGCCTGCTTTATCTTACGTAGAAGATGGTACGATCAAATTAATTCCAGAAAAATTCTTTGCTTCGTACAAGCACTGGATGGAAAATGTGAAAGATTGGTGTATCTCTCGCCAATTGTGGTGGGGACAACGTATTCCTGCTTGGTATAATGACAACAACGAATGGGTTGTTGCAAAAACAGAAGAAGAAGCAGTAAAAGAATTTGAAGCGCAAGGTAAATCTACAGCTGCAATTCGTCAAGAAGACGATGTATTAGATACTTGGTTCTCTTCTGGCTTGTGGCCCATGTCCGTTTTCGACGGTGTGCGTAACCCTGAAAACGAAGATTTCAAATACTACTACCCTACAAATGATTTAGTGACTGCGCCAGAAATTTTGTTCTTCTGGGTAGCACGTATGATAATTATGGGTCATGATTATACACAAAAACCTCCTTTCCGCAATGTATACTTAACAGGTATCGTGCGTGACAAGTTAGGTCGCAAGATGTCTAAATCATTGGGTAATTCCCCTGACCCTATCGAATTGATGGAACAATACGGCACGGACGGTGTACGTGTCGGAATGTTATTGTCTTCTCCTGCCGGAAATGACTTGATGTTTGACGTTTCTTACTGTGAGCAGGGTCGTAATTTCGCCAACAAAATTTGGAATGCGTTCCGTTTGGTAAAAGGTTGGGAAACGAAAAATTCACCAGCAACTGAAGCACAAAAAACTGCTGCTGTTTGGTTCGAAAATCGTTTCAATCAAGCTGTAGCAGAGATTGACGAACACTTCGCAAATTACCGTTTATCTGATGCCTTGATGGCGACTTACAAGTTAATTTGGGATGATTTCTGTGCGTGGTATTTGGAATTAGTAAAGCCTGCTTACCAACAGCCAATCGAAGCAGAAACTTTAGAAACCGTAAAAAGTTTCTTCTTGAAAGTTTTGGCTTTAGCACATCCATTTATGCCATTCCTGACAGAAGAATTGTACCATGATGAATTATTTGGATCACGTGAAGACAAAGATTGTATCATCGTAGCAGAATACCCTAAAGTAGCGGCTTTCGATGAGAAAATCATAAAAGAGTTTGCTACAGTACAACAGATTATTTCTGAAGTTCGTGCAGTTCGTAACTCAAAAGGTCTTTCTCCAAAAATTGCATTGCCTTTAGCGATTAGCAACACAGGTATCGATTTTGCAAAATACGAAGAGTCAGTTACCAAATTGGCAAATATCTCGGAATTGACTTTTGTACAAGAGAAAATAACAGGTGCGTTGAGCTTCTTAGCTGGTAAGACAGAATGTTATGTGCAGTTAGCCGCTGATAATATTGATGTAGAAGCAGAACGCGAGCGTATTACTAAAGAAATTGATTACTTAAAAGGATTCTTGGTATCCGTAGATAAGAAATTATCCAACGAGCGCTTCGTACAAAATGCAAAACCAGAAATCATCGAAAACGAAAGAAACAAAAAAGCAGACGCTGAAGCTAAAATTCAAATCTTAGCAGAAAGCTTAGCGAATTTGGGATAAACGTATAAAATCTCATATTGACAATAGGAAAAATCTAGAAACATTTCAATAAGCCTCACCACGTATCTGGTGAGGCTTATTTGATTTAGTTAAATAATGTTAGATTATCGATTTGAATTCCCAAGATATTCTACTATGCGCTATCTTTAAACTGATTAACAATAAATTTAACCAAATCTATATGACAAAAACCTTTACTTTAAAAAAACTGATTGGAATAGCGCTGATTCTATTTCCAGTACTATCTCAAGCGCAAAGCTCAAAAATATTTGTCGAGCTTGGAGGAAAATATCAGCAATCAAAAACTAATACATCAGAAAATGTTAGAATTTCAAGTAAGGAAGAGATGCAAAATACCAGAATTGCTCCAATATTTGGTTTCTATCTTAATGATCATTTAAGCTTAGGTGTTGAATACGCCCACTCAAATGAGAATAGAAATAGAATTTTAGATGAACGAATGGAAGACGCCTCCAAAAATGAGACTTACGATGATACTAGAACATTAAATAGTTTTGGAATTTTTTCTAGATTGTACGTAAAGAAAAATTCTTCAAAATTTAACGCCTTTATCCAGCTCAAACCTGCTTTCATCAAAAGTAAAAACAGATATGAATCAAGAGGTGCAACTATGGGATATGATCCGACATACACATCCTCCTATTATGGGTCAAAAGGAACAACTAAGATAGATATATATGAAGTTGATTTAGGACTTGGGGCTTCTTATAAACTTTTTCATGGACTTTCAGCTCAGTTAAATATACCATCTGTAGTAACACATGGCAGACTATATTATGATGTAAGTGATGCGAAGCAATCTTATACATCTATTTTGCAGTCTACATTTTCAAATGCATACCTTTCATTCAACTATCAATTCTAATAATATGAAAACTTATATACTAACGCTATTTACTTTTTTTGCTTTCTTAATATCTAATGCACAAGACAGCAAATTCATTATATCATCATCATTTAATTTTCAAAATAGTACTAGCGAATCCGAAAATCAAAAATATTCCAGCAACTATTTTCAGATAACTCCAAGGTTTATGTATAAAATAAATAATAACTGGGGAATAGGAATTTTATATGCCTTATCAAAAAATACGACTGAAGGTGGTTCAAATTCAAAAATAACAGGTAATCAATTTGGTGGTTTTCTACAGTACAATTTAATAGATAAAACTAAATTTCAGCTCTTCTCAGAACTCGATGGCAGGTACACAACTCAAAAATCAAAAAATGAACCTGATTATTATTCATTTAAAGGTGTAGTATCAGGAATCCATACGGGAATTAGATATAATTTTTACAAGCGATTAGGTGCTGAATTAAGACTTAATAATATTATTTCTTATTCTACCGTAAAACACGAGTCTGATAATAAGTCTTCGAATTTTAGATTTCTAGATAATCCATTTCAGCAAATTTCATACGGATTGAATCTATCCTTCTAATCGTTAAATCGAATATTAAAAAATGGTGATGAAGATTCGCGAATCTTCATCACCATTTTTTATTTTGGCTACGCCATATCTTTTAACAAATATATTAAGTGTATTAAATATATTAAGTGTATTATTTCAGAGTGTACGTAACTAAAGAATACACATCTTCAAAATCATCGCCTCTCGTAATAGTACGAATCGGACCAACACCTTTGGACAACCAAGTTTCTTCTTCAACAATTGTGGTGATCTTGGTTAGTGAATTAAAGATTTTATGTTCTACAACAGTCTTAATTACATCTTTATAAGTTTTGCCGTTAATTATTTCCGCTTCTTTCTTTTCTGTTATTTTTCCAGTAAATGTATAAGCTAAAGTACCTGAACCATGATTTGAGGTAAACGTTAATGTCATATTATCAGTCCACACCTCATTCACATCTTTCTGGAGATTTATGTAGGTAATACTACCACCACCAATATTCACGCCCTGTTGGTTGTGCGGTGCATAGTACATTTTGAAAACACCTTTATCCTCATTTACAGCTACTGGATAACTGTATTCGTCATTTTGATTAATAAAACTATAATATTCCTTTCCTTCGAAACTTACTTTATGAAAGATCTCGTAAGTCATATTGTCTTCAGAAGTAGCTCCTTGAAGATTCCATTCATTTCCTGTTTTGAATGGCCAATAGGATTGATCAATTGGAAAAATAGCATTTGGTTCATCCGAATCAGAACAACTTGTTAGCGTAAATACATTAAAAATAATGATCGTTAAGAATAAATTAAAGTTAGTTTTCATAGTATAAATGTGTGTTAGATGAATGCCTAGTAGTTTTATTAGGCAATAAACAAATAACGTAATGGATCATAACATTGCTACATAATCGCATATTTAAAAAAAAATGATTGTTAAATAATTGTTATAAAACCACGACGATTTGTATTGAATACCGACAAAGCTTATATTTAAAACAAAAACAAATACTATGAATATATTGAAATCAGCTTTCTTGGCTACAGCGATATTTGCTTCACAAGCTACATTTGCGCAATTCAAACAGACACCACTTCCGTACGCATTCAATGCATTAGAAGGTGCGATTGATGCACAAACAATGGAAATTCACTACGGCAAACATGCGGCAGCGTATACAACAAACTTAAATAAAGCTATCGCAGGAACTCCAACCGAAAAAGAAAGTATTGAGTCAATCCTAAGTTCTATTAGCAAACAATCTGCAGCAGTGCGTAATAATGGCGGTGGTCATTACAACCATGAATTATTCTGGTCTATATTAACCCCTAAAGTTGGAACAAAGCCATCTGCAAAATTAGAAAAAGCGATAAACGAAACTTTTGGATCTGTAGATGCCTTGAAAGAAAAAATTAACGCTGCTGGAGCTGCACGTTTCGGTTCGGGATGGTCTTGGCTGTCCGTAGACAAATCTGGTAAATTATTCGTTTCTTCGACAGCAAATCAAGACAATCCATTGATGGACGTAGTTGAAGAAAAAGGTACACCTATTTTAGGTCTGGATGTGTGGGAGCACGCATATTATTTACGTTACCAAAACAAACGTGCTGATTATTTAACGTCAATTTGGAACATCATCAATTGGGATGAAGTTTCAGCGCGCTACGAAAAAGCTTTAAAGAAATAATCTCACAAATATTTTATCGTCATTTCGAACGAAACAGCGTCAAGTGAAAAATCTAAAATTTAGAAATTCCACCTTACCCATTCAATCGTAATGACGATTTCTTTTTGGTAACACTTCACCGAAAAATTCACCAATCTCGCCGACATTTATTCTTTGTACGCCTATTCCCTATCCCTTTCCATATTGTCAGCTGCTATCTTTGAATATAAATTTTAAACAAAGAACATTATGGCAACTAAAAGAATATTTTCAATCAACGGAGGCACAATCAATAACATGATCAAAGGTCTATTTTCAAACATCAATAATTCGAGATTTGTAGCTACATCAAAATCAGGAAATAATATTGTTAATCTTCCACTCCTACTCGTGATTATTGTAGCGATAATACTTCCTTTTACTTTAATTGCAGGTATTATTTTGGGATTAGTTTTTAAAATTAATATTTCGATAGAAAGAGATATCACAAAAGATACTAAATTATTAAATCCAATCGGATAGGAGGAACGGGATTAATTCCCGTTCCGACCTTCCACAGCACCGTACGTACCGTTCGGTATACGGCGC
>NZ_WUQY01000046.1 GCF_009829085.1 Sphingobacterium bovisgrunnientis
TTTTGCAAATTAAATATAGCAATCCCTGCTATATAAATTACCGCCATTTTTTACCTTATTTGGGACGCTTCTGAATTTAGATTTTAACTCAATAATTAAATCAAAAATAGTTAAACTCTTATTAAGAATTTTTTCTTTATACTCATCTCTTAAGCCATCAATTTTATCTAAATACTGCCATGTTTGAAATTTTTCGTCTTTAAAATATGGAATAATTTCGCAGCCCTTTTCAATTGCAACATCTAATTCAGCACACGTCCCGTTTCTCCCATCAAATGCAATTACAACTCTCGTAGATTTCATTAAAGGCGTTCTAAACTCCTTTAAATTAGTCAATAAATTAAGATCATCTGCAAATCTTGGATTTGCAGCATAAGGATTTGCAAATAACTTCAATCTCGATTTATAGTCAATATTTTCCTTAGTACACAAAGTTGTAAAACTTCTAAATACACTTTCCATAATACCCTGTGATTGACCATTAACAAGAATGATTTCATTTTCAATTAAATATCTTGATAAAATATCTAAATTTTCTGAATCATTATTTAAATGACTACCTGTAACAAATACACTTTTACCTCGTGCTTTTAAAGATATTTTTTTTAGAATGACTCTTAGATCACGATAATCATCAAATAATACAGGATAAATATTGTAACGTTCCAAATTTTGACACCAAAGTTGAAACTTCTTATCCTTCTTCTTTTCCTTTAATAAAATATAATGTTTAATAGAATTTGAATCAGACTTTAATCTGCGAACTTCTATTAAAATATTCTGAATATTTGGATCTCCATAGTTATATCCGACAAAAACAAACATTTTCTGTAATAATTCAACTTTTAAACGTTGAACCAATGCTGGTTTATTTACAAAAAAATCTTCATAATCGGATTGAGTAATGACAAAATCATTAATATCACCATTAATACTACCATGAACTTTAATAATTTCAATATTATTTTTCTGTACATCATAATTAAAAGCTTCTGAATCTCTTACTTTTAAAACTGATTCTTTATCAAAAGCTTTTTCTATTAAATCATCATAATTAGTAGTCCATATTGAAGTCAAAGGGGTTTTAGTAAGTATTTGGTGATATTCATTTATTTTTTTTCCTGAAAAATCATATTTTAGCTTTTTAAATAATGATTTTTTAGATTTTTTATTGACATAATATTGAGCTAATAATGGTAAGTCATCCGTTTCAAAAATCTCTAGGATGCCAATACTTTTTACAAATTCACTTATTAATTGGCTCCAATCAGGTAAACTTGATGGTACTGAAAGTCCAGAACCAATAAAATAAACGCCTTTATCATTATATAATGATTCTGAAAATTTCTCAATAAATTCATTTTGTGGTGTACTCATACTATTAGGTGTTATAATCAATCAAAAGTTAAAACGAATTTATTGACTATCTTTATTTTAGCTTTTACACTTTTCCCATAAAAGCCTATGTTCAGGTATATATTATTTCATATCAAGTCAACCTAATTATTAATAATTAGGTTGACTTGATATGAAGACTTAGAATTGTAAAATTAGAATTCATATAAATCCCATGATCGTATAAATATTACTTTAATCGTCTATTATTTTTCATTTCATAACCAGTAGGTACTGGCTTAAAGATAGCATTATCATCAGTCGGTGATATATTATTCATCTGAAATTTTCTTAGTTCAGCGACCTTAACTTTAGTAATAACAAAATAATCATCTTCTCCCCCTCTTATACGTGCTACATCTCTTTTATAATCCAACTTAAATGGCGCTCTAACCCTAGTGTCACCATATAAACGATTATTAACTTGAACAACAAAACAATGTAAATCACTAGCATTCGCTTCTACTAAAGAGTTATATGTATTTATATCTTGATTCCATTCTAATAATACTAGTATATCAATTTCCCCACGTAACTTTTGTCTATAATCTATATTTAAGAATTCATTACAAATTAAACTTGAAAATAAAGAATTTTTAAACTGTACAACATATTTATCCTTATTGTTGGGAATCAATCTCAGTTTTGACTTATTCCAAAGTTCATTACTCTCATGTAATGCACCAATTTCTTTGTCTTGTATTAATTGTAAATGTATTCTTCTTCCTGATTTTTCAATTGGTATTATATAAGCCAATCTATTCCTTACAGTTTTATTTTTCCAATCAATTTCATAATCTAACCCTGATATTAATGCAATATTACTATTTCTTAAAAGTTCACTTATTAATCGAAGAGAAAAATCATAAATTGCTAACTCTGGTAACACTATAAGATCAACATTTTTAGGTTTACGGCATAATATATTATTTATTAAATTATATAATCTTGTTAACCGAGTATTATCTGGCTCATGTTGATTCTGAACTCTATGATCCCAACTTTTTAAAAGAACTTTATAACTAGTAAGTGCTATTTCTATACCTTCAATTTTATCTTCACTTACTTGATTATAATATTGATGTTCACCTATTTTACTAAATGGCAAATCTCCTTTATCCAATGGAATCTGCTTATAAACTTCTAATAGAGAGTTAAACTTAAACCATTCTTCGTCATGCCATCTATCAAAAAATCTACTAGCGTCCAAATAGTTAACATTTCTTGTAAATGAATATGCACCTAATAATATTGCTAAATCAAAATTTTGAAGTGATGTTTCTATTTTATCCTTAAAAAAATCATTTAAAAAATTAATATACACATATTCATTTTCTTCAATTTTCAATTTTTTCCATTCAATATTTTCATATTTCTGAGAAGAATTATTACTAATTATTTCAATAAACAAAGAATTCTTTAAATCAATCGATGATTTCTCAAATATTTCTTTAAACGGAACAAAATGAAGATCGGATGAAAAATATCTTAAAGATGTAGATCTTAGCTCTGATAAACCTATATCAAATTTTTCCAAAAAATTATTTAATTTCATTTTGACTTATTCAAATTAAACCCAGTGTAAATTGACATTTCTATAATTACTTTAAAATAATCTTCTAATTTATTTAATTCAAGTTCATATTTAGAACTTTTAAATGACTCCGTTAGGCAAGTAACAGATTCATTTAATGATTTCGATAAATCCATATATAATTTATAATTCTCCGTATACATTACTAATTCCAATATTCTTGGAATGTACTGTGTATAATCACTAATAATCTCTGGATTAATTGCAAATGTCTTTACAAAATAAACCATTCTTTTAACCTCATCTTTCCAATAATATTCTGGATGAGTTCTAACAATTTCCTCCAGTTTGTTTAAATAATTAGCAAATTTTAATCTTTTAATACTTATACTATTAGCTTTTCTTAATGAATTTAGCCCTTCTTTTATATTTCCATCAGAATATAAAATATCTTCAGATAATTTATCCAAATCACTACCCGTCTCTGGAATAAAACGCCATTCACTGGAATTTTTCTTGAGCTCTTCTTCAATTTCCTTTATTATTTCTTCACCTCCAAGCGGTTCTAGTATAAAAATCTTTTCCTTACTTGAATTAAATTCAAGTGAACAATTTTCAGTATACTCATCTTCATATGAAACAATTCCATCAATGTTAATTGACAAACCAATTATTCTTTTACAGACATAATTCCATATTTGGGATCGATCATATAGTTTAGAATTATTATTTAATACAATAAAAATATCATCAACATAACGACCATAATAAACTGGCAATAATTCTTCTTCTACTTTATCATCAAATTTTTTTAATATTAAGTTTGCAATTACTTTAGAGGCTGAGAGACCTATAGGAATACCTACATGATTTTTATTCCTAAATTGTTTTTTACAGTCGTTACTTAGTTGATTATAAGTTTTTTTAGACCAGCTAGTAATAAGAAAACCCATCACATCATTAAGAAAAATTGCATCTTTTGATATTTCTGTATTTAATTTCACATTAAACTCCTCACTAATTAGCGATAAATATTCAGGATTAACATGATGATAAAATGAATTCAGATCAGCTGTTATAGCAATAACATTTTTCTTGTTTTTAAAATTTTCTCTTATAATATCAATTCCATTTTGCTGCCATAATCTATATTCTTGAACATATGGTTTAAAGTGATTAATAGAACTATTTGTCAATACAACCCTACTCCCGTAGCAATTATTTGACAGATCTTTTTCTAAAAATTTACCGTAACTATCTATCCATAAAGATGATAAAACATGTAACTCTACTCCCAAATCGGGTATTATTCTAAAATCAATTGAATTAACATCTTCTTTCAAAATCTCCCATCTTTTTTTGGAATCAGATACTACAATTGTATCTTCTTCTTTTTTGTTATAAGAGATACTTTTTACTATTGTAAAATATCCAAGCTTATTTTCAAAATTAAACTCTTTTAACTTTTTGGAATTCAATAACTTAACTAAGTTACTAAGATTACTTATCAAATTTTTTTCAAATTCTATAAAATCACGCTTAGTTAAATGTAAATTCTGATGAAAAACCTCTCTCTTAGCCTTTTTATAAGCTATCAATAAATCTTTTAATTCAAATGCCATATAATATATTTAAAACTACCTCCTTACAGCGCGTTGTGTACTAGACTTAAAGTCCTGTTTAAAATGATCATCAACCCATTGCTTTGCGAAATCCAATTGCACCTTACGCATTTGTAATGCAACCTGTTCAACAATTCTATCATAGGCTATTTCCTTGGTATATACATCTGGATTATTCGCGTACTTAGACTCAAAATCTGGGTGTTGTTGTATCTTTTCTACGAAAGTCTGAAAGAACAAACGCTTGTCATCCGGTGTAGCATCCCAATTCGCAAACCAACGCTCATTAAACTCACGTATTATGGCATCCAATTCTGCCTTATCGTCCCCACCATGTATCCCACGAGGATTCGCATTATTTGGATCAACCTCTGACTCTGCATCATCCAAAGTCAACTTTTCATTCAGGCGTACGCGTTCAATACCATAGGTCGATAAATCTACGGACTCCAACAACTCGTCTAATAAATCCTCTTCACGCTGCTTCACTTTCATCTTCGGTATTAAGAATTTCAAAAACCAAAACAACTTTTCCCAATTCATATTCTCAAAGGAAATAATAGCCGCCAATTGACCATATACCTTTACGAAGTGTTTAGCTTTTATCTTAATATCTGCCTTTTCTTCTTCATTGAAGTCTAAATCGCTATTAAAACGTTGTGCAGCTGTATCAATAATAGGGCTTAATTCCTCCGCAGAAGCACTTTTAAAAAACTTTGTGTTAAAATCTTCTACCTCTCCCCATTCATATATAGCTGTCTCATCCAATGCGTCTTTCAAATCGTGTAAGACATTCACATCCGTTTCCGAACTCAATGTTGTCGAGGTATAGAATGGATCAAAAGATGTCTTGATATCAGCGCTATCATTAAAAAAATCTAGTACGAACAAATTCTCCGTCTTCTTCCCTAGTTTAGGTGCCGAACGATTCAGTCGTGATAAAGCCTGTACACACAATACACCTTGCAATTTCTTATCTACATACATCGTAGTTAGCTTGGGTTGGTCAAATCCCGTCAAGTATTTATTAGCAACCACTAGCATACGGTAATCATCTTTATCAAATTCATCCTTCGTATCAGAATCGGAGAAACCATTCATAATAGCCTCCGTATATTCTATACCATCTACTGTCTTTGCGCCAGAGAAAGCAATAATAATTTTGAATGGTGATCCTTTATCAGCTAATAGCGCATTCAATGCCTTATAGTAGCGTATTGCGGATTCTATACTTTGTGTCACGACCATCGCCTTAGCCTTATTATTCAGCGCATTTTTCTTATAATACACCTGCTCCATAAAATGGTCCAACATGATTTCAGCTTTCGCACGAATGGTACGCGGATCTTTCTCTACGAAGCCTTTCAACTTTTGTTGTGCTTTCTTCGTATTAAACTCTGGGTTATCTTCAATAGACTTATGCAATTGATAATAGCTCTTGTATGTCGTATAATTGGAAATCACGTCCAAGATAAAACCTTCTTCAATTGCTTGCTTCATCGAATACAAATGAAATGGCTTATAGCTACCGTCTCCCTGTTTACTACCAAATCGCTCTAAAGTAGAATTCTTAGGCGTAGCCGTAAAAGCAAAGTATGACGCATTCTTACGCATTTTACGCGCTTGCATAGCACGAATAATAAGATCCTGCGCATCCACCTCTCCCTCTTCATTAGATTCCAATGCGCCCAACACTTGGTTCATCTTATCTGCGGCAGAACCGCCCTGACTAGAATGTGCCTCATCAATTATAATCCCAAACCGCTTATCTACCATAGAGTCAATGCCATTCAAGATATTCGGGAACTTCTGTATAGTCGTGACAATTATGCGCTTGCCAGATTCTAGTGCTAGTTTCAAATCTGCAGACGAATAAGCGGGAGCAACAATATTCTTCACATCCGAAAATGACTTGATATTATCACGAAGTTGCTTATCTAATATTCTTCTGTCCGTCACCACAATGACCGAATCAAACATAGGTTTGCCTACACTATCTTCGACTTCTATCAATTGAAATGCTGTCCATGTAATGGAATTGGACTTACCTGAACCTGCCGAGTGTTGTATTAAATAAGTCTCTCCCACTTCCTTTTCGCGTACATCACCTATCAGCCTACTCACTACATCCAACTGATGATAACGTGGAAAGATGTAGAACTTCTTAGCCAAAGGATCTTTGTCCTTGCCGTCCAACAACATATAGTGCTGAATAATCTGTGCCAGCTGCTCCTTTTTAAATATATCCTCCCACAGATACGCGGTCTTATGACCTTTTGGATTGACGGGATTTCCTTTACCAAAATTATCACCCTTATTAAAAGGTAAAAAGAACGTATCCTTGCCCTGCAACTTTGTCGTCATATACACTTCATCTGTATCTACAGCAAAGTGTACGAGGCAACGACCAAATTGCAATAAAGGTTGGGAAGCATCACGCGTGTATTTATATTGATTGATACCTTGTACCGCGGCAGTCTGCCCTGTCCAAGGATTCTTAAGCTCGATCGTACATAATGGTATTCCATTGACAAACAAAACCACATCAATCTCTTCTCCAGGATTGACAGAAGAATAACGAACCTGTCTAGTTATAGAAAACTGATTAGCCTCGAAATTATCACGAATAGACTGTGCTGAACTCGCACTTGGTGCTTCATAGAATAAATTGAAATATGCATTGTCTACTTCCAATCCTTTTTTCAACAGCTTCAAAATACCATCCTTCTTCACCTTACGATCAAAACGCTCTAGAATCTTCAACTTCCAGTCAGCGCTAACCTGCAGCTTTGCTAATTCCTTCGCCTGCGTCTTCTCCAAGAAATCCCAAAAACGTCTTAAATCTAACGCATAACGTTTATCGAAATCTAGCGGTGAACCAATATAATAGCCTTTACCACCCAAATAATGTTCATCCGACTCATAAAATGAATCCACTGTTAATGATTTATCTTTAAGCTCCTCAACAGTATACCCTGTTAAATGCTTTTCAATTAATGATTCTAAGGCTTGTTCGTTATATTGTGTGGTCATTATTTATTTCAATTATGAATAATAATTATCGATAATAAAATTGGTTACTTTAGAAAAACTCTTTTCATAAAATTCATCTTGTCCATAAACCTTAATGGTGAACTTATGTCTTTGTTTAGGAGTATTATAAATTATTTTTACTGATTTACCTTTTATACTATTAATGCCGAATTGATTATATTTGTGTTGATAAGCATATTCTATTTTACTAACATCTAGCCCGTTACTAATTAAAGTAGACTTAACAACTAGAGACATAAAATCATAATCAACTTCTTTATTATATTTTGTTTTATTCAAACAATAGACGTATTCATCATCTTCTATGTTCTCAAAAAACTTAACATAGTGCTGTTTACTTGACTGAAAAAGTAATGGGTACTTTATGAAATAATACTTCCAATCCTTAGTTTCGGTAATCTTAATATAATCATTTATTATTGCTTCTAATTGTTTTTGTATTGGAGAGTTCAAATTTATATGATTAAACAATAAAGTTAATGCTGCGGCACCAACTCTATAGGTCTTACCTAAATTAACAACCTCCTTTAATAATCTTTTCCAAGATAAATCACGACTAGTCGAATTATTATAAAAGAAAAAATTCGTAGAATATATATAGAACTCGTCTATACTGAGCAAAGCTCTTCTAAACTCCTCTTGCTCGAAGGCTTTAAGTCCATTATCATCAAAACACAACTTAAATTTTTTATAACTATTATCTAAACTTTCCTTTAAAGATTCAAATTCTCCAGAAGTATAATTGTTGAATTGACTAATTAGATAGCTATCATATATCCCACTAAATTTTAAGATGCAAGATATCTGACCTGCTAAATACGCATCATTTTCTATTTGATCTATCGGAGAATTAAAATCGGAGTATTTTTTTCTTAATGTTATTTTGATTTCCTCTTCTAATGTTTGTACAGTATCAAATCCTTTAATTCCCTGAGCAAGGTAGGTAGCATACACATCACCATTATAACAATTTAAAAAATCTTTAATTCCGTCTAGACTATCTTGAAAATCTTTAGAACGGTTGTAAATTGTATTATTTGTTAAATTAAATAATAATCTTGACCACTTCTGCAATTCATGAAAATCAGGATTGGCAATATTTTTTATTAGAAAATCAAAAGTACCTGCAAATAACACACGTCTTTCATATACAGGTCTTACCTTATCTGTTAATATCGGAATAAATACTTCATCTTTAAATTGACTATTTTCAAAAAAAGATACTACATCTTGTTGATTTGAGCAGATAACATCCAATGTATCAATATACTTGATAATACTACTCTCGTTTAGTAAACCTACCTCTTTAAGCGTATAATAACTGATGTTTTCTACTTTTTCTAGCTGACTTATAGCTTTATCGTATAAATCTATATCTAAACGAATTAGCTCGTTTAACCCTATAAAAGTTAAAAGATTCAATAACTTATTATCGAATGAATATTCATCTCCCTTTAACTTCCAAAAATAGTCAGACCAAATGGTATCAATCTTAGTGGCAAAATAAGTCTCTACATCTACAGCCTTTTCTCCTGAGCTTGTTACTAAAGAATAATTATATTTTTCGTTGAAACCACCTTCTTTAATAAGCTTTGAAATTTGTGCTTTCAAATTTTCAAAACTAGTTAACTGCTTCCCTCTAGCATTCATTTTTATATAAAGACCATCAGATAGACCGTAGGTCTCTAACTGTAAAAAATTAAAGGTTATAGAAGGCTTATCTTCTTGAATTAAATCATCAATTACTATATCAGAATCTTTGAAAATACTATGGATGCTATCTAGCATATTAATCATAGAAGATATGGTATTGTCAAAACTCCATGAAGAAAAATACCAATGCTCATTTTCAATAATATTCTTAAATGTATTATTCTCATTTGCATTGTCTTCACCAAATATCTTTTTATATTCTTCTACACCAAACTCTTTACATAACGCTTTAATAAATAAATTTGAAGTTGGTCTAGTCTCATATCGAAACTTTGATAACACAGTGGTGTATCCTGAGAGATTGTTCGCTTTGAAGGCTAAATACCAATGAAGTAAGAAAAGTGTGGTTAACCTTTGTTGTCCATCCAAAGGAATAAAACTTCCTAATTCTTTAGACCCATATACGAAATCTAAGTCTAGTGCATTTCCTTGACTATTTTTGACATCCAAAATAGCATCATGAATGTTTTTCAAAAATTCATTTCTAATTTCCTTCGCTCGCAAGGTATTACGTCCTTGTGCATAATCACGCTGTATTTTTGGAATTGAAATACCATTAGGAATCTCAAATTCATTTACTTTATTACTTAATATATTCCAAAGTGTAGTCTTCATTATTTAAGGTCTAACAGGTTATTGAGGTTGTTAATTTTTGATTTAATATCTGCTACATAAGCTATTCTATCCGCATAGCTCCAATAGGCATCGTGACTACCAGCATTTGAATAGTATTTAAAAAAAACTTTACGTGTTTCATTAGGTATAAACGCTAATCTCTTGTCTAAATCTTTTATTTTTTCGCGTTTTACTCCAAAAATCGAATTACTTAGATATGAATTGGCACTAATATCCAAAAGCGTTAAATTCGCCAATGAATGTGCATCTGTTACCCATTGGTAATCATCTCCCTTTTCTTCAATTAAATCAAAATCCTCATCACTTTTCTTTCTAATATATTCATCCACTTCCGAAAATATGATCTTAAAGAATTCTTTATATTCTTCCGTATCACCTGTGAGCTTTTTAGCTTGAAGGGCATCCAATTTTTCGATGAAAGAATTTATTACATCATCATTATTGTGTCCTATAGACTTAAAGTAATTCAAATGATCATTTACCCACGAGTCATAATCCTTTTCTAAAAGGTCATCTGTATTCTGCGCATAAATATGTTCCAATGACCATTTTGCTGATTTAATCTTGTCAAAAGGAAAATGAATAGATGTGTCAGGTTGAATCAGTGAGCCAATAACATTATGCAACAAAAGTATATCTTCTAAAGTCTTTTTATCACCCGAATTTTCGAATTTTAACTCCGAAATATTCTTTGCTGAAAGTGGTTTTGCTATTTTACTTATTAATTCCTTTTTGAATCCTTCCCTGTTCAGATTCTTATATTGGTTTAATAGTTCTAAAACATTTTCATTTCTAGTTATTAAATAGCCTATTATATGATTATACCACTTATTATTATACCATTCTAACAGTATATCAAAATATGCTTTTAGTAAAGCCCATTCTTCTTCAATATAAGATGTGCTTAACCTTTCATACTCCTTAAGTAATTCGGCATTATTTCGAACAGACTTTATCTTATTGTAATACTTTTTAAATGCTTCAAGACTGTCTACAGAATTAATGGGACTTTCAGTAACTAAATCTAAAATATAATCTATGCGAGTTTGATAATTATTCTCCTTTTTATTGAATATAAAGCTCCAAAAGTCATTGTCCTGCAATTGCTTTTCCATGGCATCCCACTCTAAACCGATAACTGACTGCTTGTTGTTTAAAATAAGATCTTCAATACTTACTCCCATATCTTTCAATCCCAACTGAAGATTATTCTTACTCAAAAACACGGCTTTAACTAACTCAGAATTAGTTAGTGGAATTTTACCAATGTTGATCCGTGTAAATACATCTATTGGATTGCTATTGTCCTTAATTTGGTACCAGATAATCTCGACTTGATCTAATAAAATTCCTCCAATTTTTCTTTTTAGATAACGGACGCTTTCTTTATTAGTATCAAACCAATCAACTATGATTTTATAAGCTTGACTTATATAGAAATAATCAGGATTGTCTGCATTAATTTCAGGTGATAAATCACGCAGAAAAACAGCACTATTAGGCCGAGTTTCATATTCCAATTCAAATAAATTTATTTCACCATCTTCTTTTTGAAGATATGATAGTAAAATAAACAAAGTAGTCAATCGCTGCTGCCCGTCCAACACTTCATAACTTCCATCTGTAAGTTGCTTTACAACTATTGGTTGTAGACAATATTTTTCTGAGTAATCCTTAACTGTATTATTGAAATCTAATAAATCATCTAATAATGCTGTAACCTCCTCTACCCCCCAACGATATCCTCTTTGATAAGATGGTATAAAGAAGCGATAATTGTTTTTAAGTAAGGTTAATTCGCCAAGAAGTCTTGGCTCTAAAATATTCTCTTCAAATTGCTTCATTAATTGTGTTTGGTTAGTTAGTTAGTTAGTTAGTTAGTTAGTTAGTTAGTTAGTGTGTTTCTTATATTACTACGCTATCTCTCAATATATATTTTAGTTGTTCTCTTTTCTTTAATTCTTCTTTTTTTATTCTACAAGCTAGTAGTACTTTGCCTTTGAATTCAAAACTATCTATTTCGTATTTTACTTGCCAAGGCTTTCCGAGGTCATTCGCACAAATAGCCCCTTCTAATACATGGATATATTCCACACGCTTAGACAAGACCTCATCTTCAAAATATAACGAAGCTTGCTGATTTGCTTTTATAAAATCAAACAATTCCTTTGGACTAGCAAAAGCTGGAGCATGAATAATTTGTGGTTGTTCTTTTAAGAATTGAGCCAAATACTTAGCTCTTTCTTCGTCCGAACAATCAGTTAGAATGTAGGATGCACGCATGGGAATCCTAAAATTAAAAGTAAGGGACTCAAAAATATCGTGCAAGGTTAGTTTATTCATAATTACTAAAATTCTAATCCTTCAAATTAGCGAATGGTCTTTTACCATAAAATCTCGTAAACTCTTTTATCAATTGAGTTTCGACCTCTGCAGGTTCAGAGGATAGGATTTCTTTCCAACATACAATTAAGTTCGCTACACCTTCAAGCTGCCATATATATCGCCCCCCCCAATGTCCTACAACTTTCCCTTCTCCAAATCGAAAATACTGTTTTATACGAGAATGTAAGGTAGCTTTTAGTTTACTTCCTCCAGCCTTTCCAATATAAACTATAGGTGTGTCATCAACCCAATTGGATTGTAACTTTATAATGCAAACATTGGGATTCTTACCTTTAAAAAATCCACCTGTACCCACTTCTACAAAAGTATATGAACTAACTACTCGTAATAAAATATAAATTCCTTTCTCTTTAGGAAGTATACTATAGTCCTGACGAATATCTTTAATGGGTAAGAAACCTTTAAAACCTAAAGCCTTTAATTGTAATACTATCTCTTGGCTATGATCTAAACTGATCAAATCTGTTGCAATACTAGGTTTAATCGCTTTGGATGGTACTTTTAATTTAACTTGAACTGTAGGTTTAGCCTGAGCAAAAGGCTTTACGCCTACAATCCGCACTACCCTTTTAAAATCCGCTACAGTAAATCCACCTCGAACACCGAAATCAGCGGCATGAAAACCTAGTTTTCTGATTTTTTCACGGATACCTTTTTGTTCATTAGAAGTAGCCCTTAGTTTATGTTCGATAAGATTCTCAATTTGAACTGCTTCTTCAACTGTAAACTCTGCTTTTCCTTTCATAATCTTGGTTCATAATTGGTTAATAAATTAATAGCCTCTCTCCCCTATGCTACCTTCACCTTTCCTGTCACGACCTCATTAATTAGGCTCTGTTTATACCCCTTCAGCTTTTCAATTTGCTCCTGACGCTGTGCAATACCTTGATCTATTTTGGCTGTTTCTTGCTCTAAATAAGATACTATAGCTTCTTGTTCGGAAATTTGGGGGACTGCAATCTTATGGTTATTCAAATCACCTTGAGTCATACTTGGTAGAGCAGTAGCTGTACTATAATACTTATATGGAATGGTGGTAGCTAAATAATAAAGAAATTTAGTGTTTCCATGCTTATTGGCTATTCCATAAAACATTGTATCCACAGTCCAGAATTTACCTTTAAAATATAGTGGCTTATCGATTGTACCTTTTCTACCTAATAACAATACTTCTCCATCATATATATATTTAGATGCATATGCAAATTGACCACCTGACCCAATTACTGGATACCCATCATCAACTAGTATGTGTTTGTAATCTGAACCATTGTTAATTTTTAGTAAATGTTTCAACCTCTTCACCTCCCAATGTTTTGGAATCTCGCCAATCCAGTCAATGCCCAAATCTTTTAGTTCAACAGAAGTATCCAAACCTTTAGTTACGGCTTCGTGGATTTTGACTTGGCGTAGTTCTTTAAGCTTCTCGATTTGTTGCGCTTTAATCGCTACCAACTCATCAATCTTCGCACATTTCTCATCCAAAAACTGCGCTATTGCTTCTTGTTCGTGGATTGGGGGATAAATTATCTTTAAAATACCTATTTTTGTTTCAGAAATTGTTGGAATTGTACTTCCAATAGCATTAGATTTTATTAGCTCAAAAAATTTATTTGAATTAATAAACAAGAAGAAATATCTACTATTTGCTTTAATATTTTTAACAACAAGCAACTGAGGATTAATTGTAGCTTTTTCTCTTAAATTTTTAACATAGCCAACTTTTCCTACTGTTGACCCTGTTTTAACCATTAGAATATCATTTTCATAAATCATTATCTCTGGAGATTCAAAGTATTTCTCCCATGATAAATAACTGTTTTTGTCAAAAGACATGTCATATTCAGAAATATTACTTGGGCTTATAGTTATGCAACCTTCTCCTTCTGACACTAAATCTGACTGATTATATCCTCTAAAACCAATTCTACCATGTAATGTTGCAATTTCCTTGACCTTCTTAACCTCCCAATGCTCAGGAATTTCTCCCAACCAATCTATACCCGAATGTTTATAGCTTTCGTATCTTTTCATTGCCTTTTAGAAATTTAAGATATCAGCTAATAAACCATCTGCTTGTTGCTCTAAGTGGAGCAATTCCGCTTTGATGTCAGCGATACTGCGCAGTGGAGTATGCTGATAGAAATACTTATTAAAGGATATTTCATAACCTATCTTTACCGAATCCAGATTGATCCAAGCTTCGGCTACATGCGGCTGCACTTCACGGATGAAGTAAACCACAATGGTTTCACTTAATGGAATTTGCTCGGCATCACGTAGGTCGGATTCCGTTTCATATACGATATATTCGCCCGCTTTAACCGTGGGGAAATAACCAAATAAAGGCAACTGCTCTTCGGTACAGCCCAGGTGATTCAGTAATTGATGTAATTTATCGCCTTGTAGCTTTTCTATTTTCTTGATGACTTTTTCGGCTTCTGCATCGTAACTGCTAATAGCCTGTAGTATAGCTTTTTTCTCAGCTGCTCCTAAGCCCAGTTTATGCTTTTTAATTTGCTCATCGACCAAACTGCTAAATGCATTAAAGTCCATAAAGATATCATCTCCTATATGTTGCCATAGGTTCAATGCAGCATCATATAAGGCTTTTGGCTTTTGCCAAGTGGCTTTCTCCAACAACTTAGCAATTTGCTTTTTGTTCAAACCCCAATCTTCTTTTTCTGCACGTTTTGTAATTTCTTCTGCATGAGAATCCAATCCCGCATAGACCAAATCACCATAAGTATCATACAATGCTTGCATTGGTATAGCCAAGCTCTTATCGTAGCGCAGTGTATCCAAAGCTTCCTTTGTAAACCGTGCTTTTAGTCGTTTCGGACGCTCGATATTAACCTTGTAATACCCAAAATCAGCATTACGAAATTGTTTAATTTTTAGTTGGGAATCCGTAGGATTTGTTTCCCAATTTTCCAAATAAGCTTGCGCTATCTGTGCAATTTGCTCTGGTGAGAACTCCGAGTTTTTGTTTCCTAGATTCTTACGCAGTTTGCGGTACATGTTATTGGCATCCAACAATTGTACTTTGCCTGCTCTTTCTTTGGGCTTATTGTTATTCAGCAACCAGATATAAGTCGTAATCCCTGTATTGTAGAAGAGGTTATTCGGCAATTGCACAATGGCATCCAACAAGTCATTTTCGATAATGTAACGACGGATATTGCTTTCGCCTGAACCTGCATCCCCTGTGAATAACGATGAACCATTGTGTACCGAGGCAATACGCGAACCGATACGATTGGAAGTCGGTGCTTTCATCTTGTCGACCATTTCCATCAAGAACAATAACTGTCCATCCGATGAGCGTGGTGTCGCATCTACGGTCTCCCAATTGCCCCAATAGTCTTTAAGTTTTAGCTGAAAGCGGGTATCAATGACATCTTTACCTTCTTTGATATATTTTTGCTCCGAGGCCCATGATTTGCCATACGGCGGATTCGACAGCATAAAGTCAAACTTCATACTCGAAAATTCATTCGTAGACAAGGTCGATCCTACACGGATATTCTCGGGGTCTTTTCCCTTGATCATCATATCCGACTTACAGATGGCGTAGGTCTCATCATTGATCTCCTTACCATACAAGTAGACATCCCCCTTGTAGCTTATGCTTTCATCTTCGATAAGGTAGTTCTCGCTTTCCGTCAGCATCCCGCCCGATCCACAAGCTGGATCATATATCGTAATAATATTAGGCAGTTGACCTTTGAGAGGTTCAAAGACCAATGTTGTCATCAGCTGAATCACCTCACGTGGTGTGAAGTGCTCCCCTGCCTCTTCGTTATTCTCTTCATTAAATTTACGAATCAGCTCTTCAAACACATAACCCATCCCCAGATTGGATAGTGCGGGTAAGGGTCTTCCCTCTGGATCGTTTTTCTCTACAGGAGTAAGATTGATATAGGGTGAAGTGAATTTTTCCAACACATCCAACAGCACATCTTTGGATGCCATATGACGGATTTGTGCCGACAAATTGAATTTCTCAATAATCTCTTTCACATTCGCAGAGAATCCATTCAAATATTCTTCAAAGTTGGCAACTAATTTTTGTTGGGAGTTCGTAGCCGTACCTTTGAGCTTCTCCATTGTCCAAGTCGATGTATTGTAGAATACATAGCCTGATGCACCTTGCAAACCGCTTGGTTGTAAATCTACTGCACTGATATTTTCTTTCTGAAAACGTACTTCTTCCAACACAGCTTCTTTCGTAGGTTCCAATAGGGAATCGATACGACGTAATACCACAAAAGGCAAAATAATATCACGGTATTTACCGCGTACATAGACATCGCGTAGGCAATCGTCTGCAATAGACCAAATAAAGCTAACTAATTTATTATGAGAGGTGTGCGTCATTATATATGATAGTGTATTAAATGTTAATGCGGTTTGGGTACAAAATACACATTTTTTGGAGGCTTTTCAATACTGGAAACCGTAATAAATATCATTACATATTATTAAATACAAACCATATTGAATTTCCATAATTACTAAATATTAGTTAATATTAATCAATAAAACCTATGATATGTATAAAATTCCTGATATGAATGGCTTACTCCAAATGACACTTTTGGATGAGATTTTATTACAAGCTCGGATAGCTATAAGAGCTTTCGATAGACTAAATGCGCCAGAAAATAGTTTTGATCAGATTGAGATATGGGGATCTATTCAGTCCGTATTAGTGGCATCAGGAAATGTATCTAAAATACTTTGGCCTTCTAAAAAATATAGGACAAGAGGAAAGTTATTACGCGAATATTTAAATATCCCAGATAATCATATTTTAGCTCCCAGGGTATTTCGCAATCATTTTGAGCATTTTGATGAGAGAGTAGAAGTACGTTTTAATAATTCTCCTACAGGTGTATATATTGATCGGCAAATGAATCCATCATTTAATAATTTTTTAGGTGATAGAGAACCAACTTGTCAAAGAGGCTATAATACTTTTAATCATACACTCATATTTGATGGAGAGGTTTTAGATGTTCAAGTATTAATAAAGGCTCTTAAAGATTTAGTTAACTATATGAAGTTTAATAAACTTGCACTATTTATTACATAACAATAATAAGCTCATATAAAATCATCTACAATTAGATGTTTCACAAACAATAGCTTACATACTAGTTACATAATCCTTAAAATCAGCTTTAATAAATTCCCAATATTTTCCTTTAAAACATATGGGATCAAAATCATTATCAGCAATTTCAAAGTTGACAAGATTAGACAAAATTAAATTACGATCATGCGTGTAAGGATAACGCTGCTCATGTAAATTTAACATATCGTGCAAAATATAAGATTCTATCAATTCATGCAAGTCCCAGAAGTCCTTTTTACGACCACCCCGTTGAATAACATCAATTTTCATTGCTATTATTTCTTCAATAGAGGCTAAACGAATATTATCTTCAACTACTGCATCTTGAATAAAAGGATCAGTATAGAACACATCTAGTTTTACGGTATTTTCTACATCCGATCCTATCGTATAAGATTTTCCTATTGCTGGAGCTATATTAGAAAGATAATCCACATACGGAAAACTACGTTTTAAGTAATTATCAATTTCATCAAAATCTAAACTACCATAGGATACATCTGAAAATAGATCAATATCTATAGATTCTCGATGACCTAGATGCAAGCTTAATGCTGTGCCACCAACTAACCTAAATGATGTAAAAGTATTAGATTGCATTAACGTGCTTAAAGTACTTCTCAGCAACTCATTAACAGTGTTATAATAAAGCATTTAAAAATATCTTGGTGTTAATGCAATGACATCGGCTCAGTTTTATTAGAATCTAAAGCCTGTTGAATTTTATCTGACCCATAAAACCGTATGATTTCGTTCTTTTCCTCGTCATTTCCTCTTTCAAAAACACGTTGAATAACAGCTCTGTATTGTTTTTGCCAATCAATTTTTTGAATGTCCGTATCCCAAAAAAGTATTTTTCGTATAATGTTCAAATCAGGATGTGCTTTGCTCAGCTCGTTTTCTTTTGCTTTTTCGATATCATAAAAAGTTTGTAACAAAGCAAAAGTTCCCTCTTCAAGACCTAAAGCTTTATCAACTTTTAAAGATAAAGGAATTGGAATACCTCGTTTACCTTTTAGGATGGCGTTAAAAATCTGCCTATGCGTATCCACAGACAATGCAAAAGGGCTTGGCTTAATCGCACGTTTATTAAGTTCTCGTTCTAGTATCAGACCTGGATGTATGCCTTTAAATCGCTCTAATCTCTTTTCCACAACCAAATGTAATCAAAATTGATTACATTTTAAAATTTTTGTACAACAGATTATAATTCAATAATCAACTCTTTATCAAACCCATTATATGGTTCACCAATATATCCATGAGGATTACAGATTACCTCAGTATAACCAATATTATAACGACTTATTGTATGAATATGACCATGTATCCAGTAATCTGGCTGGTGTTTTAATATAAATTCATCCATGTTTGAGGCATAAGCAGCAGTTACAGGATGGCTTTTATATTGCTCAGAAACCGATTTCAAACTAGGGGCATGATGTGTAATAACTACATTTTTAGATTTTTCAGTCTGCTGCAAACTTTCATCTAACCATTTTCGAGATACTTGATGAATTCTATACGTATCAATAGTACGCATTTTTGAATATGAAGGATCACGCTTTATCATCTTATAATCATTCATTGCAGATTGACAAATTATACCGTATTCCATTGGATCTCCAAAAATTGAAAAATCAGTCCATAGCGTACAGCCATGAAATCGAATATAATCAATATCAACAAACGAATCTTCTAGTACATGAACATTGGTATTTGCAGCTAATGTTTTGAGTTTATTTAGCACTTTAGGATATGCGCTCTTATAGTATTCATGATTTCCAAGAACATAAATCACAGGCTTATCTTTAATTCTTGATTGTATCCAATGCAATCCCTTTATACCTAAATTTACATCACCCGCAAATACGACAAGATCGGCATTATCAAAAGACAATTCCGAATAACCAAACTCTTGATGTAAATCACTGATGACTTGAATTTTCATACTTTTATCGAATTTTTCAATATAATTAATTTATAACTGAAATCGCAAATTTCTCTATACAAAGATCAATTGTTAATTAAATTATAGTATTTCTTCAATACTAAAGTTCACCAAATCAGAAATTAAAACACCTAAATATTGCTTTATGAACACTAAATCTTGAGACTTAACATTCCCATTTTTGATCACGTCAAGTTATCGCTGTTTATCCCAAGATCCTCCCATATGCACAAACATAGATTTTTCGTGAAAGAGTGTAATCAATTCATCCTTGTTCTTACTAGCCATCCAATCTCATTTTTGCATAGACAATGTTTTAAGCTCCGTTTCAACGCTAGTTTTTTCCTTCGATGAATCTTCTATATTCTGATATCCTGAATCGTCCACAACATCCATCCAATTGGTTTTGCTTTTTGGGGATACAGCAACATATGTTACCCCTGTAGTAGGTGTTGAACCATGCCAATGCTCGACATCAGGCAAACATTTCACAACATCACCTTTTTTCACTATCTGCACAGGCTTCCCCCTTTCCTGATAGTAGCCCTTCCCATCTGTGATTATTAAAATCTGTCCAGCCGTATGCGTATGCCAGTTAAGTTTAGCATTAGGAGCAAAAACAGCAACTGAAATTTGTGAATTAATCTTACCATCTGCTGAATGCAACTCACGCAACCATACATCACCAGTATGATTGACATTTTTAGCCTTTTCACCTAACGGAAAAATTGATTGATCTTGAGCTATTACTTTAGATGTAAATGCAATAACTATAAAAAATCCAAAACAAATAATTCTTTTCATATTTCTATCTAATATTAAGTTTAGAACAGACAGCAACTGCACTTTTTAGCATTTAATTATCCCTATCTGATTTAACAAATAATATACATCTATCTGTACTTGCTTCGCTTTTTCACCTTCCATGGCACATAGTATCAATATGCATACCCTCAATGCCTTAAAAATGGGTGAAACACAACAACGAATTTTCTTATTAAACGCTTGGAGAGAAACCAATTTATTTACTGAAGAAGAAAAAGTTGTGCTAGCCATTACCGAAGAAATAACTTTAATAGGTAAAAATGGCCTAAGCGATAAAACTTATGAAGAAGCTAAAAGCCTTTTTCGACGAAAATTACATTGCACAAATTATTATGGCCGCAGTAACCATAAAGGCATGGAACAGAATTGCAATAAGTACCAACAATGAGATTTAAAAAGCTAGCTATTTTGAAACAAACTAACAATTAGGTAATAGCTATTACCCCCTACCTTTCAATATCAATAATCTCCACTGTTTTACCCATTTTCTTTTGTATCACTTCAAAGTGAGGCAAATCATTGTGGGTTAACAAAGAGATAGCCTCACCACTGGCACCTGCCCTACCCGTTCTGCCAATTCTGTGGATATAATCTTTTGACGATCGTGGCAACTCGTAATTAATTACATAAGGCAAATGGTCTATATCAATACCCCTCGCCATTAAGTCTGTAGCCACCAACACCGGTAGTTTACCTGCCTTAAACTGCGTTAAAGCCTCCGTACGAGCCCCCTGACTTTTCTGACTGTGCATTGCCCTAGCCATAATTTTGTTCTTAATCAACTTACTCACTACCGTATCAACCTGATGGATAGACGAGGCGAAAACCAACACCTGTTTCATACCCTGCTGTACAATCAATTGGCGCAAATAAGGTCCTTTTTTTTCAGGGGCTACCAAATAAGCAATCTGTTTAATTTGGTCAATAGTTTCCTCCTCACTCTCTATCTTAATTACCTCTGGATTCTGTAATATTCCAGCTTGTATACTTTGCAAATCTGGACTTAGCGTAGCCGAAAACAAAATGTTTTGTCGTTTTGGAGGCAATAAATCCATAATCCGGTCCAATTCACCCTTAAACCCTAAAGTCAATAGCTTGTCAGCCTCATCCATCACCAAGGTATCAATTTCCGATAAGTGTACAGCGTTTGCTGTCACTAACTCTAACAACCGCCCAGGTGTAGCCACGAGCACATTTACGCCTTGCAAAGCCATCATTTGCGGATTGATAGAAGCACCACCAAATACTGCTAGCGTTTTAACCCTTTGTGGCAACACCTGCGTAAAATTATTGAACACATTTTTTACCTGTACAGCCAGCTCTCTAGTGGGCACCAACACCAAAACATTTACATGCCTATTCTTAACATTTACGTTCTTATAAAAATTCATCAACAAAGGCAATACATAAGCTGCCGTTTTACCCGATCCTGTCTTTGCAATACCCAAAACATCTTTTTTGTTTAAAATAGCAGGAATGGCAGCGGTTTGTATCGGCGTAGCAAGCGTAAAAAACTGATCTGTTAATAATTTTAATAAAACGGGCGATAAACCTAAAGTCGCAAATGACATAAATATTTTTTCTGTAAAAGTACGCAAATTAATGCGGTATCGAACATTCAATGCTTAAACGCTTCATCTGGCAGATATTAAGTGCAAATAATCAATGAGACAAAATTACTTTTAATCAAATTCCTTAATGCCAAAAAGGATCTAAAGAATTAATTTATTTAGAAATCGATTATCATAATCTCCATTAAGATACTTTTTCAATGTTTCTACTGTACCTATACTCTTACCGTTATCCAGTCTTGTAAACTTTCTATGCAACCATTTTGCTAAAGATTTCTTTTCAACAGTCAAATAAGCAGCCCCAATTAAAAATTTAAAAAACTCGCAAAACTTTCTGGAATCTTTAACATCAACATTATATATAACATTATTTACTCTCCCTTTAAAGAACTCTTGCTCAAATTCTAGTCTTTGCCCCAAATCAGGAATTAAAACATCCAAATATCGCTTTATGATCACTTAATCTTGAGATTTAACGTTATTCATATTAAAGTGGACTTTACCAAATTCTTCAGGAGTTGAGCGCACAAAACTTCTGTGATGCCTAATATTTAATTCTGTCTCATAAAGATCATTTTTAATTGTATACAGGGGTAAAATATTATTATTTATAAAAGCTAAATATCCTCGAACTATTACATGATCATTCCCTTTTATAAGATGTTTAATAATTGCAAATTCAGAAACAGACTGTTTCAAAGAAATTAACTTTTCATGAACTTCTAGCCCGTCATCTTTTGCAAGTAATATGCGTACAACTTCTAATTGACCTTGTAAAAAATCGTTTATGACATTTGATCCTTTTAATGTAAACTTCAGATGATCTACATATTTATATTCTATCTCATATTGTACATTAGGTTCATATCCATTGTAAAAATTTTTAAAATCATTCCAAAGATCTATGGATATATTTATAAAATTTCTCCCAGTATCGCAATAAAACTTAGTTAAGCTCATATAATTATACTGTTAGCAATTTTTACACGTTGACCAATTTTCATATGGCTATAAATCTCAGTTGTTTTTAGGTTTTTATGATGCAACATTTCTTTTCCTGCATATATACCATATTTTTCGATTACAATAACTGCATAGGTATGTCTGAAATTATGCCAAGTTATTTTCTTCTTTATTCCAGCAAGATGTAACCACCTTTCCAATAATTTATTGTTATTATCTGAATACTTTAAACCCCTAAATACCTGCTCATTACTTTTTCCTATTTTACCCATAAGTTCAAATGCTTGCTCGGAAATAGGATGATAAATATACTCTCCTATTTTTGCGCTTTTCAATCTTAAACTATGTTTGTTTATTGAATCGTAAGAGTAAGAACTCCATGCTAAAGGAAAAACATCACTCACCCTTAAACCCGTTACAATACAAAATAGTGCTGCTCTTTTTATAGTATCAACTTCACAAGGAGTTTCCATTAAACTTTTAATCTCATCCTCTTCTAAAAACTCACGAAATGGCTTTTCTGACTTAGGAGATTGAATCCTCGATGTAAATGTTTTAGAAATTAGTCCTTGCAAATAAGCCTCTTTTATAGCTGCTTTGAATTTATTGTAATACATGTGCTTAGAATTAGCACTTAATTTGTTCATTTCGCTTTTAAGTGTAGTTGTTCTTTCCAAATACATTTTGAAATCTCTACACAATTTTTCTGTTATATCTTTAAACTTACAGTGGTTATTGGTGAATCTACTAAAATATGTATATGAACTTTTCCATGTATTATAATTACCATCTGAACTAGCACGTTTTTTAGATTCATTTTCAGAAGCGTCCCAAATAAGGTAAAAAATGGCGGTAATTTATATAGCAGGGATTGCTATATTTAATTTGCAAAAA
>NZ_WUQY01000047.1 GCF_009829085.1 Sphingobacterium bovisgrunnientis
CCGCCTTGGTACGGATCCGTATGCCAGGTGGTGTGAGAGGACAGATAGGGAAATAATCCCTATCTTCCTACTCGATTCCCAACTATTTAAACAAATACGGAATTTTAATTTATAATTTCTTTAGCAGATATACACAATCAAAAATTATATGTAGTACTGCTGAAAATTAGAGGCTCACAGATGAATAAATCTTCATTGCTTTTGTCTGTATTACCCGTTAACAATTTTGAGATAAATGCATCACACTTAAAAGAATGTCGCTCTGATTCATTTTTGTTACATCTATTTTAATGGGCACAACAGTAATTTATTTTAGATGTTTTTATATATTGTACACAGTATAAACCCAACCTTTCTTTTGCATGGATAACAGAAGATCATTTATTAAGAAAGCTGGAATATTAGCCGGTTCTTTCGGGATATTCGCCCATTTACCAAAATCAATTGAAGCAGCCTTAGCCATCAATCCGATAGAAGGATCCACCTTTATGGATGCGGAACATATTGTGATTCTGATGCAAGAAAATCGTTCTTTTGATCATTCATTTGGCACGTTAAGAGGCGTGAGAGGATTCAATGATCGTCGTGCCATCACGCTAGCTAATGGTAATCCTGTTTGGCTTCAATCGAATAAGCTCGGGCATACATTTGCACCATTCCGTATGGATATCAAAAATTCGAAGGCGAGTTGGAGTGGTGATTTACCCCATTCATGGGAAAATCAAATCGGTGCATGGAACGAAGGAAAATTTGATAAATGGTTGGATTGGAAACAATCTGGTCGCAAAGTATACAGAGATTTACCGCTGACATTGGGATATTACACACGCGAGGATATTCCATTTTACTATGCTTTTGCGGATGCATTCACAATATGTGACCAACATTTCTGTTCTTCGATTACTGGTACAACGACTAATCGCCATTATTTTTGGACTGGGAAATGCGCTCCAGATTCTGAAAGTAAGCCATTAACTCGCAATTCAGATACCTATTTTAACAAGATGGCTAGCTGGAAAACCTTGCCAGAGCGCTTGCAAGAAAATGCTGTGAGCTGGAAAGTTTATCAAAATGAAATCAGCCTTCAAAATGAAATATCGGGTAATGGAGAGGGGTTGTTGGGTAATTTCACAGATAATAATTTAGAATGGTTTTCCCAATATAATGTGCGATTTAAGAAAAGTCATATCGATTTTTATCAACGAAGAATAGCAGAGTTGCCACAAGAGATAGCCGAATTGGAGAAGCAGCTAGCCTCTGATTCCAATGCACAAAAAATTAAAAATACACTTACCCAAAAACAAAACCAGTTAGAGAGTTTCAAGCGTGAAGTAGAGCAATTTTCGGAAGAAAAATATGCTAAGCTCTCAGCCTTTGAGAAGGAATTGCACGAACGTGCTTTTCAAACTAATGAAGGTGATCCCAATTACCACCAAACAGAAGAGGTAGAATTTGAAGGATCAAAAATTCAAATTCCAAAAGGAGATATTCTTTATCAATTTCGTAAAGATGTCGAATCTGGAAAACTGCCAACTGTAAGTTGGTTGTGTGCGCCACAGCATTTTTCTGATCATCCTAGCGCACCAATGTATGGCGCGTGGTATGTTTCTGAGATATTGAATATTCTGACCAAAAATCCTGAAGTTTGGAAGAAAACGATATTTATTCTCAATTACGATGAGAACGATGGATATTTTGATCATGTACCACCTTTTGTCGCACCAAAACCTGGAGATGAATCCTCAGGTATAGTTTCTGCAGAATTGCGCGAAGGCTTACAGACTGAATTTGTGACGAAAGAACAAGAATTGGCTTCGGGTATCAGTGAAGCCAATGCCACGGAAGGACCTGTTGGTTTAGGTTATCGCGTGCCGTTAATCATTGCTTCTCCATGGACGCGCGGTGGCTGGGTCAATTCTGAAGTATGTGATATTACCTCGACAATTCAGTTTTTGGAAGTTTTTTTGAATAAAAAATACAATAAGCAAATATTCGAATCCAATATTTCGAAATGGCGTAGAGCAATTACGGGCGATTTGACATCGGTGTTTCGAACATACAATTCACGAGAGAAAGTGAATTTACCTGAATTTCTGGAGATGAAAAAGCAGATTTCAGAAATTGATAGCGCGAAAAACAAACCTTTACCCGATGGATTTAAGGATTTCACTCCATCTGAAATAGATAAAATAAAGGCGGGAGCAAAACACGCTTCATTGCCTTACCAAGAATCAGGGACAAAACCTTCAAATGCGATTTGCTACGAATTGTATGTGCAGGAAAAGCACGATAATGGAAAATTGGAATTAAGGTTTGAAGCATCGAATAAGCTCTTTGGAGAAAATTCACTGGCTGGTGCTTTCAATGTATATGATTTGCTGCAAAAAAATCGTTTCAACAAATCTTTTGCTGTAACTGCGGGACAACATTTGGAGTACAGTTGGGATAAAGCAGCGGATGGTGCTTATAATATTGCAATACATGGGCCTAATGGGTATTATCAAAAATTAGTTTCGCGAGGAGGGGTTGAACCATTAAAAATTAAAATCAGCTATTCGGCAAAAAGTAATTTGCTAATTTATATAGAAAGCATTTCTTCTAAGAGCAAAGAAATAATTGTCCAAAATGCCTATATAAAGCGCAATCAGACAGTATCCCTTAAGCCAAATAAATCAACTACGATTGAAATTAATACGCAAGATTTGGGTCGTTGGTACGATGTTACATTAAAAGTAGAAGGTTGGCAAAGACAATATGCTGGACGCATGGAGAATGGTAAACCAAGTATTTCAGATCCATTGATGGCGTAATTTAAACATAAAGAGGCTTCCAAAAGCCTTACTATTTTTATAAAAAATCTTCGCGACAAGGACTGAAACTGTCGATAAGTTCTCCATCTTCTAGACATTCACAACCATGAATAACGTTGCTCGGGATAATACAACTGTCGCCAGTTGTAATTATTTTGGTTTCTTCTCCAATGGTATAGCTAAATTTCCCAGATTGTACATGTGAGATTTGCGTGTGCGGATGCTGGTGCAATGCGCCAATACCTCCTTTGGTAAATCGTACTTTGACCAACATAAGATCTGCTGTGTACAGGCAAATTTTGCGTTTTACATGTTCATCTAAAACCTCCCAATGGGTATCGGTTTCCCAATAGTATAATGAAGATATTTTATTTTGCATTGCGCAACTCCAGTTCTTTCTCTATTTCTTTAGCTAACGTATTGCTTTTATTGGCGTTTTTGATAAAAAAATAAGCCACTACCAATGCCATTATAGAACCGAAGCCCAAGCCACCTTTAATTGAGCTATAAGCAAATACTCCAATCGTAAACCCAACTAGCACGGCATTAATGATTTTTTCCGTCTTAAGACGCTTTAATTTTTTGTTCAGTTCATCCGAATCTTGTTCGAATATACTCGATAATTCCATGCTGTTTTTTAGGTAATTTTAGTGCGCTAAAATTAAGAAAATTCTAATTTCAAAAATATGCTAAAAATCATTTTTTGTATTTTTTTTTAAAAATATAAATAGTTAACTCTTATAGATTTATCAAAAATTTATACGCTATCAAATTCTTTAGGATATTGCACCGTTCCGCTAATATTTCCCAGTGCATTTGGAATGATTTCTATCGCCATAAAAACTTCATCGGGTACATCAAAAGGTGCTTTAATTCCCCATTTAGAAGCAGGCTCAAAACCAAATTTCGGGTAATAATGTTCGTGTCCTAGGACGATAACAGAACCAAAACCTAATGCTGCAGCACGTTTTAATCCTTCGCGAATGAGTTGTCCACAAATACCTTGCTTTTGAAAATCCGCACTTACCGCCATGGGTGCTAAAGCTAAAGATTCATGCGCTACATCGCCATTTACAATCTTAATCTTTGTAAATAATATATGCCCAAAGAGTTGATTGTCCAATTCTGCAACTAATGAAAGTTCAGGCACAAAAGCATCACTGTGACGCAACGCATCAACTAATTTGGCTTCAGCTTCTTGTCGAAAAGCTTGTTTATTGATTTCATAAACAGTTTGGAAATCTTCAGTTTGTTCTTGTCGGATGGTAAGGGGCATGGGTTTTACTGAGTTTTATGTTTCAAATGATATTTATATATGATGTATGATAATAAATTTGGTCTAGCGGAAGAGTTATTATGATTGTTTATGATAGTCAATCCTAATTTTTCCATCTCAATATCTATATTGCTATTCATTGAACCTAATGTTCCATTATTGTAGTCCATAAAAGTTAAAAAATTATCCCATTGATCAGCTTTTTTTATTTCACTAATTTTTCTTGAAATTTTCTCAGGAATAGATTTTGTGCGTTGAAAAAAATCATCTAATAAAGCTGTTGAGGTTTCTAGGTCGTTATGCAAATTTTCATTAATTTCTTTTAATTTTTTAATCTCTTTTTCAAAACTTTCTATTTTATTTTTTTGTTCATTAATATCAGATAAAAAGTTAGTATTTAATTCTTTAACTAATTTTATTTTATTTTGAAGTTCACCTATCGAGCTTTGTCGAATTGTGATTTCGTTATTCTGTTTTGTTAATTGTTCTGTTTGTAAATCAAAGTCTTTACTATACTGTCTTACAAGTTTGCGTTGTCTTTTAACACTACTTTATTGCTGATTACATTTTTGGTAATCTCAGGCATAATTTTATGTTCTATAAATAATACAAGTGATCTTGTACATATTATTATTCCGTAACCCAATACTACATAACAAGCAGTATATAAAACTTCACATATCATTTGACCAAATGATAAATGGTTGTGAGCATAAGCTTTTATGAAATTAACTTTATATACTAAGGAATTGTAATTATTAAAATTTAAAAGAGTATACCAAAGCTCCCAATGATGGAAAAGCATAACTAATATAAATGTCCCGAAAAAAGGATTTGTAAGTTTCTCCTTAATATTGTTTAAAAATGATGAAATATGTTCCATTTCAGATTATATAATTGGTCTAACTAAAAATCTTTCCTTCCAAAAGTATCGGGGAGATGCTTTTGGAAGGAAAGAGAATATTATTTTACGCTCTTTCGTATACTTCGAAAGTATAATCAAAAGCGTGTTTTTCGTCTTTTTCGTGCTTTTCAGCACTTACTAATTTCCACTGATGATCTAACAGTTCTGGAAAATAAGCATCGCCATCAATTGTAGTATGTACTCGTGTCAACAAGATTTTATCTGCTAAAGGCAAAGTTTGCTTATAGATATCTGCACCACCGATGATAAAGATTTCACGCTCGTCACGGCAATAGTTTAATACTTCTTGCACACTATTTGCTACATCTACATCTTCGTGGCTGTAGTTCATATCACGTGTCAAAATAATATTACGACGCTCAGGAAGAGGTTTCCCTATGGATACAAAAGTCTTGCGACCCATCACCACCGAATGCTCTAATGTATTTTTCTTAAAGTATTTAAAATCATTTGGCAAATGCCACAACATCTGATTGTCTTTGCCAATCGCATTATTTTCCGCAGCAGCTACGATTAATGTTATTTTAGTATCACTCATATTCTGGATAAAGGATTAAATTTTGGATAAAGGAATAAGGAGCATAGATTAAAGACGATTTTCAAATTATAACATTTTCAAATTGGAAAAGTCCTTGCTCGTTATTCTTTTCGTCCTTGTTCTATACGGCTACAGGAGCTTTGATATGCGGATGGAATTCATAATCCACCAATTCAAAATCCTCGAATTTGAAATCAAAAATATCTTTTACATCTGGATTGATTTTCATTGTCGGAAGAGGTTTTGGCTCACGCGACAATTGCAATTCCGTTTGTTCGAAGTGATTGCTGTAAATATGGGCATCACCAAACGTATGTACAAATTCACCAGCTTCCATATCACAAACTTGCGCAACCATCATTGTCAATAGGGCATAAGAAGCAATATTAAAAGGTACGCCCAAGAAAATATCCGCGCTACGTTGGTACAATTGACACGAAAGTTGCGGTTTCAAAATTCCTTTTTCAGGTTGTGCTGGTGCTACGTTGAACTGAAAGAAAGCGTGACAAGGCGGCAAAGCCATGTTTTCGATTTCCGCAACATTCCAAGCGGATACGATGATACGACGCGAATCAGGCGAATTTTTCAACTGATTAATCACCTGTGTGATTTGGTCGATATGTCTGCCATCAGGTGTAGGCCAAGAGCGCCATTGCGAACCGTAAACAGGTCCTAGATTGCCGTTCTCATCTGCCCATTCATCCCAAATGCTTACGCCATTATCTTTTAGGTATTTGATATTAGTTTCACCTTTCAAAAACCAAATTAATTCATGGATAATCGAACGTAAATGCAGTTTTTTGGTCGTAATAATCGGAAAACCTTCTTGTAGATTGAAACGCATTTGATAACCAAAAACACTGCGTGTACCTGTACCCGTTCTATCTGTTTTGTCCACACCTGTGGTATATACGTGCTTTAGTAAATCTAAATATTGTTTCATGTTTCAGTAAGTTTTAAAGATTTTCTACGATTTTAGAATATTCAAAACTACTGAAATTAGCGTGAAGGAAAAAGTGCTTTCACTTTTAAAAATGTCATTGGCATCTCAAATCTTATATCTATAAAGCTAAGTCTAAAAAAAAGCGTATTTTTGCAACTTATTATGAATAAAAAAGTAGCTTTCTATACACTGGGTTGTAAGTTGAATTTTTCGGAGACTTCATCTATTGGACGTCAGTTCAAAGATGCGGGCTATGATACCACGCCATTCAACTCGCCTGCAGATGTTTATGTGATCAACACTTGTTCGGTGACGGACAATGCGGATAAGAAATGTCGAAAGGTGGTGAAGGAAGCATTGAAATATTCACCAAATGCCTATATCACAATTGTAGGTTGTTACGCGCAATTGAAACCGCAGGAAATCGCAGAGATTCCAGGTGTGGATATGGTATTGGGTGCTGCGGAGAAATTCAATATCATTGAGCATATCAATGATTTGACCAAACAGGAGAAAGCTGTTGTTCATAATGGACCGATTGACGAGACAAACCAATTCGTGACTGCGTATTCGATTGGTGACCGTACGCGTACTTTCTTAAAAGTGCAAGACGGTTGTGATTATTCGTGTACATTCTGTACGATTCCTTTGGCACGTGGCGCTAGTCGTTCGGGTAAAATTGAAGATATCGTGCGTCAAGCGGAAGAAATTGCTGCTTCGGGTGTAAAAGAAATTGTATTAACTGGGGTAAATATTGGTGACTACGGTATCCGTGATGGCAAACGCCAAGATAAGTTTTTGGACTTGGTAAAAGCATTGGATGAGGTTGAAGGTATTGATCGAATCCGTATCTCATCGATTGAACCAAATTTATTGGCAAATGAGATTATCGAATTTGTGGCGCAATCCAAACGTTTTGTTCCGCATTTTCATATGCCATTGCAATCGGGTAATAATAAGGTGTTGGCACAAATGCGTCGTCGCTACAAACGTGAATTGTATGGCGAACGTGTCGCGAAAATCAAATCGTTGATGCCTAATGCCTGTATCGGTGTAGATGTGATTGTTGGTTTCCCGGGTGAGACACGTGAAGATTTTATCGATACGTACAATTTCTTAAATGATATGCCAATTTCATATTTGCATGTATTTACGTATTCAGAACGTGAAAATACTATTGCGGCGCAAATGGAAGGTGCTGTCCCAGGCGCGCAACGTTCGGATCGTAGTAAAATGTTGCATATTCTTTCGGAGAAAAAACGTCGTGCTTTCTATGAAGAAAATTTAGGCGCAATAGGAGAGGTCTTATTTGAATCGGATGAGAAAGATGGCTTTATGCACGGATTTTCTAAAAACTATGTGAAAGTGCGTACACCTTATGATCCATTGTTGGTCAATGAGATTGTTCCGGTGAAATTTACGTCTATTTCTGAATCGGGTGATGTGGATATAGAAGAGTTGCCAGAATTGTTGGCACATTAAAATATAAATTTGAGGGATGATTTTTCATCCCTTTTTTATTGCCGAGTTATTTTCACTAACTTATTCCTAAAATATTCCCAATTCTTAGGGTATTATTGTTCAACTATGAAAGTACTTATTGTCGAAGATGAGCTGGCATTACAAGCAGGAATACGCGATTTTTTAATTGCAGAAAAGTTTTTGGTGGAGACAGCATCAACCTACATGGAGGCTGTGGACAAAGTCATGAACTATCCTTACGATTGTGTGCTCTTGGATATTATGCTTCCTGGCGGTTCGGGTATGGATGTGTTGAAGGAAATGCGTGTGAATCAAATCAAAAGTCCAGTTTTGATTCTTTCAGCCAAAGATTCAGTCGAAGATAAAGTTGCTGGATTGGAAATTGGGGCAGATGATTATTTAGCAAAGCCCTTTCATTTTGCGGAATTATTAGCGCGTCTGAAATCTATTATTCGTCGTAATGCACAAGATGGCGAACAGCTTTTGCACTACAAAAATGTAAGTCTTAATCCTGAATTACGTGAAGTGAAAATTGATGGAAATCCTCTGGTTTTGAATCGCAAGGAGTATGATTTGTTTTACTATTTCATGCTTCGCCCAAATAAATTACAGGAAAAATCTACGCTAGCGGAAACGGTTTGGGGAGATCATGCGGATCAGGCAGACAATTTGGATTTTATCTATTCGCAGATTAAGAATCTTCGTAAGAAATTGAAAACCGCAGGGGCGGATTGTGATTTGCAAGCGGTGTATGGTGTAGGTTATAAATTGATATAAATGGCTATCTCGGTAAAAAATTATACTAATCGTTTTGTAAGCTTTGCTATTCTGGTGGTAATGGCGATTTGGGCGGCGCTATTTTACGCTGTGATCATGGACGAAGTGTATGATAATATTGATGATGGTCTCAAAAATCAGAAAATTCTCATTATACGTGAAGCTTATAATAATCCCAAATTAATTGCTGAGTCCAAAGAATTTGGGATTAACCAATTCGTGATAAGGGAAGTAAAGAATTTAGAAGAGAAAGTTGATCAAAATGCTTTTTCTAAGGAATTTATCTATATGCCTTACGATGAGGAAGAGGAGCCTTACCGAATTTTACGAACAGGATTTTATGATCCTAGCGGAAAGCCTTATCAATTGGAAATTCGTACTTCTACCGTTGAAGAAGATGATTTTTTGCTCAATCTCGCTATTTCTTTGTTGGTATTGTATGTGGTAATTGTGCTCAGTATTTTGGTGATTAATCATTATATATTGGGACGTGCTTGGCAACCTTTCAAGCAAATTTTGAAAAATCTTTCTAAATATCGATTTGGCAAAGCCAATAGTTTTGTCTCTGTGGAATCGCCTGTTTTGGAATTTAATGATTTGAATAATCATATTTCGCAAATGATTGATCAGAATGAGAAAGTCTTTGATAGCCAAAAAAGGTTTTTGGAAAATGCTGCACATGAATTGCAAACACCTTTGGCAGTAGGGATAAGCAAGCTCGAATTGGTCTTGGAAAATTCGCAGTTGGACGAAGAGGATACCGTGCGTATCGTGGAAGCGAAGCGTTCGCTGCAGCGCATGGTAAGTCTTAATAAAAGCTTATTAACGCTTTCACGCATCAATAATCAGCAGTATGCGGGAAATGAAAGCGTCACTATAAATGCAGTTGTCGCTGATCTGTTGAATGATTACGAGGATTTAATAACGTATAAGGATATCAGATTAAATTTTCAACAGGATGGTAATTTTGAAGTCTTCGCTAATCCAGATTTAATGCAAATTTTGTTTTCAAATTTAATTAGCAATGCCATAAAATACAATTTACCTGCAGGTGAATTAAGAGTTCGAATTCAATTAGATGCTGCTATCATTTCTAACACAAGTCAAGACAAAGCACTGAATCCTGCATATATTTTCGAACGTTTTTATAAAGGAAATCAAGACCACAATTCCAATGGCTTAGGTTTGTCTATTGTACAGACGATTTTGGAAAAATATCCTTTCTTACATATTCAGTACAGCTATCAGGATAATATGCAAGTGTTTGAAATTAAAAAAGTTTAATTTTTTTTGATTTCAAACACTTATTCCCAATTCTTTCCCAATTCACTTTTGATTTTTGTAGTATAAAATAAAGATTAAAAGATGAAAACAATATTTAAAACTTTAGCAGTAGTAGCTTTATTGACAACAAGCATGGGAGCAAATGCACAGGATAAATTAATTGATCTAGGTCAGTTGCCAAAGAAAGCTCAAAATTTTATCAAGACGTATAGTTCAAAACTTTCGGTCGCATATGTCAAATTGGAAGACGAACTTTTTTCGAAAAAATCTTACGAAGTGAAGATGAATGATGGCTCGGAATTTGAATTTGATAAAAATGGCGAATGGAAAGAAATCGATATGAAGCGCAAGAGTATTCCGCTTTCGTTGATCCCTCAAGCTATAAAAGAATACGTAGAAAAGAGTTTTCCAAAGAATAATATTGTGAAACTTTCCAGAAGTTCATCCAAATATGAAATTGAATTGTCAAATGGATTGGACTTAGTTTTCAATAGCAAAGGCAAATTTTTACGTATCGACGATTAATATAACAATTAAAACACACATAATATAAATATATATAAACTATGAAAAATTTATTTTCAAAAGCGATTTTAGCCGTAGCTGTAGCGTTTACAATGTCATCTTGTGACAAGGATGAAGTATTAATTCCAAATGAGGAATTACCAACAACTTCGAAATCTTTCGTAACGGAATATTTTGGTTCGGCAAAAATTATTTCTACAATAAAAGATAAAGAAGGGATTTCAAATTTTGAATACGAGGTAAAATTGGATAATGGTGTAGATATCAAATTTGACAATTCAGGGGTGTGGCAAGATGTAGAAATGAGAAGTGATCGTGATGCGTTACCTAACACATCGTTTATACTATCTGCAATTGTAGATTATGTGACAGCGAATTATGCTTCAGTAGGCATTAACGGGATTGAAAGAGAAGTGAATGGTTTTGATATTGAACTGACTAATGATGTCGATTTGGTATTTGACAAAGACGGAAAATTTATCAGAATTGATCTATAATTTTAGAATCATAGCTATAAACAAAAATGGGACAACTTGCATTGTCCCATTTTTATGTATTAGCCTTTACGCGCTAATTCTATTTTTGTTTCCATTTCGCTGACGATTTTATCAATATCCGATCCACTACCTGAGGACTCAAAACGGATAAATCCTTCTTTGTCAATTACAACTTTGTGTGGAATACCTTTAGCACCATATGCTGTGACAGCTGATTTTTCTCTATCTTTCATTTCATCAAATAAAACATGGAACGTGTAATTATTCTTAGTAATGAATTGTTCAACAACCTCTTTGTAGTTTTCTTCGCGTTGCCACGTGTCAATAAATAAAAATTCAACTTCTTTGTCGTCTTTGTATTTGTTAACAGCGGCTTGCATACCTGGGAAAGAGTTAATGCACGGACCACACCATGTTGCCCAAAAATCCAATACTACAACTTTTCCTTTAAGATCTGCCAAAGAAACTGTCTTGCCTTCTCTGTTTACCAAAGAAAATGCTGGTGCCTCCTTTTTGATCATTTCAGCTTTGTATTTTGCTAAGTTAGCTTCTTTGATTTCAGAATCTAGTTTCGCAGAATATACATTGAAATCACTTTTACCATTGTTTAATTTAGCATACAAAGATTTTAATAACTCTTCTGAATCTTTGCTCTTACCATTTTTCTGAACAAACTTTTCAAGTAATAAAAATGCGTCTAATTCTTTACCAACTTTTGCGTAAGAATTTGCTAAAATCAAGTTTAAAGTCGTATTTGATGCAGCGTTTCTGTTTGATTTCAGCTGCTCTTCAATACTTGAAATTGCTTTTTCATAGTTTCCAGTTTCATATAACGCTTTTGCGTACGAAGAATTTAGTACTGGCAAGTAATTTGCACCTACAGTTTTATCTTCCTTCGCTTTAGCGATAGCTTCCTCTAGAATTGGTAATGCATTGGCATAGTCTTTATTCTTTGCAAGTTCGTTTGTTAATCCATATGCACTTTGAATGAAATTCGCGCTTTTTTTGATTTTACTTACGTATTCATTTGCTTTTGCTAGGTTATTTTCTTTGAAAAACAAACCAGCTAATTTTGATTCAGCATCGGCATAAATGGCTCTGCTTTTTTCTTCAAAACTCGCTGCAGGAAATTTTTTCAAAAATGCATTGTAGTTTTTCTCTGCTTCAGAAGCCGTAATGTTTTCAGCATTAAACACACTTTCATAGGCCTGCGATCTAGCCTTCAAACCTTTGGGAAATCTTTTAAGAAGTGATTTCTCAATTTTTTCGACTTCATCATTTTTCTCTAAGAATGCATAAATCCGCGATCCAAAGTTGACAAAATTTTCATTTTTGCTTTCCACCAGGTATTTGGCTTCCACGAGCATTTGATTTTTAGAATCATCATCGCCTTTTTGAGCCAGTGAATTTAGTTCTTTAGAAATTTCATCTAAAGTTACACCTTTCTTTTTGGCTAACTGTGCATTCGCAGTCTGTATGGACACGCATGCACCTAATATTGCTAAAGATAGTATGGACTTTTTCATAATAGATTTATATGTTAAACAAAATTATTATTTAAAAACCAATGAAACACACAGAAGATAATATTCAATATTAATTCTATGTATTCAAAAATAAATTTACGTTATACGTAGGTAATTTATTGTATGAGTAGTTTTTAAATGTAAATTTTTCTGTTTATGGTAGATATATCAATAATTTTTATTTTCGAATGCAAAATTTGTATTTCATGTTAAAGTTGTATTCTTCTCCAGGTTCGAGGATAAATTGAGGAAAGTTTGATTGATTTGGACAATCTAAATGATGTTGTGCTTCAAAACAAAATCCTCCATTTTGTAAATATTTTTTTCCTGTTTTGCCAATATCATCCGAAAGGTAATTTCCTGAGTACAAATGTACTGTGGGATAATCTGTGTATAGTTCTAAGCTGATTCCCGATTCGGCACTATAGGCTGATGCCGCGACTTGACTAAAGGCATTTTCGTTTGCGTAACTATGATCAAAGCCTTTCGCAAAATGCAATTGCTGGTCTTCTGCACCTATTTTATCGGCAATTCGAGTTTGCTCTCTTAGATCAAAAGGAGTGTCAACCACACTTTTTAAATTTCCTGTAGGCAATTGACTTTGATTGATTTCGATGAACTTGTTCGAATTTATTTGAACAAAATGATTTAAAATATCACCATTGCCTTCACCATTGAGGTTGAAATAAGCGTGATTTGTCAAATTGACTATTGTACGTTTATCAGAAGTAGCTCTAAAATTAATGAGGATCTCATTGTCATCAGTCAATTCGTAGGAAACAGTAATTTTAGCTTCGCCCGGAAATCCAGCTTCTCCATCTGGTGAAACATAATAAAAGGTTACCTTTTTTCGAAAATTCACTTGTCTATCCCACACCTTTGTGTGAAAACCTTCAGGACCTCCATGCAGACAATTTGAGCCATTGTTTTGTGGTAATGTGTATTCTTGCTCATCCAGCACAAATTTTCCATTCCCAATACGGTTGGCAAATCTTCCTATTGTAGCGCCATGGTATATTTCTTTGGCATCCAAATAGCCTGCGATACTATCGAATCCCAAGACAACATCTATTAGATTCCCATTTCTATCAGGAACTAAAGCACTCACCAATCTCGCACCATAATCTGTTAACGCAATTTGCATTCCAGCTCTATTTTTTAACGTAAATAGATGGGTGTTTTTTCCATTGAGGTTGCCCTCAAATTTTTCTGTATCGGGTATCGTATAGCGTGTGCTCATTAGATTTGAAGTTTATAGATTTTGCTAAAAATAATAAAAAACGTTGACAAGGTGAAGAAAAGGAATATTTGTATTATATTTAAGCTTATGGAGAATAGATTCGTTTACCTAGCGTTTGCAGTTCTAGCAATATTGTTGTTTGTATATACATTCATTTTTGTTGATGAAACACATCAATTTGTGTTAAATGCAGGTTGGGAAACTAATTTAATAGAGGCCAAATGGCTTTTTTATCTTGTCGCAGGGATTGGTATTTGTTTGTGGATTTTCTATCATTTTTTTGGTACAATATTATACAGCGAAGGACTGATTTATCTTCATGTAATCTCTTATTTTATATTAGCTGTTGTTTTGATTCTTTGGGACAATAACGCATTTTCTCTTCAGGAAGCTGTAGAATCACAGTCCTATAATTCTGTTCATGATTTACGTAGTGATTACCATGATATTAGTGATCGTGAAACCATTTATCGATCCTTATTTTGGTTATTACTTTTGATTCAACCAATAGGATTGGTGAACTTAATAATGGGATTTATGAAGTCTAATCCTAAGTAACGCGCTCGCGTTATAAGTCAGAAAATGTATATTTGTACTTTGTATAATCCGATATTTTAATGAACTGGAAACAACTTATATCTGCCAAACGGTGGGGTTATGAAGAACGTGTACCATACGAACAATTTGACGCTAGGTCAGAATTTCAACGCGATTATGATCGCTTGATTTTCTCCTCACCATTTCGTCGTTTACAAAATAAAACACAAGTTTTTCCATTGCCGGGAGCTGTTTTCGTTCACAATAGATTAACGCATAGTTTGGAAGTAGCTTCAGTGGGTCGTTCTTTGGGTAGATTGTTTTATAATTTGATGAAACAAGAACATCCTAATATCGACGAGGAGGTGCCTTATTTGCAGGAAGTTGGGAATATCATTTCGGCTGCATGTTTATCACACGATCTAGGAAATCCAGCCTTTGGTCATTCTGGTGAGGCTGCAATTTCATCTTATTTTACGGAGGGAGCAGGCAATAAATACCAAGAACAAGTTTCACCAAAGCAATGGTCAGATTTGACACATTTCGAAGGTAACGCCAATGCGCTTCGTATCTTGACGCATGCTTTCAATGGTAAAGATCCTAAAGGTTTTGCTTTGACCTATGCAACATTAGCTTCTATTGTTAAATATCCGTGTGCTGCAATTGATGGCCATGTAAAAGGTAATCACCACCGCAAGAAATATGGTTTTTTTGAATGTGAAAGATCTTCATTCGAAAAAATAGCTGTTGAATTGGGGTTAGAAAAAGATCCTACGAATGCAAACGGCTATTTACGCCACCCATTGGTGTATTTGGTAGAAGCAGCAGATGATATATGTTATAATATCATTGACTTGGAAGATGCCCATCACCTTAAAATACTATCTTATCAGGAGGTGGAAGATTTGTTGTTACCATTATGCGGTGGAGAAAGTCTAAAATCACGTTTGGACAGTTTAGGCGATCCAGGTTCTCGTGTAGAATTATTGCGCGCAAAAGCGATAAATACGTTAATACACGGCTGTGCTTCTGTTTTCGTCAAGAACCAAGAGAAATTTTTGTCAGGTACATTTCAAAGTTCTTTAGTTGATGCGTTGGATACGAATATTGTGCAACAAATGAAAAAGATTGAGAAGGTTTCTGTAGCACGTATTTATAACGCACCTACAGTTGTACAAATCGAAATAGCAGGTTATAAAGTAATGAATGCATTGTTGGAAGAGTTTATACCGGCATATTTAAAGACCAATAAAACTATGTTTGATAAGAAATTGGTGGCTATGATTCCAGAACAATTTCATACTGACAAAGAAGATGCATATTCTAAAATACGTGCTGTATTGGATTTTGTATCTGGTATGACAGATGTCTACGCTGTTGATTTGTACCGTAAAATAAAAGGGATTTCAATTCCTTCATTAGATTAAAATAGATAAACAGATGGTAGATTTGAGATGAGAGATAAATATAAAGTCTATTGTCTCAAATCTCTTGTCTAAAAATTATATGAAAGTAGTAATAGCAGAAAAACCTTCGGTTGCACGTGATTTGGCACGTGTGATGGGTGCGAAGGATGTGAAAGATGGATATATTGAGGGCAATGGATATGCATTTACCTATGCTTTTGGGCATTTGGTGCAATTGTGTACACCTCAAGCGTACGGCTATAACACTTGGTCTGTAGCGAATCTGCCTATTATTCCAGCGAAATTTGGATTGGAAGTAAAGAAAATTCGTAAAGACGGTAAGCAAATTGATGATTATGGCGCTTTAAAGCAAGTAAATATCATCAAAGGTTTATTGGAAAAAGCGGAAGAAATTATTGTGGCAACGGATGCTGGGCGCGAGGGAGAATTGATTTTCCGTAATATTTATTATTATTTAGGTTCAAAAGTACCTTTTAAGCGTTTGTGGATTTCTTCGCAAACGGATAAAGCGATTAAAGAAGGTTTTGCCAAATTAAAAGATGGCTCAGAATACGATAGTCTGTACCAGTCGGCACGATCGCGTTCGGAATCAGATTGGTTGATCGGTATTAATGCGACACAGGCGATTACATTGGCGGCAGGCAATAAAGGTTTGTTGTCTTTGGGACGTGTGCAGACACCGACTTTGGCGATGATTTGTTCGCGCTATTTAGAAAATAAAGATTTCAAACCACAGGCTTTTTATAAAATTCAAGCTGGTTTTGAGAAGGATAATATTTCGTTCAAAGCGACTTCAGATAAGATTGATAAAAAGGATGTCGCAGAAGAAACCGTAGCTAAAATTACAGTTGGTTCAGAAGCGAAAGTGGTGAAAGTCGAAGCAAAAGAGACGAAAGAACAACCGCCTTTATTGTTTGACTTGACGTCATTGCAACAGGATGCAAATAAGAAATACGGCTATTCGGCAGATCAAACGTTAAGTATTGCGCAGACATTATACGAGAAAAAGGTCATTACCTATCCACGTACAGGTTCTCGTTATATTGGTGAAGATGTTTTCGAACAGATCGAGTCCTTATTCCAACATTTGGCGGATACAGCGGAGGAAGGAATTGCTGCTATTTCGCGTAATTTGATAGGAGCAAAGCTAAATAAACGTTCTGTAGATGATAAAAAAGTAACAGATCACCACGCGTTATTGGTGACAGATGAGAAGCCAGGAGCGATGCTTAAAGAGCAGCAAAATATCTACAATATGATTGCAAAGCGTATGGTCGAGAGTTTTTCGGAGGTCTGTCTGAAAGATATCACGACCGTGACGATTGATGCAGCAGGAGTAGAGTTGATTGCTAAAGGTACGGTAATTCGTCAATACGGCTGGCGTTTGTCAGCGGATCAGGTTGAAATGCCTGATGAAGACAAAAATACGGACGATCAAGACAATGAAAATGCGCAGTTGCCTAAGTTGTCGGCGGAAGAAATGTTGGAGATTTTATCTTTAGAATTGTCGGAACGCTTTACCAAAGCTCGACCTATTCATACAGAAGCTTCTTTGCTGAAAGCTATGGAAACTTCGGGCAAGGAAATCGAAGATGAGGAGATGCGTCAAGCCATGAAAGATTGTGGTTTAGGCACGCCTGCAACACGTGCAGCAACTATTGAAACTTTATTCCAGCGTGATTATATCAAACGTGACAAAAAGAAATTGATTCCGACGGAAAAAGGGTTAGCTGTGTATAATTTGGTTAAAGACCGTTCTATCGCGAAAGTGACATTGACCGGTAAATGGGAACAGAAACTGGAAGAAATGCGTGCTAATAAAGTGTCTTATGATGTCTTTATGAAGCATATCAAGGATTATACAGTTAAGATTACCAAAGAACTTTTGCAGCTTCGTATGTCGATTCCGCAAGAGGAAATAAAACCCCAACAAAAAGGAAAGATTAAATGTCCAAAATGCCAGCCGGGAAATATTCATTTGTACGATAAAGTTGCGCAATGCGATCATTATGCACGCGGTTGTGACTTTAAGATATGGCGCACCTTGAATGGCGTTTTCCTAGAAGAAAAGGAGATGAAAAATCTCCTCGAAAAAGGTAAAACTTCTGAACTCAAAGGTGTTAAAACTAAGGAAGGACAAACTGTTAATGCACCTTTAGTATTTCAAGATTTTAAGGTGAATGTGGGGTAAGTAAAGTAATTTGAGTTATGAAAAAAATATTTATTTTCTCTGGTTTAGGGGCTGATAAAAAAGTTTTTTCAAAGCTTAATTTGAAAGAGTTTGAAGTTGTACATATTCAATGGTTACCATCTATAAAAAATGAAAGTTTAAGCAATTATGTCAACAGATTAGCTGAATATAATCGAATTCCAGTATCGGGTGCAAATGTTTTGGGAATTTCATTTGGGGGAATGTGTATTGCTGAACTCGCAAAAACATATGATTTTAATAAGATTGTTTTAATTTCTACAGCAATAAGCAGTTCCAATTTACCATCATATCATAAAATATTTAGATACTTTCCAATCTATAAACTATTTCCATCTCAATTGATAGTGACACCAACTAGAATTCATCATTTTCTGTTCGGTGTAACTGATGCAGTGGATAGGAAATTGCTCAATGCAATTATACGAGATTCGAACTCTGGATTTTTCAGATGGGCATTGTACTCAATTCTAAATTGGGATAGCTTAGAAATACCAAAAAAATTTCTTCATCTTCATGGAGACAAAGATCGTATTATTCCCATTATAAATTGTAATTCAGTAAGAAGGATAGCTGGCGGAGGTCATTTGATGACATTAACTCATCATAATGAGATTTCTATTTTAATTAAAGAATATTTGAATGAATAATAACGTCATATATCGTTTTATTGCAATCAAGAATTACAAATTTAACTCGCTTTTTATCATCCCTTTTACCAAGAAATACTGTGCGATGACATAAGTCATCATCACAGTTAAGCTACCTAATAAGGATTTTTGAAAGAATATATTTATTGCCAAAATGGAGTCCGATAGAACAAAAAATCCAGCACCAATAATTAGCCATTTTATATTTGTGCCAAGAGCTACATACAACATGGTACCAATGGTGATTGCATACAAAATCACAGGTAATTTCAATGTTCCTAAATGCGGATATAAGAAAGCGCACAATCCAATTATAAATATTAGAATTAGAGGAATTAAAAGTAAATTCTTATTACGAAATAATTCTTTGAATGTTAGGATATAGAGAATATGTGCAATTAGAAAACTTGTTAGACCAGCTATAAATCCTCCCGAAAACATTAAAAATAGATCTCCAAAGAAACTTAGCACTAAGCCAGCGATAAATAACCAATTCTTCTTATTTACGCTCCAAGTATAATAGCTTATGAGAATAGGAATCAATAAGGGTTTTGTAAAGAATCGAAAGTTTGAACTTAATTCAAAACCAATGATTACTTGGTCAAGAATAAGAACAATTATTAATAAGAGGAGGAGTACTCGTTTCATTTTATTCTGGAATCAATTCTTTTCCGTCCAATACTCTATTTAATTGTTCCATATCCAATTCATTTTCCCACTTAGAAAGCACCAGTCCTGCTGTAGCATTTCCGATTATATTTGTCAAAGCGCGTGCCTCACTCATAAAACGGTCTATGCCAAAAACAATAGCAATCGATTCTACAGGAATATGTCCGACTACAGGTAACGTTGCTGCTAGAATAATAAAACCGGACCCTGTCACACCTGCTGCACCATTGGAAGTAAAAGTCAATACAAAGATTAAAAACAATTGCTCGCTCAATCCCATGGGTTGATTGATTGCCTGTGCTAAGAATACTGATGCCATGGTCAAATAAATGGCTGTTCCGTCCAAATTAAAAGAATAACCAGTAGGTATCACAAGATTCACGACAGATTTATTACACCCTGCTTTTTGAAGTTTTTCCATGATTGCGGGAAGTACAGATTCAGAAGAAGAAGTCCCCAGCACAATCAAGAGTTCTTCCCTTATGTAGCGAAGGAATTTCCAAAGACTAATTTTATTGCGGTATAATATCAATCCAATAAATACGAAAATATAAATCAAGCAGGCCACATAAAACCACAACATCATCATACCTAAGGATTTCAATATGTCTAATCCATATCGTCCAACTGTAAATCCGATCGCGCCCATTGCACCCAAAGGCGCAACTTTCATTATCATTTTAATGACCAAGAAAATTCCATCCAAAAAGGATTGCAATACCACTTTGACAGGTTCTGCTTTTTCGCCCATTTTAGCAAACGCAAATCCTAATAGAATAGCAAAAAAAAGTACCTGAAGAATATTGCCCTCAGCGAGAGAACCGATAATATTATTGGGGATAATATTCAAAAGAAACTGGACAACACCTTTTTGCTCCTTACCACCTTCTATAAAATTGCCAACTTGACTTGTATCTAGATGTTCTACATTGATATTCATACCTTCACCTGGTTTCGCCAGATTTATCACAGCTAGCGCAATGAACATGGCTACAAACGTGGTTATCTGGAAGTAAATCATGGAGCGAATACCAATTTTCCCCACTTTTTTGACATCCTGCATGCCAGAAATTCCCAGTACGATGCTACAGAAAATCAAGGGCGCGATTATCATTTTGATTAGCTTAATAAACCCATCTCCAAATGGCTTCAAAGCAACGCCCATATCTGGATAAAAGTGTCCTAATGCGACACCAATTAATATGGCTACGATAACTTGGAAATATAGCGTTTGAAAAAGCTTCTTCATAAAAATGTTTTGGTTATAGGTTTATGCATCAATTAATGCGCCTAAAATAACTTTATTTTTCATAATAAAAAAGCAGGTTAGATTTTAGGGGTTTTATCTAACCTGCAGCTTTTTTACCTCAAAACCAAAATATCTTGTAGTGCACTTTCAATTGTAGGAAATTCAAATTTAAAGCCTTTATTGATTAACTTTTCAGGGAGTACCCATCGACTTTTTAGCAACAATTCAGTTTCAGTACCAATGATCAAAGCCCCGATTTTCAACATCCACGTAAGGGAAGGCAATCCAATCGGAATATTCTTAACTTCTCGAAATATCCGCATAAAGTCTTCATTCGTAACAGGTTCTGGTGCAGAACAATTAATAACACCTTTGATTTCACTTTCAGTTTCTACAAATTGAATTATTTGAAATAGATCTTCAACATGTATCCAACTAAACATTTGTTTGCCATTACCTTGTTTTCCACCCAAACCAAATTTTACCAGATTCTCAAAAGGTGTCATTACGCCGCCATCTGCTCCTAAAACAATTGCCATTCTAAGTGCAACCTGACGTGTATTCTGAAGTTGAAAATCGAAAAATGACTTCTCCCATTTCTGTGCAACTTCAACTGAAAAACCTGTGCCTATTTCTCCATTCTTTTCCGTCATTGGTCTATCTATTGCATGGCGATATATAGTAGCAGTACTTGCATTTATCCATAGTCTGGGCGGATTTTGACATTGCAAAATAGCCTTTCCAAGAGTCTCCGTGGTCTCTGTTCTCGATGAGAAAATTTCTGCTTTATTTGTCTCATTATATCGGCAGTTTACGGACTTACCAGCCAGATTAATCAAAAGGTCAGCATCTTCTAAAGCATTCTTAATGCCGTTAAAATCTTCCCAAATTATATCTGCATAATTACGAGAAATGGTAACTACATTATATCCATAGCTTGTGAATCTCATGATTAAATACTTGCCCACAAAACCTGTTGATCCAGCGATGATGAGCTTTTTCATATTGTCCTAATTAATGTGCTACTTGCTCTTCTCTACGTTGTTTTGCTATTCTTTTACCTCTGAAGAATAAGAACATATTTAAAAACAACATGATACCTAAGTAAATGCTAAAACCTCCAATTTTATAGCTCAATTGCTCAATCATGGTTTGGACTTTAGCATGGTCTAGATACATTTCTAAAATGTATAATGCGAATCCAATGTTCAGTAAGTAAAATCCAATTCTGAATAAATTGTTTGTTGCTAGAGCTACATCTGGCCTACCTTGAAAAATATCATTCATATAGACCAAGCTATTTTTGAATAACACATAAGCTACATAATATGTAAGCCCGATGGCTATTGGTAAATAAATACTGTACGCGATTACTGTTAAATTTTCCATAATTATAATTTTTTAGTAGTGAATTGTTTCTTTTGTTGTTTTGATATAAAATAAATGATCAACATATTATTGTAATGCAATAGGGACAATATCAAAATCAGTAAACCTGATTTTTGAAGTGTGCTGCTTAGCATTTCGGTAAGATTATTTACAGGTTGCCAATAACTGAATTGAATAATTGCATAGCCAATGTTAAAAAGGTAATACGCTGTCAACAACAGATTATTTGTCGTGTCTGTAATATCTTCTCGTTGATTAAAAAATGATAGAATAAATATGGATCATGTACAAAACCTGTGGACTAAGCAAATAACTTAGTCAATCTGAATAAGAAAAAATTGATATCACGAACC
>NZ_WUQY01000048.1 GCF_009829085.1 Sphingobacterium bovisgrunnientis
CATTCTGAAAGAAGGATTAAAAATAATATCGTCAGGAACTGGCGATTACACGGGCGGAGACTCAAATAAGACTTTGGTGGCAAAGCACAAGTCTGTGAAGCCCGAAGCCCATTTGTCTTTAGCAAATGGGTAGTTCACTAGTCACCTGTCTACTTTAGTTAGCTCGGGTATGATTGCAGAGGATCATCTGTACGAAATTTCATTAAAGGGAATATATTTGACGCTGTCTATTATAAGCTCATTAATATTATTAGAAATGGGGCTTTTACCTTGAAAGAGCCACAAGTTTATTTTCAACCTTTCTTCACTTTGTTTGGGAATATTTTTCCCTTTATACGTCCATTTAGCTATTGTTTGACCTTGTGGATGAGTTTCCCGAATACTTTCAAAAGAAATGCTTTCTTCTTTCCATTCGAAGCTATGCACGGTGCGTTCTGGATAATCATCTATATTAAATCGGAAAATATTTTCAGGATTATCGTGGGGTTGCACCACAAATTGAGTATTCTGGTTAGTAACATCTGACCATTTCGAAAATTCAATATCAATTTCTTGATTGTCATTTAAATAGGTAAATAGTCCCGCTACGGCATTCTCATCTAAAGATGATAAAGAGGAACTAATGTAAAAAATGTACTTCCCATGTCCTACCTTCTCATCCAATGTAACCTCTGAACAATACCAAAGACCTTTTCTATTTATTATGCGTAGGTGTAGTTTACCTGTTTTATCTACCCAAACATTATCTTCGGAGTTGCTAAATAAATTTGGTCCGGGCCCAACTATATTGGCCCCGGTATTACGTACTAACCACTTATGTCCAGAAAAATTGATTTGACGTTCTTTTGGGGTGTTAATATTTATTTTTCTCACTGCACATTGAATGAAAGTGGATAAAATTAAACCAGCTATAAAAATTTTTACAAACGCTCTTATTATATTATTCATTAGAGTTGTTTTATCAGCTGATACTACAAATTGACTAATTTATATCCTTGGTAGTATTAAAAAAATTATTATAAAGGGAATCTGATATGAGAATGTTCGTTGAAATCAACTTTTCATTTTTAGCCTTGTACTCATCAAATTTATTTGATAAGAGTTTTCCTACTGACTTAGTTTCATTTTTTTCTTCAGTTAAATTCGTGTTCAAATTAAATACGTTTCCTTCCACGATGTGGTAATTAGCATATACAAAATCTTGCTGCTGTGTTTTACTTTGCATTATTGGAATACCGTTACTATTTGGTGATGCTCCAATTTCTAGACCTTTCCCAATCCAGGTGACTTGATCTGGCGTTTTGAAATCATAATTATTCCGATAAAATGCAAGTAACGTTGGCGCAATATCAAAATGACTCACAATTTGATTGAATGTTCCGGAAGATTTTAGCAAAGGAGAATAAATAATTAATGGGACATGATACCTATCTATTTTGTCTTGCAGATTAATCTCCGGCATACTATGGTCTCCTGTAATAACGAAGATGGTATTTGCAAAATCTAACCGTTTTTTATATTCTTCAAAAAAGCTTTTTAAAGCTTCATCCACATTCATTACTGATGCGAGTTGCTTTTTATAAGATTTAGCCAGCTTAATATTGTCTGGTTTTAAGTCTAGTATTTTGATCTGATTTTCTACTAGTTTTTCAAAATACTCTTGATTATTAATCAAAAACGGGCTGTGTGTGGATAGCGTAAGCAACAGATTAAAGTAAGATGAACTCTGTGGAGTAGAAACTAGCATTTTATTTAGAACAGCTTGGTCTTCATACCCCCAACTTTCTCCATTTAGTGAAGGAAGTTTTTTATAGGGCTCCTTAAAAGTTTGTATATCCATTAAGTTGTCTATGTTGTTGTTTTGCATGTACTTACTCATGTTATCAAACGAAGCATTTCCACCATAATAAAAACTGGTTTGAAATCCATTATATTTAAAAATATTTTGTAGATTGAAGTGAACAGGATATGTGTCTAATTCTAAAAATCCATTTTTTGCAAAGGGAAGTGAACCGAGAATACTTGGAAGTACTGCGAAAGTTCTTCCCGAAGAGCTTAAGCAATTCTCCCAGTAAAGAGATTTTTCTTTCAACGAATTTAAAAAAGGGGTAAAATTCCCTATATATCCATTTGATGAACTATAGGCGTGCCCCAACCCCTCCACTATAAGAATTACTAAATTTGGCGTTGATTCCGAGGCTGCTAAATAATTTCCTAAAAAGTCTTTAGTATCTTCTTTCCTTAAAAATGGATATGGTTCCAAATTATTAATATTTTGTTTACCTACTACATTCATTTTATTAGCCCAAGGGAAATTTTCTTCCACGTAATTGAAAAAATTAGTCTCCAAAAAGTATTTCCATTTGCTTACTGCTGCATGTGCGTAAAATTCATTTCTATTTTCAATATTTTTGGTGAATTTAAAAGGTAAGAAAACTAATATTAAGCCCGTCACTGTAAGAATAGCTCCAGCATAAGGTGTATTGAATTTATAGCGGCTTACAAAAAATAATGGGATTACCGCAAATAGTATAACTAGTAAAAGCAGGGCAATGTTTTTTAGATTTAACATTCCACTACTTTTAAGAATCTGTTTCAATTCGTCATAACTATAAAAAAAAATGTCAGCTCCCAGTAAGTTTTGTGATTCTGAAAAATAAAGGAAAAGTATTACTTGTATTACAATGAAAATGGAAAATATCGCTATTATCAAAGTGTTTATATACCTAAAACCTAGATATAACAATAATAAATACAAAATACTAAAAGCAGCAACTAATTGTATTACAAAAACCAGGTTATCAATGAAAAGATTAAAGTATATTGCTGAATAAATTTGATTATCAAATTTGGTGTTATACCAGTAAGCCTCAAGCCCCACGTTGGCCATATAGAGAATTAAAAAAACGAATGCAATAGGCGCATAATTTCTTAATGCCCATATAGCTGTTATTTTAATTTGAATCCATATACTTTCATTTTCATTAGACTGTTGAAATCCCTGTCTAGTCATCTCACCCCAGCTGTGCTGTTTTCGAAAATAGTCTCTTAATCCCGATACGCCAGCCATGACAACTCTTCCATGAAAAAAGAATGGTTCAAGTATTGCAGTGCCAATTAATGTCAATAAGTCTTTTCTCTTTGTATAAACTTGGTGAGACATCAGATCCAGTAATATAGCATAAATTGAATATAGTATTCCCGAGGCTATAACTAATATGAATAGTGTGAAAAAGAAGGGCCAATTTATAATTCCAAATACTAAGAATAAAATAAAAATACAATAACCTAGAAATTCAACTAAAGGACCTAAAAATTCAAAAAAGAACCAATATGGCATACTTATCATACCTAAGCGACCATATGAGGGGTTAAACATAAGTTTGCGATGTTTCCATAGGGTTTCTATAGTCCCCCTCATCCATCGATTTCGCTGCTTTTTTAAAATATCAGTTGATTCTGGTACTTCCGTCCAGCATAGTGGGTCCGATATGTTAAGAACTTTGTACTTTTGCTTTTGCTCTTCCATATAGCGTCTCATTCTAACTACAAGTTCCATATCCTCACCAACTGTCTTGGGATCATATCCACCACATTTCAATACTAATTCTTTATCAAAAGCACCAAAAGCACCAGAAATTAAAATAAGACCAGATGCTCTTGACCAAGCCATTCTCCCCAGCACGAAAGCACGTATATATTCTAAGGCTTGGAATCTTCCTAGCCATTTTTTAGGTAGATTAACTTCTACAACTTTTCCGTCTACAATTTTACAGTTGTTTGCTAGACGGATAACTCCACCACAAGCTATAACACGCTCATCGGTTTGATCCATGAATGGCTTAGCTAATTTTAGTAGTGCATCTTGCTCTAAAATGCAATCCACATCAATACAAACAATATAATTTCCACTGGATACATTTATACCAACATTTAAAGCATCCGCTTTACCTCCGTTGTATTTATCTACAACTATGAGTTTTTTAAATGCGGGATTTTTACTTTTATAAATCCCTTTTATTTCTTTTGTAGGTACTACTTGAACTACGTCAAAGGGAATTAGCTCTAAGTTGTAAGATTTAACTAATTTATCAATTGAATCATCTTTACTGCCATCGTTTACTATAATTATTTCCAAATTACTATAGTATAATGAAAGCAGTGATCTTACATTATCAACAATTGTTAGGCCTTCATTATATGCGGGTGCTATTATACTAAAAGCTGGTGCGTTAGGATTACTTGCTATTAATTTAAAGTCGGTATATTGATTAAGGTCTGTATATTTTTTTAGTGCCCCAAAAGCATAAATTCCTACCCAAGAATATATTAAGAATATGACGATTGAATATAATAGAAATAGCCATACTACGATTTCATATATAAAATGTGAATAATCTATCATAATTATTTTGATAAAGCATTTTGCAACACCTGTCTATATTCGGGCGCAAGATTGACGTCTGTTATTTTCTTCGTAAGATACTCCTGTTCATTCAATTTTTTCAATAATTTGACAGTATTTATGTAGATATGGATATCACTTTCATTTTCTAATACTGAATGAAGAAATGAAATTTGCGTATTATTCCCTGAGCGATCTATAAACTTTATAATTTGAACTTTCACTTTTTCGTTCTGAAGAGGGTAGCTGTTTATAAGTATGCTTAATGTTTCTTGATTTTCAATAGTTTGGAGCGTTTTAATTGCACTAATTCTAATATCCGTTGAGTTGTGATTCAGCAAGCCGACAATACTATCATGGGCGGTATGAATTCTAAACTTTCGTATAAAAGCTAAGGCGAAATCAATGACCGATAAGTTGGTGCTGATTAACCATTTTGATACAACATGAAAATCAGATTCTGCTACATTATGTAGCGCTTGTAATAATCGCATTTGTTGCCATTCTGATAATGGCTTTTCCAAAGATTGCAAAAATGAGAGACCTTGAAATCCGTTAAAGCGTACTATGCTATACTGTGCTTCTGAATATACGTAAGGATTATAATGATCCAAAAGGTTCGTAATTGTACCAATGGCATCACGATTATTCATTGCAGTCATTACTTGAATTCCACGTACATTTTGATAACTATTGCTGCTCTTTAGTTTCTCCCAAGCTAAATCATCTAGTTTAAGGCCATGAAAAATTTCTTTTAATGTTTTGTGCGCATCACCTACAAACCTTTGATCCGATTCAATCAAAACTGATATGAAAATTTTCTTAAAATTTTTGTTTTCTAATAGCGATAAAAATTCTGTGTCATTTAATAGGTTATATGTCCCATTAAATATGGAGTAGCTAATTTTTTCTTCTATTCTCTTTTTCCACAGCTGTGCATTATTTATAAATTGATAATTTCGGTACCCATAAATGATAACTCCTATTATAAGTAATATAACCAATAGTAGGAGTACCACTAATGCCAGAGTCAGATTATAAAGTTGGATTTTTAGAATTATCATTTTACTTAAAACGTAATAGTCTTTTAATTCTTAAGACTAATTCATTGGGATTAAAAGGCTTGACCATAAAATCTGATGCGCCTAGTATAAAAGCATCTTCTACGACATCCTCTTGACCCAAGCTGGATAAGACGATCACATTTATGGATAAATTATGCTGCTGTATAGCAGATAGTATTTCAATACCTGATGCAAATGGCATCATAATGTCTGTTACCACTAAGTCAGGTGGATCACTGACAATATGGTCTATAGCTTCTTTGCCATTTCTACATAGAATGATATCATATCCTTCATTCTTAAGTTTATGTTCAATAGTTTTTAAAATTAGTTCATCGTCTTCTGCTAATAATATTTTCATATCTTAATATTTTAAATGTCTTTAAGTATTGCTAAGCTCTTGTTTATCTCTGTAATAATTTCTTCATAAACATTTTCATCAAAATTATTATTAAAAAGTATATTTTCATGCTTTTTGATCTTTGAAACCAATGTTGTCATTCCTATAGTCGAAGCAGTGCCTTTGAGCTTATGAAGATTTTTTTTGAGTTCCTCGGTGTTTACTTTCTCTTTTGCACTTTTTAAAATAGATATAGTGTTGTTAAGCTCCTTAATTGCAAGATCCATGAAAAAAGATTTGAAATCATCATCACCATTAAAATTTTGATTTAAAGTATCTATATCAAAACCTATATCCGATGTTTCCAATGCCGTTTGATCTTTATCAACAGCATCTAAGTAATTTATTAATATATTTTCGATATTTTTTAGTTTAATAGGTTTTTGAATTATTTTAGTGAAATTGTTTAGATCTGAGCGTTTTTCCAGACCAGATATTATTCCAGCTGTAATTCCAATGATTGGCTTTGTCTTATATTTTGTAAGTTGACGTATTATTTCTGCCGCTTGCAAACCATCTATTATGGGCATTTGGAAATCCATAAATACTAAATCAACGTCATAATTTTTACAGGCATCAATAGCCTGCCTACCATCATATGCTTTTAAAATTTTTGAATTTGGAACCAGTTCATTAATGAATTTTACATTGAGTTCCATGTTAATCTCATTATCATCGGCAACAAGAATTACAGACGTTAAATTTTGTAAGGAATTTATTTGATTACCTTCTTTGCTCAATGGGGTTATATATTTGTTTTGTTGGCTCCTTTTTAATTCGTTTAAAGCTTGATATAGAGCCTGTGGTGTAAAAGGCTTTATTAATCGATGAATATATTCAAAATTATCTAACTCACTAAATTCATCTTCATCAATAGAAACAGCGTGCATTATTATTATTATCGAAATCTTATATTTTAGCTTATTTAATTGCTGCTTCTGCTCACTGCTAAGTTGATTGTAGTTTATTAATATAACATCATAATTAATTTCTTTTTCTAGAGTTATGCAAACCGAAGTAAAATCACTGCAAACTATGGTATTAATATTTCTATATGCAAGTAGCTTTGCTATTACCTCTTTTAAGGTTTCGTTTTGCTCAATTAATAAAACTTTCTGTATATTGGTTTCAATCTCTGTATTTTGATTGTTTGAATTATAGTCTAATTCCATGTCAAAATAAAAAACACTTCCTTCTCCTACTTTGCTTTCTAGCATTAGTTTACTATTCATATACTTAAGTATATTGTTAGAAATAGTTAATCCTAAACCAGTTCCTCCATAAATTTTGCTAATGGAGCTATCTTCTTGCGCAAAAGCATTGAAAACACCTGCTTGACGATGCGGCGCAATACCAATGCCTGTATCTTTTATGAAGAACCGTAAATGAATTTTATTTTTTAACTTTTTTAAAACCGATACTTTAATTAATACTTCACCATTTTTGGTAAATTTCACTGCGTTCCCGACCAAATTGATTAAAATTTGTTTTAATCTATCGTGATCATAATACATATATATTGGTAATGCTGGATCAACATCTAAAATGAGCTCAATATTTTTCTTTTGCGCTTGTAATACTACTGCTCCTACTACTTGGCTCGTTAATTCATAAATATTAGCCTCTTCTATAAATAATTCCCATTTTCCAGCTTCGATTTTAGAAAAATCAAGTATATCATTTATTATATGCAATAAACTGCTTCCAGACTCGTGAATATACTTTAGATACTGAAGCTGATTAGTATTAATTACCCTGTGCATCAATAATTCAGAAAATCCAATAATTCCATTAAGGGGAGTTCGAATTTCATGACTCATATTTGCTAAGAATTCTGATTTGGCGCTATTTGCTAATTCAGCTATTTTTTTTGCTGCAATCAACTCTTTGTTAATTTTGATGTAAGAGGTTATGTTTTGGGCAAAGACTATAATTCCGCCAATTTTATTTTTGGAAATATACCAAGGTCTTACTTCCCAATTCAAATATTTAGGGGCTTCTCCTTCGTTTAATTGTATTTTTTCGTTAGTATTTTTATAGGTTATGCCTTTTAATGCATTATAATATATTTGTCTCCGTTCTTGAGGAACATCTGGGAAAAGTGAAAAAAGATTTTTGTTCTTAATTTTTTTTAAATTTATTCCGAATTCTTCATACCACTGGTTACTATAGTGTAAAAAATCAAAATTGTTATTAAACATGGCAACCGAGGCAGGTACGAATTCTATAAATGCGCGGAGCATTGCTTCTTTCCTTTCTAATTCCAGGTATAGCCTTTTACTTTTATCAATATTTTGAATTATCCCAAATATGCGCGAGCATTTACCTTGGGTGCATTCGGGTACTCCTTTAAGTCTAACCCATACCGATTCAGCTTCATCTTGCTTAATTTTTAGCTGAATATCAAAGCCTTGTATGTCTTGTTTAGCTTTAATTAAAGTTTTACGCAAAGTGCGTTTAAACTCGTTATCAAAAAGATTTTCAAATTCTTTTAGGGTAGATATACAGTCTTTTTTAAGGTTAAAAAAAGTCTTTGCCGTATCGGAGAATTTTATTTTTTCTTTATCAATATCGATTTCCCATCCGCTAACTTGAGCTACAGTATTAGTTTGTTCTAATAACTCTTTAGTTCTTCTTAAATCTAATTCAACCTTCCTATGGTCAGTGATATTTAATGAGGTGCTCGCTACATAAGGGAAATCCTCGGTATCGCATTCAAGTATATCATGATACAAAAAATAAAGTAGGTTACCATTTTTTGCGACTAGAGTAATAACCCCGGAAGTTTCCTTCTGTTCTTTAATTTTATTTAAATATTCCTCTATGTGCTTTTTACGTTCCTCTGGTATAAAATCAACTATATTTTTACCTTCAACTTCAATCGATTTATAACCCAGCATTTGACTGCCTTTTTCATTGATTTTAAGAATTTTTCCATTTAAATCATGCAGGCATGTGAGTCCTATGCTATTCTCAAAAAAATTTCTGAATTTACGTTCTGACGATTCTAATTTTTTTCTTTCTTGTATTTCCTTTGTTATATCTCTGCCGAAGACAAATATTTCGTTGACGGTATGATTATATTTAAATGTCCAATCAATTAACAATTTCTTTTTTGCTATTATACTCTGGCTTTTAATGTTGCTTTTTCCGTTTAGTTCACTCTTATTTATGGCTAATTCGAGTTCCTCACTTTGGGAATCAACAAGCTTAATGAAATTGAATTCATTAGACTTTTTTTGTGATTGTAAAAATAATTTATCAAATACCTGATTGGCCTGTTTAATATTTAAATTTTTATCCAAAACGCAAATCATATTCTGCGTTTGTTCATAGATACTTTTGTAATACCCCGATTCTAATTCCTTTTTTTTTCTTGTATATATTTGACTCAATGCATACGCAAGATCTTCTAGAGATTTGATTTGATTTTCTTCAAGAACCTTAGGCTTATAGTCCATAACACATATAGTTCCTAAAGCTATACCCTCTTGATCTACTATAGGGACACCTGCATAAAATCTAATTCCTGTTTCTTTTATTAAAGGATTCTCGACCGTTCTGTAATCTAATGAAGTGTCTGGTATAACTAGAGCGTGCTGCCCGTTAATAGTATACTGACAAATTGTATCTTTTCTTTCTACGTTGTTTATATCTAACCCTATGCAGCTTTGAATCCTTTGTATATCCTCTTCCATTAATGCAATAAGGGAGGCTGCACAACCGGTTAATGCGGTTGCAGATTGCGCGAATATATCAAATTCATGATCTTTACCCATACCAATTAACCCATAATTATGCAGCTGTTTAATTCTTTTAAGCTCATTTTTAGGTTTTGGAAATAATCTCATGACAGAAACATTACTACTATAAAACGGATAAATGGTAAAAATCTGGAGACGATCTTGATTAAAAGACTCTACTATAGCCAATACTTAAATCATATTGATTACCTTTTTGGCTAACCTGAAACTCCTGATTGAAATAAGTGGCAGCAATACTTACTAAATTTCTCTTTTTAATGGAAAAGTTGTAGTTGGCGCCAACTTTATAAGTTTTTAACTTAAAAGAATCCTCGACAAGTAGGTTGTTTCGATTTTCTTCGGGACTTATACCTGTACCTACTTGAAGTCCAAAGTAATCGTCTGCTCCTTTCAAATAATATCGTACAGTTCCAGTATAGGAATGAGATATATTCGTTTTATCAGGAGAAAGATAGGTTCTTAAGTTGAACCATAAATTTTGATAATATTTACCTATGGATGCGGTATAGAGCCATATGTTGTTTGAAAAATTCAATTGCCTATATCCAATTTCACCTTCAAAGCTTTTGGGTAAATTAGCATAAAGAGAAACTCCAGTTCTATAGCGTGGAAAAATACCCACATTATCTGAGTACCCTGCCCCTAGGTATAAATAAAAAATTTTATTGATTCTTGGATAAGCTTCTAGTTCAAACTGTAAGCCATTATCAGCGAACTTATTAGCGTAATTTGTTTTAAATATCACCGAACCCAATGATGTTGCTCTTCTGTAGCTTACTCCCAAAATATGCCAATTATCATCAAACTGTTTATCAAAATGAGTGAAATCATAATTTATACTAATTGCATTTTTTGCGGTATAAGATTTCAAATTTTGAGCCAGTGAGTTGGCTTCTGTATTTTTAGGGTTAATATTCAGTAGAGTATTGACGGATGATTCTGCGTGCTGATAGGCTTTTATGCCATAATTAAATTTCGCATGCAACAAGAGTATGTCTTCGGATTGAGGATGCTGGGATAGCCCTTCATCAATAATTATTTTCGCTTTTTCGTTTTGGTTGTTCCAATAAAGTAGGTAGCCGTAAGCTAGATAGAAATCTTCATCTCTGATTTTTTTTGCATGTAGATTTTCAAAGACTCTTGCGGCTGAATCAATTTTATCACTCCATGTATAAAGCCTTCCTAAGAAAATGTGTAAATCAGTATATTCTGGGGATTTATCCAGTGCGGATTTAATTAATCTGATTGCTTGTGGATAATCTTTTAATTCAAATGCTACATTTCGAGCTCGGGAAAATAGTTCATCGGAAGATAAATTTACATCTTGACCATAGATTGTTATAGTCGTAAGTAGGCTCAATAAAAGCGAAATTATATAAGGCTTCATAGGGCAGATAGAGTTTCTGGAAACGAATTAAATTTTATAAATATAGAGAATTATGTATATATATTATACTGTTGTTTTTTATTTGTAACAAGCCGTTTTTGAATGCATTTGACCCAGAGATGTTTTAAAAATATGGGAATCACTGGACAGCTTGAAAAATGATTTACATCTTCAATCATTCTTTTGGCAGTTTTGCAAAAAGGTTTCAGGTAAAAGTAAATCTTCATACGCAATGCCCAAATGGAAAGTAATGAGTATTATTTCTAATATTTATTATGAAAAGTTGATTGATTAATAGTAGTGGTATTAAACTGTTTTCAAGATTATTAAATCTTTATATTTTGAAAATCCACCGCCGTTTTTGCCTCATAAAGGATGTTGCAGAAATTATTATTTAACATTTTGTAACATTTGATTGTAAACTATATATTCTTTTATATGTTCTACTAATGAAACAAAACTTTAATACTATGGATTCATTAGATTTGAAAGGCAAATGGAATATTTTAAAAGGTAAAGTAAAGCAGCAGTATGCAGACTTGACAGATGATGATCTTTTATATGTAGAGGGAAAAGAAGACGAACTTTACGGAAGGTTACAAGAAAAAACTGGTAAGACTCGTGAAGAGGTTACGAATTGGTTAAATGATTTAGACAAAAAATAATGTTTATTGTCTAATTATAAAAAAATACAAGGGTCTAACTATTTGTTAGGCCTTTGTTAATTTGTTTGATGTAATATTTCTTGTTGTGAATTATATCAAAAAATGGCTGGGGGCATATGAATAATTTTTGCATCAAGGGATGATTACATACTATTATGTTACAGATATTTTTGCGTAAGTTAATGAGTTTTGGTAGAGCTTGAAAAACTCCAAGAAAACTTCATTATTGGGAATGCTTCGATACGGTCATGAATCCATGTGGGTCTTATTTGTGAGGTAATTAGTGTCAAAAATGAATAGATAAAATATGTTTCCTTCCTTAAACATTCTAAATGCTATTTTCTATAGATTGCGCTAACCAAGATTTAATTAATAAGTTCGTGGGTAATTTTAATCATTTAATAAAATTTGGAGAGTTCAAATAAAAGCTATAGGATAATTATTGAACTTGTATCTAGTATGACCAAATCGTAGGCTCGTTTTGATAATTCAGATGGTATAATTGTTTTTCGTATCTCTTCATTATGACTGTTTATCATAATACCTATTAGGAGCTCTTCTTTTACTTTATATAACTTAAAGACTGCATTTTCCTCTAAATAATTTGTTTCAGTAAAAAGCATATTTACATTTTTATCCTCGCAATAATTAAGTGCTTCTTCTATGTTGAATGTTTTTTCCATTAAATGATTTTTAGTCTTAAATTAAGGCGTGGTTTTATGTTTATGAGTGATGTGTTTTAAAAAGGTTAAAAATTATTTGCTCTAACCTAATTAATAATACATAATAACGTATCGTTATGCTATTCGTATGTTTGTAGCATTAAGGCCCGAGCGGCCTTGCTCGATGTTATATGTCCCCTGATCATTTTGATGTATACTATCTTTTAATTTTAATCCTGACATATGTACGAATAAAACCTGACCACCGTCATTAGGTGTTATAAATCCAAAGCCTTTTGTTTTGTGAAAGGATTTTACTGTTCCTTGTTACATTTTTTTTGTGCTTTTAAAAAAAATTAAGGCAATATTGCCTTCTTTTAGACCATAAGGTCTTAAATAATCATTTGTAAAAATCAAGTGAATAGGAATTAAATTCTCTTAGAGAAGATTAAATTCAAATATTAACTCATCAAATAAATGATAACATTAGAGCTGGAAAGCGAAGACTAATATCGATAAGTGAAGTATCTTTCTTAGGTTTTGCAAGGCAGGACCCGATGGTATACAAATATAGTTTTTTTTGTTTAAAAATGATATTTTTAAATTATTTTTTATTTTTTTAAAAAATAATTAAATTTTTGCTGAATTGCAATATATTAGGGTTGTCAGGTGTCGTCAGACAGTGTTTAGTCGGAGTCTATGTGCATGACAAAAATTGTAATAAATTGATGTTTAACTTGTTGAATCCGGATAATAAACACTCTGCAATATAGTCAAGGCCGTATTTGAATGGATTTGATCAGGAGGAGTTGAATCTAATATTTGAGACTATGTCAAATAATTATTTCGCTTGGGTAAGTGGTTTTTCTGTAGCTGCAATGGCAAACCCACAAAATCCTGAATTGGCAGAAAATTTCGCATCAACACTTAAAGCGATTAGACCTGATATTGCACAATCTGTAGCGCGGGTTATATTTCAGTCGAATTACCGTAGAGAATTACCAAAATTGGATAAGCCTACATTAATTATACAGGCACAAGAAGACATTGCTGTGCCTTTGCGTGTTGCAGAATATATGAACGATAATATTCCAAATAGCAAATTGAAAGTCGTAAATGCTTTTGGACATTTTCCACATATGAGTGCTCCAGAAGAAATCATTAAGGAGATTAAACTATTTATTTAATATTTTGAATAAGCTGAGCGATATAGATTGGAATTATGAAGCGGTTAGTTTTTTAACTGGTTTGTACCCAATTAAGAAGAAAACAGATTATAAAGATGTTTTATGTGAATCTACGAATCTGCTTAAAATGCATTCCCAGGCTAGGATAGTTTCATTTGTAAGAATTGAAGACAATATAACTGCACGTATAGAATATAGTACCTCAAAAGAACTTCTAAACAATTTGTTTGATGTTCAGCTAATTCTTGACTTTCTTGAGCAAGAGGATATTGTCTTGAATGTTGATTTTTTGAATCAAAAGGAACAATCAGAAGTAGTTGTTTTTTTACCTTTACAGGAAAATGGGCTTAGAGGGGGATTTCTGCTAACGGTGGAGCAGTCTCTTTCTTTAGACATATCGTATAAGAGTTTTTTAATTTCTTTGCACCAAGGGCTTAAAGATACGTGTTTCACTATTCAGAAATATTTAGTAATTGAAGAGTTCAGCACGCGTTTCAATACTATTCTTGAAACTATTCCTCAAGGAATTGTTTTTGTTGATGATGGTGGTAAGAATGGGTGGGTGAATAGAAAGGCTTCTGAAATTTTAGAAATCCCAAAAGGAAAAAACAGTCCTATTGCTATTGCTCAAGCAATGCAAAAACTAAAAAGTACTGCTGTAAACAAAGAAGAAATTAATCAGGGTGGGTTGCGATTATTTAGTTCCTCTGGTCAAAAAATTGACGATTGGAAGTGGATTTTTGGTGATCCAGTAAGTTTAGTGCTTAATGTCACTTGTGTTCCTGCCGTTTCTCAAAACGTAAAAGGACGTATGTGGGTGTTCACAGACTTCACATTTCAGTATTTGGCGCAAATCCAATTACAAGCGCTATCTGAAGAATTAGAACAAAAAAGAAAAATTTCCGATCTACAAAACAAAGCAAAATCAGAATTTTTAGCTAACATGAGTCATGAAATCCGTACTCCACTTAACGGTGTGATTGGGTTTGCAGATCTGTTGCTTAAAACAGAATTAAATGACACACAATATCAATACCTAAACTATATTAGAGATTCTGGAAATATACTTCTTAGTGTGATAAACGATATTCTTGATTTTTCTAAAATAGAATCAGGAAAATTGGAACTTTTTATCGATCGTTATAACGTTTATGAATTTATTAACCAGATTGTAAATATTATTCTTTATCAAGCGCAACATAAAAATTTAGAGTTGTTATTAAACGTAGAACAAGGTTTGCCTCAGGATATCTGGATTGATGAGGCGCGTTTAAAGCAAGTGTTAGTAAATATGCTTGGAAATGCTGTTAAGTTCACTCCAGAGGGTGAGGTTGAGCTTTCTGTAAAGAAAATCCAAATGAATGAAGAAAGCATTATTTTGCGTTTTTCTGTTCGCGATACGGGAATTGGTATTCCTTTGGAAAAGCAGCAACGAATCTTTGATGCTTTTACTCAAGAAGATAGTTCGGTAAGCAAAAAATACGGAGGAACAGGATTAGGTCTAACCATATCTAATAATCTATTAAAATATATGGGTAGTAATCTAAAGCTTAAGAGTGAATTAGATAAAGGGTATATTTTTTATTTTGATATTGAAGTACGATATGATCAAAATTCGATAGAAGTAGAAGAAGAACTGAATGTTGGTCGGGTTTTAATTGTTGATGACAACCAGAGCAATAGGACCATTCTTAAACATATGTTAGAGTATAAAAATATCACTTGTGTTACGGCAGATAATGGTATAGAAGCTATTCAGCTTCTAATTAATGGAGAGTTTTTCGATACTATCTTAATGGATTACCATATGCCAATACTTTCAGGGCTTGAAACTATAGATAAGATAAAAGAAATTTTTAAACATAATAATAGAACTGTGCCTCTTGTGGTATTACATACTTCCTCGGAAGAACATGATGTTATATCAGCATTCAGAAAGAATGAAAATTCGCATTGTTTACTCAAGCCAATTAAATCTGATGAATTATATAGAATACTTGCTAAAACCTATCAGAGCGTTAAAACTAAAAGAGAAGAAGATTTTTCGATAAACAGGGGTCTGTCAATTTTTGAACAACCTATAAATGTCTTATTGGCTGATGATAATCCGGTTAATAGGGCTTTGAATCACAAGATGCTAGAGATGTTAGTTCCTGGTGCGAGACTTCTGCAAGTGAGTGATGGAAAACAAGCTGTTGAAGCATGTGAGAAGGAGATATTCCAACTCATTTTAATGGACGTACAAATGCCTCTTATGGATGGCTATGATGCTACGAGGCATATCCGTTTATTGCCAGGATATCAAAATATACCAATTATAGCGGTAAGTGCAGGAAATATCTCTGGCGAAATGGAACGATGCGTTAGGGCGGGAATGAACGATTTTTTGTCCAAACCATTTACATCAAAGGATATGTTAAAGGTTCTTCAGGCTAATATTGGCCTTAGCGGGGATGAATGATTGATTTAATCAAGAGCTGTAGAAATATTACAGCGGAAGTTGTTAACTAAGTCAATTTCTCTCTTAGACTAAATGCGCTTTAAATTTAAGTTGATTTTTCTATGATGTATGTAATTCAATGATTTTCCAATTTTGTGGTAGATGCATTATATCCATCCTTCGCGTAAGGCTTTCGAGCCTAATTCGACAAAGGATTTACAGTTTGATTTTCGGAGGATATTTTTACGATGAACACTCACTGTATATGGGGATATGTATAGTGCTGAAGCGATTTCGAGTGTGGTTCTGCCTAACAGAACCAATTGGATTATTTCTTTTTCTCTTCTGGTAAATAAAGAAGCTTCAGGTGTTTTTTGTTGGCCATAAGGAGTTAATACATTATAGTATGAAGGTTCGCCATCTAATCCTAAGAAAGAAAGGTTGATTGCCTTTTCTTCTGTTTTAAGTTGAGTAATATCGGTGTGAACCCCTAGTACTCTTACCACAGCTCCATCCTCATTGGTTTGAATGGTGCTTACTTGTTGCAATATCCATTTGTATGAGCCATCTGCACAGCGTAAGCGATAATCGTAATTCACCTTGTATTTCAATACCTTATCAGGCTTGAGTTTCGAAAAAAAATTTGTTACTTCTTGCTCATACATTACAAAACGGGATTTATCATCGGGATGTATGTTATTCATAATGTTTTCAGGATTAAAGTTGCTTAAAGACCATCCTAATACATTCTTTAAGCTCTCACTCACAAATTCTATTTCTATATTGCCAACATTAAAGATATAATAATAATATGACTCGGGGTGAAGTCTATCTAAAAGCTTCTCATAAATTTCGAGCTGAAATGTATAAGGTAAATTAGCTTCGGGTGCATATTTTGCAATTTCTTGCCAAGTTTGTTTTGCTTGATTGTATTTCAATAAATCCATAGCCAATTACTTAAATCAAATATCATAAAAATTTTCAATTATCACCTAAAGGGTGTGCTTTCGATTAAGAAAAATTTTTCTATGGATTTTCTGGTTAGTAAATATACTTAAGGTTCTTTCGGTTGGCCTGGGGTTAAGAAATTATCTTCTTTCGCACGATTGCGAGTCCGCAACACCTATGGTAGATCTTTCAATCTCTAACTTACCATCGAGCTTGCTTGTCGCCAAAATGCTTTACAGGGTGATTAAACTTTTCAATAATCTTTTATTAGTCAAAAGTCGCTGTCAGTCCATATGCTTATAGTTTTGCGAAATAATAATATATGGGAAACTTGCTAATTCCATTTAATATTACTTGTGTTTCGAAAACGACTTTATTATGAATTTAGTCGATTATTATAAATCACATTTTAGTACATGAAAAAAATATAACCACCTAACTATTAGGCAATTATTTCAAAATAAATTTGTTTAAAAGACTGACATTCAGTATATTAAGGTATTATTTCCAACGTAATGCTCTTAACACGAATACCAGTCAGTGCGATAAATATACGGATTTATTAACCGTATTTACAGCCCATCTAAGCAAGGATCTCAATCTTTCCAGGATCCGCCTCATTTGTCTTTTTATCACTGCTCTATGCAAAGTTAAGTCAGTAAACTATTCCAAATTGTCTGCAGGATTTGATTCTCCATCCGCAGCCAGCAGTTGTTTTAGGAGAATCCAGCGCTTCATGGCGCAAGTGGATCTGCCAATGCGCCTTATCAGTACACTTATATTCAATCTTTTACAAAACAGCAGCCCCGTTATTCTAGTCATGGATAGGACAAACTGGAAATTTGGACAGCAAAACATCAATATACTCATGTTGGGTATCAGTTATAAGTCTGTTGCCATTCCAATCATGTTTACGATGCTGGACAAGCGAGGGAACTCTAATTCACAGGAACGAATTACATTGGTCCAGAATTTCATCGATTGGTTTGGACTGGATTCCATTGACTGTATATTAGCTGATAGTGAATTTATCGGAGAGAAATGGTTAGGATTCTTAAATGAACATAGCATCCGGTATCATATCAGGATCCGGAATAACTTTAAGGTGTTCTTGCCCAGGAAACAAAAAGAAATAACGGTATGGCACTTGTTTAACAACCTTAATATCAGGGAATTCAGACATTACCAGCATATTGTAGAAATGCAGGGTCAATTATGTTACCTATCAGCTACAAAAACTGTGATCGATGGAAAAGTTGAATTTTTAATACTGGTATCATTCAATAAACCACAGCAGGCACTGGAATATTCTAGGCGGCGCTGGAATATCGAGACACTATTCAAATTTATGAAATCTAGCGGGTTCAATATAGAAGATACCCATGTCACTGACTTGGACCGCCTTGAAAAATTGTTCATGCTTACGATGATAGCATGCCTGTGGTGCTACAAAGTTGGTGATAATATTCATACCCAGATTCGACCCATTAAAATTAAGAAACATCAAAGAAAGGCCGTGTCAATAATCAAATACGGCCTTGATTATATCACAGAATGTTTATTGTCAGGATTCAACAAGTTAAACATCAATTTATTACAATTTTTGTCATGTACATAGAAATCACACTTTAAAATAAGGTTCTTGTATGACATAGTATTTTATTCTTTAGGGCTCTCGTTGAATAGTTTCTCTAAAATTTGGAAGCGAAAGTCGAAGATTTCAATTAGTTTGTTTTTGACAAAAAGTTTGTGTGCCAAAATTCCTAAAATACCTAAAGGCAATTCATAAATAACAGTGTCTTTCATTAATACTCCCTTGTCATTTTCTATAAAATCATGCCTATGGTTCCAATATTTATATGGACCGGATGATTGAAAGTCCGTAAAGTTTTTATTTTTTTCTACGGTAGTAATTATCGTTCTCCATTTCAAAGGAATATTTAGAATTGGAGTAACAATGTAATCAATCATCATATTTTCATGAATTTCTTCATTTTCAAAATTTGACACTATTGTAAATCCCATTTCTTTTGGGGTAATCTTCGATAGGTTCATAGGGGAAGAGAAAAATTGCCAAGCTGTATCAATATCACAATTTAATTGCTGTTCTCTATATAATGTGTATCTCATTTTTTTGCCTTATATTATCTTACTTTAATCGATTAAATTTTACGCCGCTTTATGTTGATTGTTGTGTGTATTTTATTTAGGTAACACTTATTGTTTAATTTATGATCCAGTTTTTAAAACCTCTATATTCATAGGTTGTTTTTATTCATTAGTAAGACTTTCAACCTCATTTACACTTCATCGTGTTTTCAGAAAAACTGTATTCATAGTCGCTGAATTAATGTGTAATTGTACTAAAATTCTGTTAAAAGTATTTATTGACACTAATTTTATTTTTTTTGACAAAAAAATAAAATTTCTCCACATATTTTTTTCTGCGCTCTGGCCTTTCTTATTGGAATGCAACTTATCCGATATCTACAGGTAATGGATTTTTTTAATTGCAGGAAGGCCTATCTCAACTTCACAAAACAAGAAACCTCTGGTTATACAAATTGAAGTGTTCTAAAATTGGGGAACAACCGTTTTGTAGGTGCAAATAATATCCATTGATAATATGTTTATTACATGCTTATATTGTCTTCAATTGAATTCACCTGTTTGGTAGTAAGGATTTTACTATAGAAAGACTTAAGGTATTTTTAATTGTCCATGATCCTTATAATTAATATAGCATAAATAATTTTATTGAAAACATACTCGTGTATATTTTGATATCTCTTATTGTAATTGGTTCAATGTCATATTGTGTTTTATTAATTGTAATTTATGACATCTATTATATTCAAGTTAAATTTTTGAGTAGATTGTTTTTGCACGGCGTATAAAATAATAAATCGCTATTGTTTTAGTTGTTCTTTTAATAAGATTATAGAATAATGGGATTGTTATTGATTTTTTTTAAATTTACAGTAATATTTATGAGAGTTATATTGATATGCAATAAAAAATTGTATATTTGAAATATAAATACCAAACCAAATGATCATATACTTAATTTTAATCGGCGCAATCATTTTGATTTTCGCCGTATTTTATTATTTAGATTACTTAAAGAAAAGAGTATTTGATGATAATGTAAATCTTTCTCTTTCTTTTGATTTCCAAGAAAGTAGCACCTCCAAAGCATCTAAACACTTGTTGCTATTCCATATTAAAAGTGTTAATGAAAATTTCAGAGCTTTGTATATTAATGATGTTAAAATAAAAAATTCCAAAGTCCGTTTGAGGCATTACAGAAATATTTCTACGAAATTACCTATTCCTCAAGATGGAGTATTACTTTCAATGGAAGTAAGAAAAAGTGGAAAATTAAATCCACAGGAAATTGAAAATTGTCAAATTGTTATTTCCGGCTTTCTAATGGAGGATAAAAACAAAAAAGTATTCTTTAAAAGAAAGATGCAGGTAACTCCGCTTCCTAGATATGCCTAAGATTTACTACATAAATTAGTTATAATTTTCCAAAATTCCCTTTATAAATTAGTGTAGTTTAGTGTTAATAATTTGCAAAATAGCTCAGTAAATGAGCTGTTTTGTTTTTATGCTTTTATAAAACGGAGCGTAAAACCCACAGGTCTTTAGCATGTGGGATGTAAGCGACTAGCCCTGATTGAGAATATACTCACGAATAGTATCAGGAGATGCTTCACCTATTGAACAA
>NZ_WUQY01000049.1 GCF_009829085.1 Sphingobacterium bovisgrunnientis
ATAAAATTGGGCAATTTAAACTCTTCTAAAAGTAATAGATAGGGTATGATTCGGATTTTTCAACAAAAGCTGTCTTATTTTATTAAAGAAAGTAGATTTTATGCGTGCCAAATTTTATTTAGGACAGTTCTGAGTTCTTGTAACTTATCAATCATTTATACTTTTGTCCCAATTAATACTTGATAATATGAGAGCAAATGTTTCAACTACTAAAATTCTAGCGGGCATTACTTTTATCCTCGCTTTATCAGCTATTTATTTTCTCTACATGTATTTATCTGTAGTTCATCCTGAGTTATTTGTAAATATTTAGTATTTGGAAATGTATTTATCCAATCCATAGACTCAATCTTTAGTTAATACTCAGAATAACTTTTAGAAGCAAAATAAGATTTTTATAATCAATTATATAAATTTAGAATATCTAAATAATATGGGGCTATCTCAAATGAGTAAGCCCCATTTTACCTTAATGAATTAACCTGGGTTAAGCTGTTAACGTGTTTTTTTGATATACAATTTGCATCTTAAAAATCGTCTCCATAAAACAACAAGCCTCGCTTAGAAAGGATTATACAAGATCGAATATTTTGATATATCTATGTAGACAGGTTTTCTTAAAAGATTAACTTGGTTGTGTGATTTGCTTAATATTTATAGTTTCAATTGAGTCATCATATTCCATCAAATAATGTTTATCCGATTGTGTAAACTCATCACAAGTAAATTCTAATATATTATTTGACCAATTTTTAAATACAATGAAATCCATTTCGATTGGACTTTCAATTAACCTTTTTTCTTTTATGTTCGATGTGATTTTTTTGACATTCATATAATCAGCAATTAAAAAATCATCATTTGGAGTAAGCGATAAACTTTTATACTGTGGTCTATCTTCAAAATCAATTACATCAGAAGTTTCAACGTCTAATTCAAAAAGATAATCACTTGTCAAAATCAAAGCCAGTTTATTTTTCAATGAAACTTGGGCATTTAGTGCAAACCCTCTAAATTGACCACACCATTCAGTATAGTCATCTTCTGTAAATTTTATAAATGACCAATTTTGAGAATTCCAAGGACTTTCAATATCATAAATGCGTTCCTTGAATTCTCCAGAATATGGTTGACTAATAATTTCTACTTTGATTATCGTATGTTCGTTTGGGCAAAATATCACATAAGTTTTAGTGCTTTGTGTTCGAACCGAGATAGAAACACCTACTTTCATTTTAGCATTTTAGCCGCGCCTTTTGCAAATATGATGTTAGCGGTTCGCGCTTCTTACTATCGTGTCATTTGTCTATAAATTCCTTCTTGTTGTTTCTTATATAGTCAACTTGAATTTGTTGTAAATTTTCCGTTTTGTAAAGGTCATAAAACTCATCGTCAAATTGGTTTAATGGATTGTCGTCATTGGATTTGCTAAAACCTTCTAATGTCCTGTCTTGATGTTGAGTTATTTTTGAGTTCTCTTTCTCAAATGTGTCGTTGGCTCGTTTGGTCAGGTCTGCAAACTTGTTCGCTCCTACAAGTTTTAAAACATCTGGTAGATGTTTATAAAACTGTCCTCTCGAATTAAAATAAAATTGGATATAACCGCCATTGTTTACTTCTGCTTCCAACACCCAAATCATATAAATTGCTTGTCTAGATTTGTTCCAAGACATTACCGTTTCGTATTCATTTTCATAATCTGTGGATTGTTTTTCTGATAGGTTGTCAAAAACCACTTGTAATAAATTGTCCTCTGATGTAGTGTCAATTATTTGTTCAGTCAATTCTTTGTGAATAGGTCTATTCTTAAACACTTCAAACGATTGAGCATGTTGTTCTTCAATTTCTTTGGAAAGTCCACTATCATTTTTCTTTGTCTGTCCCGAACAGCCAAACAAGTTTAAAGTTGTGGCTATAAAACCCATAAATATTAAAGTTCTTTTCATTGTCGTAATGTCGTTCGTTGCCTGACCCCTAACAATTGGTTTACGAAACTAATATACAAAATTGTTTCGCCAATCCTTTTCTATAGGCGAATTTCGTTATCTCAACCTCTAAACTTCACATGTTACTGATATTGAACACCTTATTTTGACGTATTATAATAATAGAGAAACAATAAAATAAAAACTAATGTGAGTCATATTGTGAATAGCCAAGCTATACCAATGCACAACGCCATAATTCTAAACAGAAACACATCTGCTCATGTAGTCAGTATGAGCAGATATATAATCGAGGATTTGTTTATAGGTTATTTCTTTTCTGTATTACCTTCTAGACGATCAACTCCTTAATAGTGATAGAGGCCGATTTTGTCGATAAATGGTTGGATACGTGATTGAGTTATAATAATTCGCACCTGATTTGTCGTTACCTCAGGGAATGTTACGATGCGTTTATACCCAACAGTAGTGCCTGTTGTAACTGTAATCCATTGTTTATCTTTCAATATTTGAAGTTCAAAATTTTCAACTCGTTGCCCCCATTTGATATATTCCCCCAATTGTATAATGTTCGTTTTGAAAGGTTTTTTAGCAGAATATTCGAACATTAACCGTTGGTTTTCCTGTTTCGTAGTCCAAATTTTTTCACCATCATCATTCTTCTGAATTCGGTTTTTATCCGTTTTCAACTTTACACCATTGGCTTGTAGTAAATTAGTTTCAAAAATCGAATCCTTAAGCTGTTTCCATTTTAATAGATTATTTTCATCAACAGAATGGAACAAACCTTCTCGTGTTGGTGGAATATTCAAAAGCAACACACCATTTTTACCTACCGAGTTGAAATAGATATCCAACAATTTTTCAGGTGATTTTACTTTCGAATTTTGGTTCTCGTGATAGAACCATCCTTGTCTAATTGACACATCGGTTTCGGCAGGATACCACACTAATCCTTCGGCTTTTCTAATTACATTGCGGCTACCTACATCTTTTCTACGCATATCTCCAGCAGGCTTAATATTCATTTGTTGCTGCGAACCTTCGGCGATTTTATTTTGATCCAAATTATTTGTTGGCACAACTGACCATTCTGTATCTCTGCCATAACCTGTCTCGGTGCCCACCCAACGCACATCTGGTCCCATTACTGCTATCACGGCCTCAGGTTGTAGCTCACGAATTACACTGTAGTACGAAGCCCAATCGTATTCTTGCTTCTTACCATTCGGACCTTCGCCATTTGCGCCATCAAACCACACCTCATCAATCTTCCCATAATTAGTCAAAACTTCTTTGAGTTGATTACGAAACATTTCGTTGTATTGATCAGAACCATACGAATTCGCATTTCTATCCCACGGCGATAAATAAACACCGATTTTCATATCGTATTTCTTACAAGACTCAGCTAATTCTTTTAAAATATCACCCTGTCCATTTTTATATGGTGCATTCTTTATTGAATAATCAGTAGTATTTGTTGGCCACAAACAAAAGCCATCGTGGTGTTTTGCCGTAAGAATTAGAAGTTTTATCCCTGATTGCTTGGCGATTCTAACCCATTGATCCGTATCTAATTTTGTCGGATAGAATAGTTGAGGACTTTCGGTTCCATCTCCCCATTCTTTCCCCGTGAAGGTATTAATTCCGAAATGCACGAATCCAGTAATTTCCAACTTCTGCCAGTTGAGTTGTCTAGTAGTTGGTTTGACAGAAGCAGCCCTTTTTTACCATTTCTTCTTCGGTGTCATTTGGGCTGAGCTTTACATAATTTTGTGCAGTTGCAGTATGTATTAAAAGCAATGCAAATGCACAAATGCTTGTTATCTTTTTCATAATATTTGTTATCCTATTTTAGTAATCCGAATTTTAATTTGTCCTTTAGTGGTAAATCATACACACGCACATAATCTACTTCCATCTGAAATGGCAAATCCGCCTCAGTAAGTTTACCTGGCCAACCTGCACCTCCTGATTGATTTAAAATGATATAAAAAGGAACGTCGTAAGGCCACTCTATATCACCCCAATGTTGTTCTTTGGTGTAAGTGTATTTAAGCTCATAATTCAAATAAAATTGAATTTCAGCGGGAGTCCAAACCATACTATAAATATTATAATCATTAATTTTATAATCTGATGTTTTTGTTGCTGTACTCGCTCCAGATTCAGCTGTAAATGCAGCATTATGCAAAGTTTGATGAATCACAGGCTCATTATTCACATGCTCCATAATGTCGATTTCCCCACAATCTGGCCATGTACCTTTTGCGTATTCTGGCTCGGGCATCATCCATATAGCTGGCCATGATCCTCTTCCGTGCGTAAACTTTGCTTTCACTTCCACTTTGCCATATTTAAGGTTGAATTTAGTGGAAGATTTAACACCTCCAGAATGATACGCCATCGTGTCTCCAGGTATCTGTCTAATATCCATTCGTAAAACTAGATTGCCATTCTTTTGGTTTACATAGGCTTCATTTTGGGTAATGAATTTATTCCATGCAACACGACCACGTTTGGCGTAGCTCCATTTATTAGAATCAAAAGCACCATCTTTATCAAATTCATCTGACCATATTAATGCGAAGTTCGATGAGTCCTTCAGCTCACCTTTTGATTGTGATAATATCTTTTTATTGCCACATGATTTTAGAGCAAACATGACTAGAAATAATAATGGAGATATTCTTAAAAGGTTTTTCATAACATATATTAGTTTAGATTATGCTTAGTTAGCGTTTTCAATGAAAATAAAATATCCAACTGCCTTATTTTAAGGAGTTGGATATTTGGTTTTTTTTAATATTAATAACCGTAATTTTGGTCTTCATTTGTCAAACCGCCATTAGTATTCAATTCATTTCTTGGAATAGGTAGCAATAAATTTCTTTTCAGAAGTTCATTTTTGTTTACATTTTCCAATATTAAATAATCCATAAATGCTAGATTATTATTTAAGGATTTATTGTATTCTACCTGCGCTCTAGTAACATGATGGTTATCATGCCTTTCCAGAACTTTTGCGAAATACGCTTCACCACGTCTTCTAACATCTGTGAAATTGTCAAATTCACCTGCCAACTCGAACAAGCGTTCGTAGAAAATCTTATCACGCAATTCTGCCTGTGTTGACGTTGTTATGTTCTTTGGATAAGTTCTATTTGGAGCAGAATTACGCGCTCTCGTTAATACTTTATTGATGAAAGTAATAGCTTCAGAATTATTTCCTAATTCATTTTCTACATCCGCCATAATAAGTAAGAAGTCAGCATAACGATACACCAATAAATTTTTGTTACTATTCTGTGCCATAGCAGCAGCATCATACTGTTTTTTAAAATATGGCCAGCTGTAATCTCTTCCACCATTTCTTACAAATGCGACTTGCATTGCCTCTGAAAGTTCAGACACCTTCGGATTAGTCGGATCTTCCAATGTCGTGTAATTAACTGAATCTGTAGCTAAAGTATTTGTTGTAGCCGCACCATATAGATATGGATAAGTATAATGAACAGTATTATTTGTTTTAATTAGCTTAAATTGAACCATAAATGTGGTCTCCAACCTTGGATCATCTGGATATGTTCCTCTGAATTGATCGTAAAAAGCTTTCGAAGCACGATATCTTGCCCATGAAATGCCCGGATTGGAAGAATTCGTAGGAGAAAACACCCAATTCCCTCTATTACCGTACCCATTGGTATTTGAAGAAAAATTAATTTGAAAAATGGACTCTACAGAACCCAATGATTTATTTTCAAACAATTTAGAGAATTTATCCTCCAGATTATACCCTCCTAAAGCGATGACTTGATCGCCCATTTCTTTGGCTTTTGCCCAATTAGGAGACGAACCTCCTTCGGCACTAGCAAGTGTCCAATACAATTTGGTCAAGTAAGCATACGCTGCGTATTTACTAGCACGACCAGAAGATTTTGCAGCATTTAAATTCTCCGCTGCATATTTCCAATCTTGTTCAGCCTGGGCATACACCTGCTCACGCGTTGATTTTGGTAAATCCACAGTTGTTGAAGTGGTTGGATCAATTCTTAACGGTACGCCGCCAAAAAGATTTGCTAAATTGAAGTAACAAAGCGCTCTTAAGAATCTCGCTTCACCGATAGCCTGGCCTTTAAAAGCATCACTCAAATTGCTTTTCTCCACACCAGCTATCAAATAGTTACATTCGCTAATTACTTTATACAGTCCAGACCAACTTAGAGATACTGTAGTATTCGTTTCGCTAATATTTAATGAAACGAATTCCGCATATCCAATATTGTTATTTTGACCAAATGCTAACCCACTTGGACCAACTAAAAGCTCTTGGAAATTTTGACCGTATAGATTATACTCTGTTAAATAGGCATAACAGCCTTGCAATGCCATATTTGCCGATGTCTCTGAATCAAAAGCGGTAATACTATTAACCGTATATTCTGGCTTTTCATCCAATAACTTCTCACATGAAGTCAAACTTAATACACCTAAAAGACTCGATATATATATAATTTTTTTCATTGTCGTACACATTAAAACTTAACATTAAAACCAAACACAAATTGTCTAGGATTTGAAAATGAATTCAAATCGATTCCTGGACGCAGACCATCAAAAGAAAAAGTTCGCATCTCGGGATCATAACCTGAATAATTTGTGATTATAAATGCATTTTTCACTGATCCAAAAATGTTTATAGAACCTATTTTGTCGCCTAATGAAGCGCTATCAAATGTATAACCCAATGTAATATCACTACATCTTAAGAAGCTACCATCTTCTACAAATCGATCATAGATGTAATTCTTAACAGAACTTGTCAACGATGGATACAAATTGTTAGGAGCATCTACTCGCCAAGCATTCTTGTATGCCTCGTTAGTCAGATTAGGTGTATTAGCCGCAGGAGTTTGCTCGTAACGGATATTACCATTCAAGATGTTACCACCTTTTACACCGTAGAAAGATGTAGAAAATTGGAATTTCTTATAATTCAACGATGTTTGAAAACCGTAATTGAAATCTGGATTAGGATCACCAATAATCGTCATATCTAAAGCACTGATGACCCCATCCCCATTGGTATCAACTACATTTATCTCACCAGGCAACATATTGAATAATGTTGTCGTTGGTAAATTTGTCGCTCCAGTTTGGATAATACCATCTGTTTTAAATCCATAAAATAATCCAGGCGCTTCATCTACTAAAAATATATTGGCTACACCAAAATGATCCCCAATCGAATTACCTAAATATCCAGATCCTTTGACAGTACCTAGATCCATTAGTGGAGAACCCAAGGATAATACTTTACGGGCGTTCGTTCCAATGTTTCCAGATATTTGCCACAATAAATTGTCATTTTTAATCAGGTCACTGTTTAATGCCAATTCAAAACCTCTATTACTTAATGCACCTTGGTTCACAGTTATTGCGGAGAAACCTGCAGATGGAGCTAAGTTTTTATTTATTAAAAGGTCGGAAGTCTCTTTGTAATAGTACTCCACTGTACCACCTAATAAGCCATTGAAGAAATTAAAATCCAAACCAGCATTGTAGGCTGAAGTTGTTTCCCAGATTAGGTCGCTATTTGATAAATTCGAAACAGTGATTACTTTATTCAACGCACCATTACTGTCGGTATATTCTCTACTTTGTGTATAGTTATAAATTGTATTATATGGATTAATAGATTGACTACCTGTCTTACCGTACCCAACACGAAGTTTCAAATCTTTTACCCAAGTTGCAGAATTAAGAAACTCTTCTTGATTAATTCTCCATGCAACAGCTGCTGAAGGAAATAATGACCATCTATTTTCAGGAATAAATTTACTACTACCGTCTGCGCGAGCCGTCAAAGTAACCAAGTACTTGCTTTCCAAAAAAGATAGATTCACACGCCCTAAATACGACAACAGTTGGTAATCACTTTGACTTGGTGAAGCGATGGTTTGATTAGTCGCCATATGCAAACCTTTTGTTCCTAAACCTTTGAAATCAAAGTTAGAAGCAAGAATATTTCTATTTAACCAATTGTAATCGTCATAAGTAACCCCTGCTATTGCAGAAATTTTAGCAATCTTACCTAAATCACCATTATAATTAACTAAGTTTTCGAAAGTGTAGTTATTGCTATTGAGATTTGAATTTCCTAAATAACCATTATTATTTAGGCCCAACCAGATACCTTCATCATACCATTTTGTACGGTCTTGCATCAAAATATTCCCCCCCGTGCGCATAACATATGAAAAACCCTTTGCAAAATTCCAAGTTAAATCAGCGGAAGCACGAATAGATTTTTCATCTGCTAAATCAGCATAATCGGTCAACCATGCAAGTGCGGTGGTACGTAGTTCATCATTCTGAGCTAAAGTAGGATCATCAGGTGGCATTTCAAATGGTGCAGAATCAATGGCCGAACGAGTGATTGACCCTGTAGCTCCACCTTTTGTATTTCCGCCAGCCATCATATTATTTGTCTTTAGATTGGCTGAGATTGACGTATTAAAAGTGAGTTTTTGCGTTAAATTACCTCCTAAGTTTAAGCGTAATCCCCCTTGCTTCAATCCAGTTTCTTTTACAATACCTTTAATATCCTTGTAATCTCCGGCTATGTAATATTTAACTTTATCACCACCATTTACAGATAAATTATAGGATTGAGAAAGTGGATTTCCATAAATTTCGTTTTGCCAATTTCTACCTCGCACGACACGGTAAGTCGAATCAATATTAGGGTCATAGGTTTCTCCACCAAACACATAACGAATCTCCTCACCTTCTCTATAGAAAACTGGTGTGCCACCATTCTTTTCATTTCTGTAGTCAGCATATTCTTTTAGATTTAGCATAGGTCTTAGACGTGTCGCTTCAGCCACAGTATAATTAGAAGTTAAGTTTATTTTAGGAGCGCCAGCTTTTCCTTTTTTAGTGGTAATAAGGATAACACCATTTGCACCTCTAGAGCCATAAATTGCAGTTGCTGAGGCATCTTTTAAAATTTGAATATCTTCAATGTCAGATGGACTTAGATTTGTCAATGGATTTTGTTGAATATCAAAATCACCACTACCAAGCGCACTTCCTGCAAAAGAACCTACAGAACCTTGCGGAATATTATCAATAACATATAATGGTTGATTATCTCCACGTAATGAATTAGCACCTCTTATTACAATATTTGGTGCTGCTCCAGGCGTTGCTACCCCACCGCTTACATTCACACCAGCTACCTTACCTTGAATTAAATTATCAACAGAAAGTGATTTGGAAGCATCTTTTTCGTCTGGTTTTATACTAGCGATTGAACCTGTAAGATCACTTCTACGCATTGTACCATAACCCACTACTACGACTTCGTCAAGATCAGAATTCATTCTCTTAAGTTGAATCGCATTCATATTAGCAGTTGCTGAAACTTCAAGAGTTTCGTATCCTAAAAACGAAAACTGAATAACTGCATTCCTTTTAACATTTTTCAGGACAAAGCCTCCACTAGCGTCCGTAGAAGTAGCTTCCTGTCCAGTCTTCACTTTCACGTTTACACCAGACATAGGAGCATTAGTTTCATCTAACACAGTTCCTTTAATATCTATTAATTCAGATTGCGGAGCTTTTTTAATAACGACAGCCTTATCCTTAATAACATATGTTAAGGATTGATTTGCCAATACCAAATTCAAAGCATCTTGTAAAGAGGCATCTTTAACAGATATAGTCACTAGATTTGCTTGTCTTATATCAGAAGAATGAAATACAAAATCATATTTACTTTGCTTTCTAATTTTGTTCAATATATTCTCAAGTGAAGCGTTTTGTTCTGTTAGTGTGATACGCTGTGCATTAGTATTCGCAATCGATTGAAAAAAGCAAACTAAAACGAGTGCTAAGGTCAATTTCATAATCAACAAATTTTTATAGCTCAAATAGGTTACCCTATTAGGAACTAAACAATTAAATTTCATAACTTTAAAAATTGGGTTTATAATTTATTTTATCTAAGCAGTAAAATTAAACGAACCTATCTTTAGTCTTGTGGTGTTCCAGCACTTCAAGACTTTTTTATATAAATTCATCTTATGAAAAGTAAATTTTTAATTCATCACTATGATCCTCCTTCCTTGAATTTTAAACTTTACTTTATCGGTCAATTCCAAAAGATTCAATACATCTTCAAGTTTTCTATATCTCGAAATTGCTCCTCCGAATTGCGTTCTCTTATTAATATTCGTATACTCAATTTCAACATCATACCATCTTGCAATTTGATTCATGATATCTTCTAACTCTTCATTCTCAAAAATGAAATAGCCATTCTTCCATGCAACCACACGTTCAAGATCTACCCTATTAATAGAAAACTTTTGATGATTTTGATCTAAAAGTGATTCTTGGCCTGGTTTCAATACTTTACTCAAATTTTTCAAATTAGATTTTACGAGCACTGACCCTTCAATCAACGTCGTTTTGATACCTTTTTCTTTTGAATATGAATTAATGTTGAATTGTGTTCCTAAGACTTTTACAGTTTGGTCACCAGACTTAACTATAAATGGTTTCTTGGCATTATGCGACACATCAAAATATACTTCACCAGTGATTTCAACTTGACGCTCAATACCTGTAAATATAGTGGGGAATTTAATAGACGATTTAGCATTAAGCCATACCGTAGTACCGTCTGATAATTTAACCTGATACTCTCCACCTGCTGGTGTAGTTATTGTGTTATAATTATCACCAATGTCAGCATTCTTCGCAATTGAACTTATATCATAAAGCAATTGACCATTTGGAGCTTTGCTGATTTTGACACCATTATTTGTATGTATATTACCTGACTCCAAATCATCAAGAACAATTTGTGAGTTGTCACCTAGGGTCAAAATTGCTCTATTGTTACCTGGAATAATAACATCATCATTCTTATTATCGACTTCGTTAACGGCAATTGTTGATGTCGCTAATTCAGGTTGATTTCGAAAGAATAAATATGAGATACCTAGTGAGAAAATCACTAATATAGAGGCGGCAAGAGTCCATGCATTTTTTCGATTATAAAAGGGCATATACGAATTATCCTCTTTGAATAGCAGGAAGTTTTTTGATATTTTCAATAAGTCTTGCTCAATGTCATTTTCAGACATTTGAAACTCAGAACTATTCTTAGCTTGTTGAACATACCAACTTTCTAAAATAGCCAATTCCTCATCAGTAATGGTACCTGAATGATACTTATCTAATAATTCTTTTGCTGTCTGATTGGTCATCATATATTTAGGGATTATACCCGTTACAATATATAAGACGAATAATTAAATTGATAGTAGTACTCGGGAAAGATTTTTTTTAAATAAAATATTTTAGGATGAAAGCTATAGCTAAATAATCTGAAATCTTAGGTCTCAACTTACTTAAAGCTTTAGTAATATGTTTGCGGACAGTATTTTCTGCCATGTTCAATTCTTGAGCAATATCAGCATATGACTTATATTCTTTGCGACTTAATTCAAATACTTCACGCATTTTTGGAGGCAAATTCGTTATCTCTTGCTCAATAACTGCAGCCAATTCTTTCTCTCTGATCAAATTATCTGTAATGTAATTTCCATTGTGAATAAAATCTTCTAGAGATGCTATATATTTTGTTTGAGATTTCTCTTTTGCTATTAAATCGAGTATTTTGTTTCGAACAGATGTATACAAATAATTCTTAGGAGAAGATTTAAAATTTATAGAAGACTTATTAATCCATAAATTAGTAAACACTTCCTGAATAACATCTTGAGCAGATTCTTTATCATTCAACATCCGTAGTGCATGCCTATATAATTCAGGACTATATCGTATATAAATTTCAGTAAAAGCATCATAAAATCCATTGTTAAATAAATTTAACAACTCGTCATCTTCCAAATCTTTGAAATTGATACTTTTCACAAAAATAAATTATTGGCTATCTACAACTTTTAATCGGCAATAAATATATGTATATATAATACATAATGCAAAAATAATATTTGTAATAATTTGCTTTTAGTTCATTGTAACAAACACTATTTTGGTCTAAATTATTGAGCTTTGGTAAAAAAATCCTAAGGAAAACATTAGGGCTATAATAATTAATTGTCACTATATGCGGATTTTTGAAGTGGAAGAATAAGTTGCATTTCAGTACCTTTTCCTAATAAACTATCGACTCGGAGAATCCAACCTTGCTTTTTTAATAATTCCTTACACAAAGCAAGACCAATTCCAGACCCCTTCTCTTGATTCGTACCAACTTCGCTATGGTGATACTCACCTGAGTTTATTCGATCAATTTTGTTGGAATCCATTCCGATACCCTGATCATATAAAGAAACTCGCCCTGTATTACCGTTTTTAGAAATTTTAATTTCAATTACAGAATCAGTAGGACTAAACTTTATTGCGTTATTAAGCAAGTTTCGCATAGCAAAATTGAAAGTTTCTGCATTACCCATAGTGAAGTAATCTTTCAGCATACAAAATTTTACTTTAATTCTCTTTTGCCTAATTCTTAAATCATACAAATCCACAATGGAATTTATATGTTTTGTAATATTAATTTCTTCTTGCGCGTGATTCTCTAATTTTTTGAGGTGAGCTATTGTCCAAGATAATATATTATCCAAAGTTTCTTGAACCACACAGATCTGTCCTTTCACCTCCTTCATAGATTCCTTGATAATATCAGGTCTAGATTCTAATAAACTAAAATTATCAAACATCATGTTCAAATCGTTAAAAGGAGTTCGAAGATCATGAGAAGCAATGGAAAGAATTTTTAATTTAAATTTTTCAGCATCTTTTAATTCGTCCTTTTGGTTTTCAATTATCTCTACATGATTTTTTAGAATTTGATTGTGTTCAGACAATAATTTTCGCTCCGATTTTAGTTCTTTATTTCTTTTTACCAAAAAGTAAATTAAAAATCCAATTATTATCTTACTGATAACAATAGCTAATACAAGCAAAATAATTATATTTTGGTCAGTCATAGGAATTAAGTTTTTCAAAGGTTATCTAATTTGCTATAAAAAAATAAATATTTCGTTATAATAATTTAAATTAATAGAAAAACATAAGACACGACATAAACTTTATCACTACATTATTTCTAATAGCAGAAAAGAAATATCAATCTTCAAAATTGACGAACTCAACATAGGAATTAAATGCTATTGGACTTCTTTCAACCATTTTACGATTCCTCTATAAATCTTGTCAGCAGTCTGTTTATGGAATTTTTCGTCAAGTATTCGTTTCTCATCTTCTGGATTACTTAAGAAAGCGATTTCAACCAAACTATTCGGGTATTCTGTTGGAGAATTTAGTAAAAAATTGAAATTACCAATCAATCCAAATTCATTCAATCCTAAATCTAACATTTCGTCTAAAATATATTTAGAGACTTCTCTACTCCCCATATGGTGGTAATAGGTGCTTACGCCATTCACCTCGGATCTAGATGATGCATTAAAATGTAAGCTGATAAGCAAGTCGGGTTTTACCTCTTTTAATTTAAGCACGCGATCTGTAGTAGCAATATCCACATCTTCGCTTCGGGTCAAATACACATTTTTCACACCCTTCTTGCGTAATAATCCTTCCAATTCTTTCGCAAACAACAAATTATATATTTTCTCCTCTGTACCATATGGGCTAACAGCCCCTTTCGCACTCCCCCCATGACCAGCATCTATGGCAATAAATAGATTCTTTATACCTGATTTTGAGGGAGCATGTTTAACAGATATTCGCAGAGACTTATTGCTATAATTAACGCTATAGCCCCAATTTTGAGTACCTCTCAAATCGATATGTATTCGGAAAACATCTTTCTCCAGCTGCTCACGGTAAACATTCTTGACTATCTGTGCATTTCTTAATTGAGTAATCCATGTAGTGTTTGAAACAGCTCCAAAAATATCAATAACGATTTTATTGGGTTCTACTAACTGAAAACTTCTATATGGAAGTCGATCATGTAGCGCGACAGTCAGTACGTCATACTTTTCTTTGGCAGACAAATGCCAAGAACCAGTTAAAAAATTAGTAGTGACTTTAGCTTCTAACCCTTCAAAACCACGCTTAATAAAGCGTTTAGGGATATACGCTTGCCAATTTTCGGATAACTTGACTTTATATCTATTTTCTACTGAATCTATGACTACCAATCGGACTGCAGAATCAATAAAAGTCATTTTATCAGCTCCTAATCTAACCATACCATCACTATATTCCATATAAGGCAAGTCTCCAGTGGTTCTACCAATCCAAGGTTCTTGAGCGCTTGCCGGAAGTAATATCGAAACAAATAAAGCAATGGGAAAAATTGTAAACAAAATGGTTTTCATAGGTTTTTATATTTTTGATTTGAAATTCAATTCGCACATCTGCAAATCTTTAGTTTATGTGAATTCCTTTAAAATTCAATTCATTTCTTAGCACAAATGGCAATTAGTAAAGATAGATTTATTATTCAAAATGATTTGTATGTTGGACACATTTCAACACATATTCATGAAGAGCAAACAAATCATTGTTAAAGATAATATTCAATCGAATAAACTTATAAAAGTTGCTGAATTTGACAACAATAAAAGACCTACGCAAGCACACAAGCATAATGGCTATTTGGAATTGGTATTATTAATAAATACCAGCGTCACACAATTCCAATTTCACAAAATTCTTTAAAAGACATGTGCAAATGACTCCGCAGGAATTTAAAAATATAACTTTGATTTGTTAAGTAGTTTTAATTTTCAGCCACTGTTTAGCTGATTCTGACGCAATTATTAACCCTGCTCCCATCATTATAATATCTTTCAACACCAAACGACCAGCTCCAGAAAGGTATGGAAAACTATAATGTGGCGTTGGATAATCACCTCCCAAATTGGGTACATATACTTCGGGAGTAGTAATCAAAAAAGAGAGCGTAACAATAGACATCCCGAATGTGAATACACCTCCCCAAAACCCAATTTTTGGAAACCAAATCCCAAGTAATACCAAGATACCGATAATACAAATCACTAATCCCAAGCCATAAGAAAATACATAAGTTCCATTTTCAGTATGCCATTCTATATTTTTCTTTACAACTAAGCCTTCAGGATTTTTATGCAGGTTATATTCTTTCACCAAAACACCATCATTGTTATAAGCCATAACATCTGTCTTTGAATAGAAAAAACTCATAAACGGGCTATTAATCACAAACGGCACTATCCCATCCGCTTCATAGTGAAAAACTTTCAAGCCACCAATCCATGCCATCACGACAAATATTGCGATGCGCAAAAAATGAGTATAAGAAATTGTTGAATGTGCAAAAAAAGTAAGTATAGATTTCATAAGTCCTAAATATAAGCTACGCTAAATTAGAACTTTCATGAGGCAGTATAAATGGACAAATAAAATCAATCTATGGACTTTTCAGCAATTTCTGCAATGCCTACCTCTTCTCTAAATATTTTGGGAGAAACCCCGACATGTTTTTTGAAAAATCTACTGAAATAGAAAACATCTTCAAATGCTAATATGAAAGCTATTTCTTTGATACTTTTATACGTAAGATGAAGTAGTTTTTTGGCTTCTAATATTAATCGTTCTTGAATTAAAACCAGAGGGGATTTGTCATATTCGAGCTTGACGCGCTTACTAAAACTGTTCAAGTTCATCCTGTAATAATCAGCGTAGAACTGAACAGATCTCTGTTCAATAAAATTAGCATTAATCACATTGCGCAAATCAGCTAAAACAATACTGGACTTAGGAGCATAATCCTGTCTTTGTAGCAACATCTCCTTATTGCATAGTGCTAATATCAATTGCAAATACGCTTTCATGATAGAAAGATTATAAGACTCTTTCGCAACTTGAATACTTTGTATATGATTGAATAAAACATACGTTTCAGCAATGAAATTTGAGGATGTATCAATTAGAGGTCGTTCAAAAATATTGTTGAACAGCACACCATTACACGCCACTTCCTTCTTATGGTATTCTATGCAGTAAAAATCAGCATGAAACTGCAATACCTTTACCATAGAATTCGATGGTAATTCTATGTTTAGTAATTGATAAGGTGTTAAAAATAAGACCGTAAAATCTGCAGTTTTGTATGCTACTAAATTGATAGAAATGGATTTTACATGCTTTAATAAAATAACATAATAATAAGGATCATTCAGCTTAATATGTCCAACAGAAGAATCGTAATCGTAAATCCTTATACTTTTGTGCATGGAATATTCTTGAATTAAATTATGATTTTTCGAAAAGATAAGCATTAAAACTATTTCTCCCCAAATTCACTTTTGGTAATTTAATCAAGTCAGCTAATTTCTTGTGATGATATTTTTTCAAATAAACTGAAAATAGAGTTTAATTGAGTGTTAGTAATTAGCGGATCTTTATACAATATTATCTTTAAGCTTGTTATACTGACTATTTTCTAGCAGAAAGCTATATAAATCTTCAAAGTTCCCCCCTTCATATGTTGGTATAATTAAATATTTCGATCCTTTCAAAAAATAGTTTTTATGATTTTGGCAACGATTTCGTTGTTTAATTTTAATTATTGCATTTTTTTTGATGAGATTTGAGATTGTAAATAATGCAAAGTTTTTTATAATCATAAATTTTCAAATGATATGATGAAAGTGCTTGTATGTGAAAATCCGAACCAGTTATCGTATACCGAACATGCTATTCCGACACCAAAAATTGGTGAGTCATTAATTAAGATAAAAAGAGTGGGTATATGTGGTACAGATATACACGCCATTGCTGGCCAGCAACCATATTTTACATATCCTCGTGTCTTGGGACACGAAATAGCGGCTGAGTATGTAGAAGGCGATGCTGTAGATTTGGCTCCTGGAGACAAAGTGACGTTAGTGCCATATCTGACAAAAGGAATAGATAATGCTTCCAAAATGGGTAAACCCAATTGTGCTACAGACATGAGAGTATTGGGTGTACATACAGATGGCGCCATGTCCGAGTACATAGTCGTTCCTACAGCATCTTTGATTTATTCAAAGGGCTTGACTTATGATCAACTCGTATTGGTTGAACCACTTGCGATTGGAGCGCATGCTATTCGAAGAGCGCAGGTAATTCCTGGTGAGTTTGTATTTGTTATTGGTGCCGGAACAATAGGATTAGGTATTATTAAATTAGCTAAACTAAGTGGTGCTAAAATAATTGCAATGGATGTCGACTGCTCGCGTTTGGCTCATGCAAAACGATTAGGCGCAGATTATATACTGAATCCAATAGGTGATGATATCGCTGATAATCTATCCAACTTAACAAGTGGCAATATGCCTACTTTAATATTTGATGCAAGTGGAAATGTAAAAATTATAAATGAGGCATTCAATTACATGGCTCACGGTGGGCGTTATGTATTAGTTGGCATTCAAAACCAAGATATTGTATTCAGCCATCCTGAATTCCATAAACGTGAGGGAACGTTAATGAGTAGCCGAAATGCTGTTCGAGATTACTTTAATGACATTATATTTAAATTTTTGAATAAGTCTTTAAAAGCTGAAGACTTTATCACCAAAAGAGTTCCTTTTGAAAATGCGGTCACTTATCTAAGGAATAAGCCCGAAAACCTAAAGTCTGGGATTAAAACAGTCATAGATTTTAATTAAGTATTAATTTGCCTATAATCTGCGACAGTCTTATCTGACGACTTAGCATTGACCTAAACATTATTAAACAGTTATAAATTCAATTTAAAATGAAACTTGAATTACAAAACGTCTTTCCGAGTGAAGACGAGATTCCTAGCGACTTTATGTTGCCAGAAGAAGTAAATCAACGCGAATTCCTTTGCGATGGAGAAATGATTACTTGGCATGGTGAAGTGAACGATGTCTACTCTCCTATTTGTGTAAAATCCGCAGATGGTATTAATCGCAAACGTATCGGGAGTTATCCTCTTGCGACAGTGGAGGAATCACAAAAAGCACTTGATGCTGCGGTAAAAGCTTACGATTACGGCAAAGGTGAATGGCCTGCCATGAGTGTCGAACAACGTATCGAATGCTTAGAAAATTTCACACAGAAAATGATAGCTAAAAAAGATATCGTTGTGAAGTTAATCATGTGGGAAATTGGTAAATCATTTGCTGATTCGAACAAAGAATTTGACCGTACAGTAGAATATATGTACGACACCATCCAAGAGTTAAAAGATCTTGATAGAGAATCTTCTCGTTTTCAAATAGAGCAAGGAATCATCGCTCAAGTAAGACGCGCTCCGCTTGGGGTTGTATTGTGTATGGGCCCTTTCAATTATCCATTAAATGAAACATTTACTACGCTTATACCAGCTTTAGTAATGGGTAATACAATTCTATTCAAACCACCTAAGCATGGTACATTATTATTTTCACCATTATTAGAAGCTTTCAAAACAAGTTTCCCTAAAGGTGTGGTAAACACAATTTATGGTCGCGGAAACAAAATTGTTCCTGATCTAATGAAATCTGGAAAGATTGATGTATTGGCATTAATCGGTTCAAGTAAAGTAGCGAATGACCTTAAAAAATTGCACCCTAAAGTAAATAGACTACGTGCTATTCTAGGTCTTGATGCTAAAAATGCAGCGATTATTGATCAAAAAGCTGATTTGGATCTTGCAGTTCAAGAAACTATTATGGGAGGATTATCTTTCAATGGACAACGTTGTACAGCATTGAAAATCATATTTGTAGATCGTAAAGTCGTAAATCCTTTCCTTGATAAGTTGAAAAGCGAATTAAAAAAGGTAAAAATTGGTATGCCTTGGGAATCAGGCGTAACAATAACGCCGCTTGCAGAAATAAATAAACCACAATACTTAAAAGATTGTATTGATGATGCCATTGCACATGGTGCATCTGTCATCAATGAACAAGGTGGCGAAATTTGCGAATCATTATTCTATCCAGCAGTTGTGTATCCTGTAAATCAGAACATGAAAATTTACAGAGAAGAACAATTTGGACCTATAATTCCAATTGTTCCTTATGACAACATTGATGAACCTATAGAATATGTAATAAATTCTTCGCATGGCCAACAAGTAAGTTTGTTTAGTAATGATGATGAAGTGATTACATCATTAATTTCTCCTTTGGTTAATCAAGTCGGCAGAGTCAATATCAATAGTCAATGTCAACGCGGACCAGATAGTTTCCCATTCACGGGTCGAAAAGACAGTGCTGAAGGAACATTGTCGGTAAGGGATGCATTACGATCATTTTCAATTAGGTCTATTGTAGCAACAAAAGCAACGCCTCAAAACAAGCAATTACTCAATCAAATTATTGAAAATAATAAATCCAATTTCTTGAGTACTAAGTTTATATTCTAATATTAAAAAGTAAGAGCTGAAAAAAATTTCAGCTCTCTTTCATTTCAATATAAATCACTAGTGTCCGGTAAAGATTAAAAAAGGTTGGCGCAATCACCAACCCTTTAGCTAACTTTGAAGTTGCGAAACAAACAAAGTAAGTATGGGTAAAAG
>NZ_WUQY01000005.1 GCF_009829085.1 Sphingobacterium bovisgrunnientis
GCACTTTTTTCTACTGCTACGCAGTTGGATTTTAAATCTCTAAATTAACTATTTTTTTCTATTGCGTAATCTGGGTTTAATTAAACTGAAATGGCTGGATAAATTGCTTTGCGTCTTGTTGTAGTAATAACATAAATACAAAAGGAGCTTACTAATTCTAGAAAGCTCCTTTTAAAACATATTAAGGATTGTTATTCTTCATTATTTAAGATGGCTTGATCCAACGCCTCACCACTTACCTCAGCTCTAATTTTAGCTTCTAATTCATCTGCTAAATCAGGATTATCTAAAAGTAAATTTTTAACTGCATCACGACCTTGACCTAATTTTGTGTCACCATAACTAAACCAAGAGCCTGCTTTTTTGATAATGTTGTATTCTACTCCTAAGTCTATAATTTCGCCCACTTTAGAGATACCTTCACCAAACATAATGTCAAATTCAGCAATACGGAATGGAGGAGCAACTTTATTTTTAACAATTTTAACCTTTACACGGTTACCAGATACCTCGTCAGAATCTTTAATCTGCGAAGTACGACGAATATCTAGACGTACTGAAGCATAAAATTTCAAGGCATTACCACCCGTAGTAGTCTCTGGGTTGCCAAACATAACACCAATTTTTTCACGTAATTGGTTGATAAATATACAACAACAGTTTGTTTTAGAAATTGTACCTGTTAATTTACGCAAGGCTTGAGACATTAGACGTGCTTGAAGACCCATTTTAGAATCACCCATTTCACCTTCTATTTCACCTTTAGGAACTAATGCAGCCACAGAGTCTATAACGATAACATCAATAGCTCCTGAACGAATTAAGTTGTCCGCAATTTCTAGTCCTTGCTCACCATTATCAGGCTGAGAAATCAATAAGTTTTCTACATCAACACCTAATTTTTGTGCGTAGTACTTGTCAAAAGCATGTTCAGCATCTATAATAGCAGCAATACCGCCTTTTTTCTGCGCTTCTGCAACGATATGTGTAGCTAAAGTTGTTTTACCAGATGATTCAGGTCCATAGATTTCTATAATACGGCCTTTTGGTACACCACCAATACCTAATGCAATATCTAATCCCAAAGAACCAGTAGAAATAGCTGCAATCGGCTCGACAGCCGAATCACCTAATTTCATAATGGTACCTTTACCATAAGATTTTTCTAATTTATCTAGAGTAAGCTGTAATGCTTTTAATTTATCTGCGTTGCTCATATTTTTAGTATTAACGATTCAAAAGTAAGATTATATTTTTTATTTACAAAACTTTTTACTAAAAAAATTAGTTTAGTGTAATGACACTAAAAATACAAGGAAAATTGTTATTGTTCTACGTTGTTGATAACTTTTGTTTTATATGTTTTTTCAAAGTACTTGCAAAAATGAGTAATTGGGCACATCTCACATTTTGGTCTTCGTGCTAAACAAGTATATCTACCATGTAAAATCAACCAATGATGAGCAACCTTAATTGTCTCAACTGGAAGAAATTTTACCAATTGTTTTTCTACAGCTAATGGGGTTGTAGCTCTTGTCGTTAATCCTAACCGATTACTAACACGAAAAACGTGCGTATCTACTGCCATTGCTGGATTGTTATAAACTACAGATGAAATTACATTAGCTGTTTTCCTCCCTACACCAGGTAATTTTACCAAATCTTCAATCTTTTCTGGTACTACGCCGTTGAACTCGGATAGGAGCTTTTGTCCCATGCCAACTAAATGTTTCGCTTTATTATTTGGGTAACTTACCGAACGAATATAGGAAAAAACTTCTTCGACTGAACTTTCAGCTAAAGATTCTGGTGTTGGATACCGCTCAAATAATGCGGGTGTGATTTGGTTGATACGTTTATCAGTGCATTGTGCAGAAAGTATTACCGCAATTAGTAATTCAAAAGGATTACTATAATGAAGTTCTGTCTGAGCATCGGGATTATGCGTAGAAAAGTATTCTACAAAAGCTTTGTATCTGTCTTTTTTCAACATATACAAAGATAAACTTTATACATTATGTATGGAAAATAACAAAGTCTCTAAATTTTAGAGACTTTGTATTTATTTCTTACTAAACGATTTTGAATATTGAAGAATGTTATCAATCGTAGATTGATTTGGTTCTATACCTAAATTTTTGATTTCCTCTTTAATTTTTGCTTCGAATTTGTCTTCAATTTTATTTTCTACATCGTTAGTGTAAGTTTTTTCTTCTGTTTGAGTAAAGTTTTCTACCATAAGCAATTGATTATTTATTATATAAACGTAGTAACATTTGCTTTATTGTGAGAAATTTAACTTTTTTTTACTTTTTCGAATTTATATAATTATTAGCTTCTACTATTGCATTATATGCATTCACTATTCCACCACTCACAGAGATTTCATCCAAGTAAACTTTTTTAGTGCTACCATCTTTTTTGATTTTAACTTTTTGATCAACTTTGGTAACGGATTTCATAAGTATTTCTTTAACCTCTTTAGCAGATAATTGTGGGTAATATGCTCGTAATAATGCCGCAACACCTGAAGCAACTGGAGCTGCCATACTTGTTCCTTGTTGCTCTTTGTATTTATTTTCTGGCATCGTAGAATTAATTTCAACCCCTGGAGCAAATAAATCTACAGATCTATAACCAAAATTTGAAAAGTTTGCTAACAATTCATCATTAACTTTCCAAGACGTAGCACCAACGGTTAGGTAATTGTTCGCTTCACCAGTTACGGCATTTTCTTTGTTGGTGAAGTACTTAGAAGGATAATTTGGATTGATGTCAATATCTTTAGCATCATTACCTGCGGCATGCACGAGCATAACATCTTTTTCTTGCGCATAGCGAATCGCTTCATCTACCGCTTCTTTATTGTAAAAATAACCTTTACCGAAACTCATGTTGATGATTTTTGCCCCATTATCGACCGCATAACGAATACCATTTGCGACATCCTTATCACGCTCATCACCATTAGGAACTACGCGTAATGACATAATTTGAACATTATCAGCGATACCATTGATACCAATATTGTTATTGCGTTTAGCCGCAATGATACCAGCCACGTGTGTACCATGGCCTGCATCAGGACCTTTTACATCTGGGTTTCCATAGTATCTTTCTGTAGCATCTTCATAGTTGTCACCTACGATATGGCGAGGATCAAACTCTTTATTCAAATGATACTTAATCTGTGCGCCATAATACTCATCAGCTTCTTTGATGTCTTCGTAGAATTTTTCAAAGCTATCTTTCTCTGTCGCTCTTTTGATAACGGAAAGTGCAGTTTTGATATCTCTATTCTCCGATTTGTAATTGTCAATATCCGCTTTCGTTATATCTTTCGGCTCTTTTCCAATTTCAGCAACAAATTTGTCCACATTCATTTTTAGCCTACCATAGTTCGTATTCCCAAAATTTGCTTCATCATACTTGGTCGTATAATCTGAAATCATTTTTTGATAATTAACAAATTCACGACGTTGTGCCTCATTTAGTTTTGTTGTGGGCAATACAGAAGCATATAAGGGATCGTATTTTGCTATCAAACGTGTAACTTCTAGGTTATCGTAATTAACATTTTCGCCATTAGCGTTACCAATAAAGTTCCAACCATATTTATCATCAATATAGCCGTTATTATCATCATCTTTTCCGTTTTTATTAGACTCTTTTTTGTTGATCCAAAGTACATCTTTCAAGTCTTCGTGGTAGACATCTACACCACCATCGATTACGGCAACGATTACAGGAGTTGCTTTTCTACCTTTCAGCAGTTCATAGGCTTTTTCTGTACTTACACCCATGATGCCATCTGATTTATAATCTAAATTGTACCAATTAGCTGGAGCTTTGTCTTTTTTATCTTGTGCGATACTTGAAAGAGGGAGTATACTAATACCGAATAAAGCAATTAGAAGTTTTATATTACGCATATTTCAATTTAAATAAAATTCGAACAAATATAGTGCTATTATTATGCCAGTAAGATGTTAAAAAAAGGTAAAAAATTAGATGTAACTTAAATATTGCAAATATAAAATTCTCTTTTTTCTTAACTTGTACAAGATAGTAATCTTTAAATATAAATAATTTTAGGTAAAATTTATTACCCTTAATATTTTAACTATGTTCGCCTCAAAAAATAATTGGATGATAATTTTAAGTTTGGCAGGGGTGTCATGTTCTCAAAAAGCAGAAAAGTCATCTGTCACATGGCCTGAAGCTCAGGCACCCCTAGCGGATATCAAACCGCATAACCGTATAATACATGGAGATACAGTTGTCGATAATTATTATTGGCTGAATGATTTTTTCAAAAAAGGACCAGATTCTGCGAATGTAGTCAAATACCTAGAAGCTGAAAATGCGTACACAAAGGAAATGATGGATGGAACCGAAGATTTTCAACAGCAGCTTTTTGAAGAGATGAAATCGCGCATCAAGGAGAAAGATGAGTCTGTACCATATTTCTACAATGGTTATTATTATTACAACCGTACTGAAGAAGGAAAACAATATTATAAATACTGCCGTAAGAAAGGTTCGTTGGATGCACCAGAAGAGATTTTGCTGGATGTAGATAAGATGGCTGAAGGCAAACCTTATTATGCAATTGGTGGCGCTTCGGTGAGCCCAGACAATAAATTATTGGTGTTTGGAGTAGATGAAGTTTCTCGAAGAGAATATGTCTTGCATATTAAGAATCTCGAGACAGGCGAAATCTATGCAGATAGAATTACACGTACGAGTGGGGGTGCTACTTGGGCTGCTGATAATAAGACCTTATTTTATACATCTAAAAACCCAGTGACGCTTTTGTCTGAAAAAATAAAACGCCATACATTGGGCACAGATGCGAGCCAAGACGCTACAGTGTACGAGGAAAAAGATAATACAAATTACATCGGCGTAGGCAAGTCTAAAGATGGTAAATATATCTTTATTCAGTCCCAAAGTACAATGAGTTCAGAGGTTCGTTACTTGCCTTCCGATACCCCAAATGGAATCTTTAATGTATTCCAACCACGCGTGAAGGATGTGCTATATTCTGTGACACCTTTGGCTGATAAATTCTTAGTTCGAACAAACGCGGATGGTGCTAAAAACTTTAAAATTGTTGAAACACCATTAGATAAGACCGCTAAAGAAAATTGGAAAGATTTTATTCCGCATAGAAATGATGTGTTAATTGAAGGAATTGACGAATTCAAAGAATTCTTAGTTGTTTCAGAGCGTAAAAATGGTTTAACAAATCTTTCTATTCGTAATTTAACAGATAATTCTATTCATGACTTGGACTTTGGCGAAGCTGCTTTTACGGTGTATTCAAGTACAAATGCTGAGTATAATACGGATGTGGTTCGTTATGGTTATACCTCCATGGTGACGCCTTCCTCGACTTTCGATTATAATATGAAAACAAAGGAAAAAACTTTGTTAAAACAACAAGAGGTTTTGGGTGGATATAACCCAGAGGAGTATGTGACCGAACGTACTTTCGCAACAGCGACAGATGGTACACAAGTTCCGATTTCGTTGGTATATAAAAAGGGGACTAAGAAGGATGGTTCTGCACCATTATTCCTTTACGCTTATGGTTCTTACGGAGCGTCTATGGATCCAACTTTTAGTTCTATTCGTTTGTCTTTATTGAATCGTGGATTTATCTACGCTATTGCGCACATCCGTGGAGGAGAAGAAATGGGACGTCAATGGTACGAGGATGGAAAAATGATGAAAAAGATCAATACATTTACGGATTTCATCGATTGTGGTAAATATTTGATTGATAATAAATATACGTCCAAAGGTCATTTGTATGCCGAGGGTGGTAGTGCTGGGGGATTGTTGATGGGTGCGGTGATTAATATGGCTCCAGATCTTTGGAATGGCGTAATTGCAGCTGTACCTTTTGTAGATGTCGTAAATACCATGTTGGATGAGACGATTCCTTTGACCACAAACGAATACGATGAATGGGGGAATCCAAACAATAAGGAAGCGTATGAATACATGAAGTCCTATTCTCCATACGAAAATATTGAGGAGAAAGAATATCCAAATCTGTTGGTAACAACAGGATTGCACGATAGCCAAGTTCAATATTTCGAGCCTGCAAAATGGGTTGCGAAGTTGAGAACTAAGAAAAAAGGGGATAACGTAATTTTGTTAAAAACGGATATGGATTTTGGTCATGGTGGAGCATCTGGACGCTTCGATTACTTGAAAGATCAAGCTTTGGAATGGGCGTTTATTTTAAAACTAGAAGGAATTACTAAATAATAAAATTTAAATATATGTTGAAACATAAAATCTTACTCGCAGTATTCGTCATGTTTACTGTATTTGCTTATGCGCAAAAATCAGAAACTTTTGTAGTGAATCGGAGTAAGTCATTAGTAAATTGGGCTGGAAAGAAAATTGTTGGTGGTAATACAGAAGGAACCATCTTAGTTTCAAAAGGTTCTTTGGTATTTGCCAATAAAAATTTGAAATCGGGTGAAATCGTAATGGACGCAACTTCTATTTCATCAGAAAAGGCTTCACCAAGGTTGGTTGCGCATTTGAAAAATCCAGATTTCTTTGATGTTGAAAAATTTCCAAAGGCTTCTTTTACTATTACTTCAGTAAAGACAGATAAAAATGTGGCGCAGATTTCGGGCAAGATGACTATTAAAGGGATTACGAAAGATTTAACTTTTCCTGCGGAAATTACATACGGAAAAGATGTTGTTATTGCGAAAGCTACTGGCGTAAAAGTAAATCGTACGTTGTACGATGTAAAGTATCGCTCGGGAAGCATTTTCTCTGGGTTGGGTGATGGTGCTATCGAAGATGATTTTGTATTAGATATCACATTAGTCGGAGAGAAAAAATAAAATATTACTTTACACAAAAAGAAATGGCTTTGAAATACATCAAAGCCATTTTTTGTTATATGTTTTTAGTACTAGTTTTAGTCATATCGCATCCACAGCCTTGACCACATCCGCTTTGCGATTTGGATTTGCTAGGCAAAAATTTCCGAACCAAAGTGATCACGGCCATAATAAAGATGACAGCGATGATGATGTATTGAATAGTTAATGACATAGTATTCTATTTTAAAAGTTGATACGCTAACAACGCCGCGATGTAAGCCAATCCAGTCATAAATCCAGTCTGAATCGCTGTCCACTTCCAAGAGCCTGTTTCTTTACGAACAACTCCTATTGTAGCCATACATTGCATTGCAAATGCGTAGAATAATAATAACGAAATTCCTGTTGCAAAATTATAGGTTGGTTCACCTGTATTTTTATTGATTTCAGATTTCATACGCGAGAATAGTGTTTGTTTTTGGTCTTCATCTTCGATGTCCACATCAGCCCCCAAAGAGTAAACTACAGCTACAGTTCCCACGAATACTTCACGAGCGGCAAAGGATGCTATCAAACCAATACCTATTTTCCAATCGTATCCTAAAGGACGAATTACGGGTTCAATTCCTCTACCCAAATAGCCTAAATAGGAATATTCCATCTGGTAAGCCGAAACTTCATTTGCGATTTCATCTTCAGAAAGTTCTGGTTTTTCGACTGCAATGTATTTTTCAGGATCTGAGAAACGATCATTTGGACCGAAACTACCCAATACCCAAAGGATAATTGAAATGGCTAATATAATCTTACCAGCGCCTAGAAGAAAGCCTAATGATTTTTCCCAGACGGTATTCAATACGTTTTTGAAATCCGGTAACTTGTACGTTGGTAATTCGAAAATCAAGTAGGAGTTACGCACAGATTTGATTATTTTATTAAGCACTAACGCAGAAAATAGCGCACCTAAAATACCCAAAATATACATTCCGAATAAGGTAATACCTTGTAGATTGAAGCCTAATACTTCTGTCTCCGGGATGACCAATCCTATAATAACAATATAAATTGGCAATCGCGCTGCACAAGTCATAAAAGGTGTTACCAACATAGTCAGCAATCGTTCTTTTGGATTTTCAATGTTACGTGCAGACATTACCGCTGGAATAGCACAGGCTACGCCTGACATCAATGGAATTACAGATTTACCATTCAAACCGAAAGGTTTCAGCCATCTATCCATCAAGAATACAACACGAGACATATATCCAGTTTCTTCCATCAGGGAAATGAACAAGAATAGAATAATAATCTGTGGTAAGAAAATCACAATACCCCCAATACCAGCAATTATTCCATTTACAATTAAATCATTTAGAGGTCCTGCTGGGAAATTAGCACCAACAAATTCTCCCAATAATGAAAACGAACCATCTACCCAATCCATTAATGGACCAGACCAACTGTATATTGCTTGGAATATTAGGAACAGAATTCCGAAGAAGATAACGTAGCCGAAGATCGGATGTAATAAGATATTATCTACTTGCTCTGTTGCTGAAAACTTTTTGTTTTCGGATTTAGTAACGATTTGTTCCAATTCACGCTGCACAACATCATGACGGATAATAGCTTCGTCTTTTTGGAGCTGTTGTGTACTAATTTGGTATTTTTCTCTTATCGCTTTTAAATTATCTGCATTCGCAGAAGTAATCGAAGTTTGGTACTCAAGTGCAAGATAAAGCCATGTTTTGTATTCCGTATCTAAAGGGAATAGTTTTTTAGCTTCTTGGATTGCATCTTGATATTTAACAGGTAAATCTATTGCGCCAAAGTAAGGGCCTACTTCTTGATCAAATCCTTTTATAAGTTCATCAATACCTTTACCTGTACGCGCATTAGTCTTATAAACTTTTGTTTTTAAATATTGCTCCAATTTGCTGTAGACAATATTTAGACCCTTTGCCGATATTTCGTCTTCCATATTGATGACAAAAATGGCAGGCAAACCAATTTCACGAACTTGTTGGTAGATAATGACACCACGACTAATAGTACTTGGCTCAGATACAACAACGACAAGTTCAGGATAATCCTTGTTGTCTTTTTGTAATAATGTTTTGAGTACAACTTCCTCATCCAATGAGTTTGGAAATAGGGTATATGTACCTGGTAAATCAATGATGGAATATTCCTGACCATTAGCATTGACAGTACCCTGTCTTTTTTCTACCGTGATACCAGGGTAGTTACCTACTTTTTGGTGAAGTTTTGTTATTCTATTAAAAAGAGAAGTTTTTCCTACATTGGGATTCCCCAGTAGCGCTATTGTCTTTTTTGTCATTATATTTTGTTAGCTAAAATTAGAGCTGCTTCAGATTTTCGAATAGCTATTAAAGAATCGTCATGTTTTATTTGAATGCATACCGGACCATCAAAAGGCGCTTTGTGCTTAATCTTTATGGTAGATCCTGGCGCAAAACCTAATTCATAAAATTTAGCGGGTAATGAGTCGTTTAAGAAAGAATCAATTACGGCTTCATCATTTTTGCTAAGCTTATCCAGTGAAACTTTATTTTGCATAGTATATGTTTGAATGATATCGATTTCAAAAATCAAAGGTACTTAAAATAGGCTGAGAGGCGGTTAGACTTTGTGTCAAAAATTTGTTGTATTATTTAGAATTATTAAAAATAAGGTTTTATCTAAGCAAAGGACAAAAAAAATCCAAATTTCATACTATAGAAATTTGGATTTACTTTATTTCAGAAATTAAAATTAATGATTGTGTCCTTCATGGTCATCATGATCATGTCCATCATGACTGTGGTCATGCACTTCGTGGTTGTGATCATCATGTGAATGGTCGTGGTTATGATTGTGGTGCTCATGATTATGTTCATCATGAGAATGTCCGTGATCGCCATGACTATGATCATGTGTAGGGAATAAGAATGTCGTTAAAGATAAACCAATACCTAAAAATACAGCAGCCATTTTCTGTTTATTGAATTTGTGGTGGTCCGCTGAACCTGATTCGAAGAGAATAGTAGTTGAAATATGTAAGAAGATACCAATCACAACAGCCATGATTTTGTCAAAGTGCTGCGCAATATTGCTTACTTCCCCGTCACTCAAAAACTTGCTCGTCAAAAAACCAAGTGGAGTCATTGCTGCGAATATTAACAATAGTACAGTGATTGTTTGTTTATTTAGACGCGTATTTAACAATAAACTTCCTAATGCGAAAGCCGCTGGAATATGGTGAATTGCAATACCAAATACCAATTGGCTTTGGTGTCCTGCAACCAACGGCATCCCTTCTAAGAATGCGTGCAGACATAAGCTGATCATTATTCCTAACGGAAAACCAGCGTTTTCATGATGATGAATATGACCATGTTCGATACCTTGCGAAAATTGCTCCAGCAATAGTTGAAAAATAAATCCTCCTAAAATGTATAAACCTATGATTTCAGGACTTGTATTGCCATCATGGTACGCATGTGGAATCAAATGTAATACTGTAATAGCAAACAAATATGCTCCACTGAAAGATAAAATTAACTTGAGGTAATTTGTATTATCGCGTTTTACAAAAAATACTGCTAAACCAGCAATGAATGCTGACACAAATAGTATAGCAATAATAAGGATTGGACTCATAGAATATTTATGTTGTTAAATTTTGTCTGTTTTCTAAGAAGGACGGTACGAATCGGTTAAATAAATAACCTGAGGTGAGTCCGATGGCCATACCCAATAATGCTCCAAAAAGTATATCAAAAGGATAGTGGACACCTACATAGATTTGTGAGAATGAGATCGCAGCAGCCCAAAGAATACATAACCAAAGTGTATGACGCCATTTGCGACGGAATAATACAATCCAGAAAAATGCCATTGCAAAGTGATTGGTAGCATGTGAACTGGTAAAACTATAACCAGAGCCACATCGTACGCGAACATTTACATCGTGCTTAAATTCAATATCATTACACGGACGAATACGTTTTATATTTTTCTTAATTAGATGAGAGGATACAGCATCTGAGATGCCGAAATTCATCAATGTACACGCCACGATTAGTATTCCCAATTTACCATAATGTTTGATAAAAAATATAATGAGAAATAAATATAAAGGAGCCCACGTGAATGGATTTCTTAATATAGGAAGCAACCAATCAAATACTGGATTACTCAATCCTTGATTTATAGCCAAAAATATTTCCTTATCTAATTCTATGATTTGTTGTAACATATGTTTGATTTCGGTTTATGTATTAAGAAGTTAAAAATACATTATTTTCACCCAAAGTGAAATAGTATTTTATTCTAAAATACACAAAGTTGCAACAAAGGTAGGTTTTTTGTGATTATTTAAGAATATAAACTTGACATTTTTTTTTAATGTCTTATTTTTACACAACAATAAACTTTTCAAAAATCATTATGACTTTAATAAAATCCATTTCTGGAATACGTGGTACCATTGGCGGAAGAGCATCTGAAGGACTGACGCCGATCGATATCGTCAAATTTACGGCTGCTTTTGGTAAAATCTTAATTAGCAAATCCGGTAATAAAAAAATCGTTTTGGGTCGTGACGCACGTGAGTCAGGAGAAATGGTGACTAATTTGGTTGTTGGAACTTTGCAAAGTATTGGTGCTGAAGTTATCAATTTGGGATTATCCACGACGCCAACCGTTGAAATCGCTGTACCACTGGAAAAAGCAGCAGGTGGAATTATTTTGACAGCTTCGCACAATCCTGGTCAATGGAATGCCTTAAAGTTGTTGAATGAAAAAGGTGAATTCATTTCAGACGCAGAAGGAAAAGAAGTGTTGGCTTTGGGTGAAAGTTTGGATTTTGACTTTGCTGAAGTTCAAGATTTAGGTCAAGTAATCAATGATGACTCATACTTACAAAAGCATATAGATGCGGTACTTGCATTGGAATATGTGGACGTAGAGGCTATAAAAAATGCAAATTTCAAAGTAGCGGTGGATGCAGTAAATAGTACGGGTGGAATTTTTATTCCGGCTCTATTAGAAGCTTTAGGTGTACAGACTATTTTTAAAATTCACTGTGAGCCTAACGGCAAATTCCCACACAATCCAGAACCATTAAAAGAACATTTGACAGACTTATCAGCTGCAGTTTTAGAGAATGGTGCTGATCTAGGTATTGCAGTAGATCCTGATGTTGACCGTTTGGTGTTTATGATGGAAGATGGCGAATTGTTCGGTGAAGAATATACTTTAGTTGCGGTAGCGGACTATTTGCTTTCAAAACAAAAGGGAAACACAGTTTCGAATCTTTCATCAACTCGTGCTTTGCGAGATGTCACAGTGAAGCATGGCGGTGAGTATTTTGCTGCTGCAGTAGGCGAGGTAAATGTGGTTACTAAAATGAAAGAAGTAGACGCGGTTATTGGTGGCGAAGGTAATGGTGGTGTGATCTATCCAGCTTCGCACTATGGTCGTGATGCTTTGGTAGGGGTTGCAATTTTATTGTCTCACCTTGCAAAATTAGGAATGAAAATGTCAGAATACCGGGCAGAACTTCCGCAATATTACATGTCAAAAAATAAGATCACACTGACACCAGAGTTGGATATTGATGGTTTATTGGATGCGATGCAAAAGAAATATGCACACGAAAATCATACCACTATTGATGGCTTAAAAATTGATTTTGAAAACGAATGGGTGCATTTGCGCAAATCAAATACAGAGCCAATCATTCGTATTTATTCAGAAGGCCCAACACCTGAAGCCGCAGAAGCAATCGCGCAAAAGATTATGAATGAAATGCAAGAAATTATTTCAAAATAAAAACAAAGCCCTATCAAAAATTTTGATAGGGCTTTTCATATAATAATTAAACACGTATTCTACACAAAGTGCGCATGCTGATAATGTCTTTGGAATCTCTTTTTATTCTTAGCATCTAGATGCGCTGCTACTGCCCAAATAGCTGCTGGCAACCATCCTATTAACGTACACTGAAGAATAACACATAGGATTCCTACTAGGATTTTGCCACGTAAAAAGAAAGACAGCCAAGGTAATAAAACGGCTATAAGTATCATTATGCTTTGTAAAATTAAACTAAAGGATTTTCTTCTTCAACTACTGTTTCTTCAGTTTTAGGCTCATCGTCTTTGCGTTCAACAATGATTTTGCATTCTGCAACGATAGCTGCAATAGCGCCCACAGCAGCAAATATTGGCGCAAGTAGTACACCTACAATTCCGATAGATACTGGAAAACTAATGATTTCTTTTTCATTCTTATCAGCTATAGTAACCTTAGTTACGTTAGCATCATTAAACAAATCTTTTACTTTTTTAAGTAAATTTTCACCTGAGATATTGAATGTTTCTTTGTAAGCCATGATTTCTATGTTTTAATATGTTTTTATCAATTATGTTTCTGATTATGTTTCAAAAGTAGGCAATGATTTAGCTTCTTTTTATGCGAATTAGGTGAAAACGATGAGTTAATCGGTGAATGACTGTTCTGGCTCGGTTAATATTTACGATTTTGAGACTTTTTGGGTAAATTTATATTATCTACAATAAGCAATTACAGAAGATGAATTATACAATTAAACACAGTTTTTGGGACGCAAAAACTGAACTACTTCGCGATGGGCATGTAATAGGAAGCATTGAAAGCAGTGGTTTTTTGAGATATACTACAACAGGTTATTTACACGATAAAGTATTCACATTCGCGAATAGGGGAGTTTTTTCTTCACGAACAGAAATATTTGACCATTGTAATAACTTAATTGGTGATATCGAATATGCGAAATGGTCATCAAAAGCAGAAGTAGATTTGAATGGATTAAAATATTATTGGAAACCTTCTAATTTTTGGGCAACTAAATGGATATTAGAAGATCAATATAATAATGAGATTCATTTGGCAAAAAATGAGTTTTCTGTAAATTATAGTACTTATGAGGATAATGAATTTTTGTTTCTGTTAGCCACATTTTTATTATTCAATCATCATCGCAAATTGACTGCATCAGGTGCTGCATAAAAATGCATTATAGCCATTTATTTTATATTGCCATATTTACAGCACTTACCTTGTTATTGACTTGAAGTTTGCGGTAAATGTTTTCTATGTGCTTTCGTACAGTTCCTTCGCTGATAAATAATCGGTCAGCAATTTGTTTACAACCTAGTCCATTTTTTAGTTCTTTCAAAATATCCATTTCACGTTGGGATAATATATTTTCTACCGTAGGAGACGAAGATGCTAATGAAGACTTTTTAATATAATTTAAGGTTTTGAGTGCTATTCCTGCAGACATTGCCGCATTACCACAATACACATCTACAATGGATTTATGTATAGTAAATTCATCTTTATCTTTCAATAAATATCCCGATGCACCTGCCAATATCGCATTAAAAATCTTTTCATCATCATCGAATGTTGTAAGCATTAATACTTTGACTTCTGAATAAATATCTTTTAGATTTTTCGTTGCAGTAATGCCATCTAAAATAGGCATATCGATATCCATTAAAACTACATCAACTAATTGTTGCTGATATTTTTCTATTAAATCAACACCATTATTTGCAATTAACAACACCTCTACATCCTCGAAATTTTCTAACTTCTTTAGAATGGATTTCAAAGCTAAGACATTATCTTCTGCTATACCTATACATATTTTTTGCATACTATTTTTATTAACAAAGTACACGAATATTATCTTTCATCACCATACGCAAAGTTGCGTATATTAATTTATTGTCAATTCAACTTGTATATCAGTACCTTCTTGCACTTTACTGAATAAAGTATAATTCGCATCAATTTCTAGGGCGTGCTGCTTCATGTTTTTCAATCCAAAACTGGCTTTTGTAGTATTATTTTCAAAGCCAATACCATTGTCTTTAATATGAATTTGTAATTTATGATGCTTTACATTTACATGCACAATTATTTGCGTCGCTTTGCTATGTTTTAAGCTATTATTGGTCGCTGTTCTGGTGTGGAATATTATTTAAAATACGAATTATTGCGTATTGTAGGATTTATCGATGATTAGGATTTTTATATAAAATAATTATAGGTCTGAAATACCTGGAATTATTGATGAAACTTAACTTATTAACTAATGAAAAGATTTTTTATAATAGCATTACTTCTAGGAAGTTTTGAGAGCTATAGCAAAACACTTGGCGATTTTACTCCTACGACAAACCCCAGCTTTGCTTTAGGAAAGGCTAAGGGCGAGAAAGATATTTATATCGCTAGTTTTACAGTGAATTATCAGGTTTACAATGAAAAAGAAGATTTTAAGCAGGGGGGGCGCGCATTTGGTGGTGGAGCGTTTAAAGGTGATGCTTTGGCTGCACTTTCTGTAGGATTGACAGGAATTTCGGAGCAGGATGTCCAATCGACAACTGACAAATTGTATCAAGACTTTTTGGCTACGATCAAAGCAAAAGGACTGAACGTAATTACAGCTGATCAAGCTGGTAAAGCGGATACTTATAGTGATTATACTCGATTAGAAGGAGGGAGGGTGAGTAAGTCTCAATACGATGGTTTGTTGTCTGTCACGCCTACAGGATATAGTTATTATGTGAAAAGTATAAAAAAGGATGGTAAGGAGAAGAAGGGCGGATTTTTGGGACAGCCTCATTTTGTATATGGCAAGTTATCCAAAGATTTAGATGATGCTATTATTGCTAATGTAGAGCTTTTTGTGACTTTTGTGAAGGATAAAAACGCTTGGGGTGGTGCTGGTGCAAATGTAAAAGTAGAAACACAATTGCGCGTTGCAGCTGTCGAAGGAATCGTTAACAAAAGTGACGCAAAAATTAAATTGAAAGGACAAAATAGCGTTGAGATGGTAACGAGTACAGTAGAATTTTATCGTGGAAAGGCAGGGGCTGGACCAGAAACGATGCATGTTGGTATTCTGAAAAAACCTCTATTAATCAATGGTGTGGTCGAGTCGAAGAAGCTTCAAAGTTTTGCCGCAAATCGGACAGATTTTACAGGCACTTCAGCTGGACTTTATACTTTTTACAATCCTGAAAATGTAAAAAGTACAAATTCAAATGTAATCCAAGTCGATGGTGCACAATATGCTAAAGGTACGTATGAGGCCTGTAAAAAGTTGATTGATCACCATACGAACGAATTTTTTAGTAAGCTTTAGTGTTCATAATTCATAAGTAGGTTTTAATATCCCTAATTAAAATCAAGAGGCTTAATCTGTGTGAATTAAGCCTCTATTTTTTATACTTTCTTTCCGATCAAATCTCGAATCGCCACCGAAGCAATTGCGCCTCCAAATGCGGCTGGCAAATACGACATAGTACCATAAGCCGATTTTTTATAATTACTTCCATCCGTATACAATAAAGAAGCTTTATCTGGTAATTCTGTCGAGAAAGCAACTTTCACACCTTCACGAATATCATGTTTACGTAGTTTTTTACGGATGTGTTGTGCTAATTTACAATTATACGTTTTGCTGATATCGGCAATTTGGATTTTCGTAGGATCTACTTTACCACCCGCACCCATCGAGCTCACGAAAGGAATTTTGGCTGCATACGCTTGACGTATCAAAAATAATTTTGGAGTAATACTGTCAATAGCTTCAACGATATAATCTGGTTTTTCAGCGATAAGCATTTCGACACGATCAGGGATTACAAATTCTTCGTAAACTGTCAAATCCAATTCTGGATTAATGTCCAACAAACGTTGTTTCATAATTTCAGATTTTGCTACGCCGTGATTTGTTGCCAATGCAGGAAGCTGTCTGTTGCGGTTAGAAGGATCTACTGTATCGCCATCGATAATCGTCATTTTGCCGACACCCGCACGTGCGATAAATTCTGCCGCAAAGGAACCAACACCACCTAAGCCCAATACCAAAACATGTGAATTTGCTAATTTCTCTAGAGCCTCACGGCCAATTAATGCCTCTGTTCTTGATAACCAAGATAAATCTTTCATGCCAATATGTTGTATCTAAATACGTTCTGAAAATTTTTGACTATTTGTTCTTGCAAATCAAACATGCTGATTTTTCGAATGCTGCAAAAATAAGAATAAATATCTACTACATTGGTAGATATATCATCAGTTTCGAAGAAAATTTTAGTTAAATCTACCGATTTTATGAAATCGTCTTGATTTCCCTTCAAAATAGAAGACCCTAAGCTAACAAAATACTCTTGTTGAAGAATGGAATTTCCTAATTCCGCTTTTTTGTTGAATCCATGAAAAACAACAGGAACGTTAACTTTTTGCTCTTTCAGAATAGCAAGAACTTCTTGATAAGCGCGTACGCAATGAATAATTAATGGCTTTTGCAATACATTAGCTAATTGAATTTGCTTTTCAAAAATTTCGATCTGTAATTGCCAATTCGTTTCGGTGATTTTGTCCAATCCACATTCGCCAATGGCTAAGATATTTTCAGCAGTAGCAGATGATTTCAATAATTCAAATTGAATGTCTTTTTCTTTATCTATATGCCAAGGATGAATCCCAACTGAACAAATTTCTTTTGGAAAATTTTCTTCTCCAATGATACAATTCAGTAATTGAAAAGTATTTGAATCTTTTTTCAGTTGATGGGTATGAATGTCGATATATGTCAGCATTGATGTAATTTACAAAAAGAAGTCAGCATGTTGCACAACGAGTGTTGAAATATTTTACTAAAAAATTTAGCAAAATATTATTTTGAATACCTAGTTTTGCATTATGTTTTTGAATTGCAAGACTTGGTTTAGTTTTCATTATGGCACCTACGAGCCAGCCATATTAATTGATCAGGCGTATAAATTAGGGATAAAATCTCTAGCGCTGACGAATATTAATTCGACGGCTGATTGTTGGGATTTTGTGCGTAAATGTCAAGAAGTTGGTATAAAGCCGATTATTGGTACAGAAGTGCGTAATGAAGACAATTTCTGCTATGTGTTATTAGCGAAGAATAATGCAGGTCTGTTGGCGATACATACTTTCTTGTCTTACCATAAACAAAAGCAAAATCCTTTTCCTGCACGTCCAAGCTTTACCGCACAAGATGTGTGGGTGATTTATCGTTATGAAGAGCATATTTTGCAGCAACAATTGGGGGCGCATGAGTTAATTGGTTTGGATATTCCGCATCTAAATAATCTGACTTGGCAGCTGCATTTGGAATTGGACAAATATGTGATTTTGCATCCTGTTACTTTTCAGGACAAAACATATTATGACGTACACCGTATTTTGCGCGCCATCGCGAAGAATACCTTGCTTTCGAAATTGACTAAGGATGATTATGCGGGAGAGGGAGAGGTGTTATTGGAAGAACAAGAGTTGGTTGGTGCTTTTGCGCGCTTCCCTTCTGTAATTTCCAAAACTATGCAGGTCGTCAATTCCTGTGCTATCGAAATAGAATTTCATACGGATAAGAACCGTAAATATTTCACAACTTCCGAAGAAGATGATTCTGCGCTATTGCGAAAATTAGCGATGGAAGGTTGTAAAGTACGCTACGGACTTAGAAATAAAGAAGCGATCGAACGGGTAGAGAAAGAGTTAAAAATGATAGCCGACTTAGGTTTCAACGCTTACTTTTTGATTGTTTGGGATATTTTGCGCTATGCAAACGAACGGGGATTTTATCATGTGGGACGAGGGAGTGGAGCCAATTCCGTAGTTGCGTATTGTTTGCGCATTACAGATGTGGACCCGATAAAGTTGGATTTGTATTTCGAACGTTTTTTGAATCCAAATCGTACCTCGCCACCAGATTTTGATATTGATTTCAGTTGGCAAGATCGGGATGCGATTTTCGAATATATATTTATGCGCTATGGTCGACAGTATGTGTCTTTATTGGGCATGTATTCGACTTTTCAACGTCGTGCTATTGTTCGCGAATTGGGGAAAGTTTTTGGACTTCCAAAGGAAGAAATTGACCGTTTGGTGAGTGCTCGAGAATGGAATTCGGAAGATAAATTTCAACGTTGGATCAAGAAATATGGCGACCTGCTCTTGAATTTTCCGACCAACATTTCGGTACATGCGGGTGGCGTATTGATTAGTGATAAACCGTTGAATCAATATACGGTGACGGAATTACCGCCCAAAGGTTTTGTGACAGCACACATGGATATGTTTGAAGCAGATAGGATAGGGCTGTACAAATTTGATATTCTGAGTCAACGTGGATTGGGTCATATCAAAGATGCGTTGGAATTGATTGCCAAAAATCGCGGTAAGCACATAGATATTCATCAAGTGGATGATTTTTTTAATGATCCAAAATTGGCAAAGAAAATACGCCAAGCAGATACCATTGGCTGTTTTTATATTGAAAGTCCTGCTATGCGTCAGTTGTTGGGCAAGTTGAAATGTTCGGATTACATCACATTGGTTGCTGCCAGTTCGATTATTCGTCCTGGTGTGGCACAATCTGGGATGATGAAACAATATATCGAGCGTTATCACGATAGAGATAAAGTGGTGTACCTGCACCCAAAAATGGAGGAATTGCTCGAAGAAACGTACGGTGTCATGGTGTATCAAGAAGATGTGATTAAAGTAGCACATCATTTTGGTGGAATTTCATTGGATGAGGCAGATATTTTGCGACGAGCAATGAGCGGAAAATACCGTTCGGAAAATAAGTTTGAAAAATTGCGTAAGAAGTTCTTTTCTAACTGTCGTGGCTTTGGTTATGAAGAACATGTCACAACAGAAGTCTGGCGACAAATGGAAAGTTTTGGTGGATATTCTTTTGCGAAAGGGCATTCAGCTTCTTTTGCGGTAGAAAGTTACCAAAGTCTTTTTCTCAAAACCTATTATCCGCAGGAATTTTATGTAGCTGTTATTAACAATTTTGGTGGTTTCTACCGTACGGAATTTTACTTTCACGAATTGCGTCGCAATGGGGGAGATATTCAGCTTCCATGTTTGAATCACAGCGATTATTTGACCAATATTCATGGCAATAAAGTATATGTCGGTTTTATTCATTTGCAAGGTTTGGAAGAGCGTTTAGCACATCAAATTGTATCGGAACGAACGCAGAATGGTGCTTATCATGATTTGCAAGATGTTTTCCAACGTTTGCATCCTTCACCCGAACAATTGAATTTACTGATCCGAATAGGCGCGTTGCGGTTTACAGGTTTGGATAAGAAAACATTGCTTTGGGAAGCAAATTTCAAAAGTAAACGAGTAGAAAAGGAAGTTCCAGTTAGTTTGTTTGCTACTGATGAACTACATTTTTCGTTGCCAACATTTGAAGAAGACCGTTTGGAAGATTTGAAAGATGAATTGGATTTATTGGGATTTCTAATCGGTGATTTTTTTGAATTATTGGAAGAAAAATACTTGGATGGCGTAATTAAAGCCAAGGATTTACCAGTGTATTTAGGACAACAAATCAAAATCGTTGGACGTTTTGTGACACTGAAGGAAACCTGGACAATCAAAAATGACAGAATGTGTTTCGGAACTTTCTTGGACGCGGAGGGGGATTGGTTGGATACCGTACATTTTCCACCCGTATATAAGCAATATCCATTTTTAGGAACAGGCTTTTATGAAATTCACGGACGTGTGTTGGAAGAATTTGGGGTATATAGTATAGAAGTTTTAAGTATGCGCAAGCTAGGGTATAAGTTTGGAGCGAAGAAAAGATAAAAATAAAACACAAATAGATTAAAAATGAAAAAGTATTCTATTTTAATTCATCCTGCCGAATTGTTGGATGAAATTAAGAGAATTAAACAAGGTTTAAAATCTCTAATAGGTTGGTATAGTGGTGTTAATGCTTTAGCGCATTTTACAATTTGCGAGTTTTGGGCTGATGAAACACAGTTTGAAAGGGTAAAGCATGAGGTTTCAAAACTAACTGTTAATTGGTATAAGGATGTAATACTTTTAAATTCATTTGACACCTTTACAAGCGGTGCTTTTTACGTAAAGCCAGATGAGGATTCTAGTCTTTATTTAAAAGCCTTGTTTAAAGCTATCGCTGTCAAAGTAAAAGAAATAATTCCGAATGCTTATATCTGTACAACTCCGCATTTATACAATTGGAAGAAAATTAAGTGAAGAACAGTTACAAGTTGCTAAAGATACTTTTACTTCGTATACCAATTCTTTTTTTTGCGATGGTGTGATGATTCGAGAGTTTAATCCAATTCGTAAGCAGTATGATTTGAAGGAGTTTTTAAGGTTTTAAAAAAGAAGATAAGGAATAGCTATGCTATTCCTTATCTTCTTTTTTATCATCCTCTTGTTTCAGATTCTCATAAGGGTTGACTTCACTTTCGTTGATTTCTTTGTAGGTCACTTTCGTTTCAGGCACTTGTCCTTCATTTGTTTCCACATTTACATCAACTTCAATTTTCTTTTTGTTTTTAGGTAAACGAACTATTCCCCATTTCATCAAGAGTTCTTGTGTCGAGTTGCGTTTCAAATGTTCTTTTTCGGGTTCTCCGATTAAGAATCCAAAAGCTTCCATTGAAGGAATCGCGTCAAAAATAACTTTTAAGGTCGCAATAAAAGGTAAAGCCAATATCAAACCGGCTAAACCGAACAACATACCACCGATTAAAATGCCGACTATAGCCATCAAAGGATTGATACTTACTTTACTACCTACAATATTTGGCGTAATGATATTTCCTTCTAAAAATTGTACAACTTGAAACCAAGCTATTACACCTACAGCATACCATGCATTGTCTTTGACAGCTAAAGCAAATAAGGCAGGCAAGATGGAGCCAATAGCAATACCGATATACGGAAGAAGCATTAATAAAGAAGCTAACGAACCAAAGAACCAAGCATATTCTATTCCCATCAGCATCAAACCGCCTGTATTTAGGATAGCTACGATACCCATTACAGTGATCAAGCCAACTAAATAACTTTGAACTACTTCGTAAATTTTATTTAATACCTCATTGACTTTGCGTTGAGGCGTAGAAGCGAAAGCCTTGAAGAAAAACTCACGGAAAAAGTCGCGGTAATACAACATGAAAAAACAGTACAATGGAACTAATATCGCATTTGCTAATGTATTTCCTAGTGAACCAAATGTAGATGTAATCATACCACCTGCATTTTCTAATGATTTATTGCCCTGCTCGCGGAGTTTATCCATTACTTGATTACGTTCTACACCAAACTTTTCCTGCAACCAAGTTTGACCCTGTTCCAATACAGACAATACTTTCCCTGTAATAGAAGAAGCATCTTTACCAATAATGATACTTTGGTGAACAATAAACCAAATGATACCAGAAATAATGGCAATAGCTACTAAAACAGCAAGTAGGGCAGCAAAAGCTTTACCCAATCTCAATTTCTCAAACAGTCGGGCTAATGGAAAAAGTGAAATAGAAATTAAAGTAGCGAAAAGCAAAGGAATCAATAAACTTTGCGAAACATACATTAATCCAAGGATTAATACTAATGCAAAAAGGCTCGATGCCAAATTGATGGAATACGGTTTTTTAGATGGTTGTGCATCCATATTTATTTGGTTAATAGTGCTGTGTGTTTTTAGTTTTTTCCCAATAATAAATATACAATAAAGCTAAGAATACTACAATCGCATTTCCATAAAGAATTTGCGGTATTCGATTTATTATATCATGATAAATGTACCCTGCAAATAATGCGCCAAACCCAATTCCTATTTCTAATGCGATATACATTGTAGCCATTGCTCGACCACGGTGATTGGGGTCAGAAAGGTCAATGGTCCAAGCATTAAGGGCAGGAGATAAGATTCCACTACCTATTCCAAATACAGCAGCCCCCAATATTAAGTAATTGGTGCTTTCCCCAAAACCCAAAATAACTAAAGAAATCGTCATAATAATTACGCCTATGCGCATCACAATCGTACGTCCGTGTTGATCGGCAGCTTTGCGAGATAGCAATCGTATTGCCACGGAGGCAATCGTATATACAGTGAAGAAAAGACCTTTGTTTGCGATTCCCAAGTTTTCACTCCAATCGGGAATCAGAGTCAAAATAACACCAGAGGAACTATAACACAGCAACATCACGATCGCAGCAGGTAACACTTTGATTTCGAAAATATCCTTTTTTGTAATGGCCAACATCGATATATGAAATTTGCTTTTGGTTTTTAACGTTTCTTTCATGTTGAAGACAATAATAATCGAAAGAAAAGCAAATGCCGACGAACTGTGAAACATAGCATCTAAACCATAAGCTTGTGCGACATAACCACCCAAAGCTGGACCAATGGCGCTCCCCAAACTATAACATAGTCCGTGCATACCCAAAGCTTCACCCCAACGATTGGACGGTATGATATCGGCAATATAAGCCGATGTAGCTGTAGGCTTGAATCCTGTCGAAAAGCCGTGAATTAAGCGTAGGAGAAAAAATCCTGATAAACTGCTCAATATTGGATACAAAAATCCGCAAATGACACAGACTATAGAGCCGATAGCCATCACAGGGACACGTCCCCATTTGTCCGTTAATTTGCCACTAAATGGACGAGAAATTCCCGCCGTAAGTGTAAATAATGCAATGATTAAGCCCTTATGTTCTGCGCCCCCAAGAGAAGTTAAATAATTTGGTAACTCAGGAATAATCATGTTAAAACTTGCGGAGAACAATAATGTGCTCAAGCAAAGTAGAAAAAATGAAGTGGTGTAAATCGATCCGTTTTGCTCGGAATCCATAGTTTTGTGTGTTTCTTATTTGAGTTGTTGTCTGCTGATTTCAGAACAAAATATTGTGGTCGCTACTGCTACATTTAATGATTCCGCCTCTCCAATACGTGGAATCGTAACCGCCGTATCTATCTTCGAAATTAAATTTGGATGGATGCCATTTCCCTCATTTCCCATGATAATCAATCCTTCTTCACCAAATTCAGTTTTATAAATGGATTGTCCATTGAGCAAAGCTCCAAAAGTCGGTAAAGTATTTTCTTCAATAAATTTTTCTAAATCCAAATAATACAACTGCACGCGTGAAAGCGATCCCATTGTTGCTTGTACAACTTTGGGGTTGTAGGCATCGACAGTTCCGATGGAACAAATAATATGTTTAATTCCAAACCATTCCGCCGTGCGAATGATCGTACCCAAATTCCCTGGATCTTGTACATCATCCAAGACTAAGCTATGTTTACCTCTCAGTTCAGCTTTATTCAATTCATTGTTTTGCGGTAATTCAACTAAAGCCAGTGTACCCTGAGGATTTTTGAGACTAGAAATCTTTTGAAATTCAGCTTCGCTAACTTCCTCTAATTTTATATTATGCGGGATTTTATCCAACTTTGTCTGCGCTTGTGGGGTAGCATATATTTTTTGTACCTTGTAGGTTGAATTGACAAACTCTAATACAGATTTAATTCCCTCAACTACAAAAACTTGATTTTGTAAACGGAATTTCTTGTTTTGTAACGAAGTGATTAAACTTATTTGAGCTTTTGATAACATTGATTGAATGAATAAAAAGAGTAGACTAATTTTTATTGCAAGTATAACATTTTTACTTTTATTTTTTGAATCTTGCCGCTCTGCCAAATACTTGGAGGAGGATCAAGCTCTAGTTACAAAAGTTGATTTAGAAGGTTTTCCTACACATCTGAAAGAATCCGCATACCAATATATTTCGAATGAAATTCGTCCAAACTCGGCGTTGAATTTGACGGTTTATAATATTTTTAATACCAAATCTGGTAAATACAAAACCGAGAATATCCGTTCCGTTGGAGAAGCTCCACGCGTTCTAGATTCTTCTTTAGTTGAACTTTCTGCTATCCAGATCCAACGTTTCTTGCAAACTAGAGGATATTTCAGAGCAAAGGTTACGCCTGATATTTCTGTAAATAACAAAAAATCAAAGATTAATTTTCTAGCGATTCCCGATTCGTTGTTCCGTATAGGTACGATTACAACAAATTTTGATGCTGATTATGTGTCAAAAGTCTACCAAAATAACGTACAAAATAAATCTAATTTGCAATCTGGTAAACCTTATAATGTTAATGATTTTGGTGAATTGCGTGAATCTTTATACGATGGCATGCGCAACGATGGATATTACGACTATTTGAGACAGTATATGCGTATTGCGGTAGATACGAATCGTAATGACGAAACCGCAGATATTGAGATTCAAGTTTCTGTGCCAGACTCTACAATCCTAAAGCCTTATCGGATTAATGATGTATCTGTGCGGATAAATAATTACGATGGTAATAATTCGAATGCTGGTGTAATTGCTGACACGACTTCTGGAATAGAATTTTTAGATTACAGTACGCGATATAAATTAAAACCACTTTCTCGGTATATGTATCTGCGCGAAGGCGAGCGTTACAGTTTAGAGAATGAAAATTTATCGTATGACAGGTTGTACGAGATGAATGGATTCCGAAGTGTCAAGATCAATTACGAAAAGGAGGGAGACAGTCTGTTGAATGTGAATTATGAATTAACGCCACGCTCATTGATGTCTAATCAGGTCGAAGGCGAATACACATTCAGTTCGGGGATGAGTGGATTTAATGTGGGAAATACTTTTTCGCACAGAAATATTTTTGGCGGTTCTGAATTGCTGGAATTGAAATTGAAATATGGTGTACTCTTTGACCCAAGGCTTTCAGGAAAATTATCCGAAAAGATATTCAACAATGATTTTCAAGCGGGCGTAAGTTTGGTTATACCACGTATGCTTTTACCTTTTGGCTGGGGAAATACAGGTAGATTTGGTTTGCCGCGGACGACACTTTCCTCGAATATTCAGTTTTTTGATCAGGATCGTACGTATACCAATAGTTATTTCATAAATACATTGAATTATTCGTGGTGGCAGACGCCAAATTTGCAACACAGTTATACGCCTATTGTTGTAGAATATCGTGACGGTCAGTTTGATGCCGCTTTTCGTGCTGAATTGGAGCAAGAAGGGTATCAATTATATATCGCATCTAATGATAGACAATATTTTGGTCTTGGAGCACAATATGCATTGACATATAACTCAAAAAAATTACAAACACTCAGTAACTTTCAATTTTTTCGTGGGTCAATAGATTTGAGTGGTACTACGTTGGGACTTCTGAGTAATGTCTTTAATTTTCAACGCAGTGTTGATGGATCGAAAACGCTTTTTGGCGTGACATATCTTCAATACATCAAAGGTGAAATAGATTACCGATTGTACAAACACTTAGGTGGCAATCAGCAGTTTATTTTTAGATTTAATGGTGGAGCTATTGTGCCCTATGGCAATAATTCGCGCTTATTGATTTTCGAAAAAAGCTTTTATGCTGGTGGTATGAACGGAATACGTGCTTGGCAAGCACGAACATTGGGGCCAGGTAACTACAACAGAAGTTCGATTCGAGAGGATTTGCGTGTGAACTTGCGTAATTTGGATCAGTTGGGTGAAATGAAACTCGAAGCCAACTTAGAATATAGGTTCCGTATCTTAAATCGGTTTTTTGGGGCGAAGCTAAATGGCGCAACATTTTTGGACATGGGGAATGTGTGGTTACTTCGCGAGAATGAGTTGAATGAAGGTGGTGTATTTAAGTTTGATAAATTTTTGTCGCAAGTAGCGGTGGGTACGGGATTTGGTTTGCGATTTGATATGGATTATTTCACTATTCGTTTGGATGCTGGGTTGAAAATAAAGGATCCACAATTTACAGGTAAGAATCAATGGGTAATCCAGCATTTATTCAATTCCAAAGAGTTTAAAGCAGATTATTATGAAAGCCATAGACCGGATCGTTATGGCTTATTTCAATACAATTTTGGGGTTGGGTTGCCTTTCTAGATCAAGTTTTTAAGAACCTGAAATGCACTTTCTAAGACTTGTGAAATAGATAAGCCTTTGCTGTATGAGAAATATGCATAAATGATTCCTAAAATAACAAAAGTCATTAGCAGTCGTTTTGCTGCATAGGCAATCAAAAGAATTACTGCAGGAATAATCAATAAAAGTAAACCATTTATTTTGAAAGGCGTTATTTTGTTGTCTTTCTTGTACAAGAAATATAGTTTTCCTGTTGTCTTATCTTGATTTTTGTGTTTGAAATAAACAAATGTCGAGCTTTCGATAGGATGCGATGGAACGGCAACACCGTCGTGAAACGCGAGTGACTGCTCGAAACCATTTATCGTAAACTTAAACGTCCCATTGATATAATCTAAAGCAGAATCTGCAGAATCAACAGCAATGATGGCTACTTTACCATTTGCGGTAAGATTTTCTTTGATAACAAAATTGTCGATGCGTTGAAATGTTGACTGCGAATACACAGTCGCAGAGGATAAAATCAGGAACAGGATTAAAAAATAATTTCTCATATCAATAATTCAAAGCAATATTACTAAATTATTCAAGTAAATGTGTCAAATATAGGATGTTTTTAATGGTCAAAATATTTTTGAAATGTAGATATACTTTGTACATTTGCATTAGTTAAAACAGAGCATATTATTATGGAAAATACTACAGCACAAAGACAACCGAAAACAACTGATAACAATGCTAATCAAACGCATTACTATGTAACGTTGACTATTGCTATTATTCTTGGTTTATTTGGTGTGTTTGTACGATTCGTGCCAGATGAAGTGAACGCGTTGAATCAATACACATTTTTATTTTCTCTGATAGCTAATATTGCAATTGTGATTGCATCTTTCATCGCATTCAAAGTTGTATTTAAGATTTTAGGTTTCGGCGTAAAATAAAATAGATAATTTTTCGAAATATCTTTTCAAGATACTATATGTGAGAGCAGCGAATTACCTTCGCTGCTTTTATTTTTACAGAAATATTATTTTTATTGATTTTATTAGTCCTAAATTTAAGATTAACATTTTGTTTACAATAACTTCACAATACAGGTGTATTTTGTTAACGTAAACACATTTCTTAACTTAATTAAAATAAACTCTTGAGATTCGCAGCTATAGACATAGGTTCCAATGCAGTTCGTTTACTAATTGCAGATATCTTACGAAAAGATAACAAAATATCTTATACAAAAAATACACTATTACGCGTTCCATTGCGATTAGGTGATGATGCATTTGTCGACAAAAAAATTTCGCCAGCCAAATTTGAGGATATGGTGAAGACTATGCGTGCATTTAAGGATTTACTCGATGTCTATAAAGTAAGCGATTATATTGCTTGCGCGACTTCGGCTATGCGTGATTCAGAAAATGGTGCTCAAGTGGTAGCTGCATGTAAAGAAGTCGGTATTGATATTAAAATAATTGATGGCGGGTTAGAAGCAAAGATTATTTACAATGCTTATTTGAGTGGCATCATGGATAAGGATAAGGTGTACCTTTACATTGATGTAGGTGGTGGTAGTACTGAGATTTCATTATTCGCTAATGGTGAATTGAAAGGATCTCGCTCTTTTAATTTGGGTACAATACGTATTTTGGATAATCAAGATACCCCAGAGACATGGCAAGATATGCGTGTATGGGTTAAGGAAATTACAAAAGGATACAAAGATATCTATGGTATAGGTACAGGCGGAAACATCAATAAACTTTCTCGAATAGCAAATAAAGGTGAAGATAAGCCTTTTAGTTATGCGAAATTGAAAGCTATTTATGTTCATTTGAACTCGTATTCTTTAAAAGATCGTATTCACGATTTGGGATTGCGCTCTGACCGTGCTGATGTTATCATACCAGCAGCAGAAATATTTTTGACAATAATGAAGTCAGGTCATTTAAAAAATATTGTAGCTCCCCGTGTCGGTTTAGTGGATGGCATCATTCAGCAATTAGTACAAAAAAATTATGCTAAAATATTATCGGCATAGGGCTTGCAAGTATTAAAAAAAGCTATATTTTTGTGCCTACCAACACCTAGGTGGCGAAATTGGTAGACGCACCATCTTGAGGGGGTGGCGCTCGCAAGGGCGTGGCAGTTCGAATCTGCTCCTAGGTACAAAAAACAGAAAGAGGAAAGTCAAACTTTCCTCTTTCTGTTTTTTTATAACTTATTAGCTCGAACGGTAATTTCCGCAATATCCAAAACTTGTATTTCCTGTTCTTTTTCTTTAACCTTGACGCCGTCACGTAGCATCGTCATACAGAATGGACAGGCTGCAGCCACAATAGATGCTTTGCTTTCGATTACATCCTCAATACGTTCTACATTGATATCTTTGTTTCCTGGCTCCGGCTCTTTAAACATTTGTGCACCTCCCGCACCACAGCATAGTCCATTACTTTTGCAACGTTTTAATTCAACTAAATCAGCATCTAACGATTCTAATACTTTACGGGGAGCCTCGTACACTTCATTAGCGCGTCCCAAATAACATGGATCGTGGTAAGTTATCTTTTTACCTTTGAATTCATTTCCATCGCTTGGTTTCAATTTCCCATCGTCGATTAACGACTGAATCAATTGCGTATGATGTATTACTTCGTAGTGTCCACCCAGTGAAGGGTATTCATTCTTTAAGGTGTTAAAGCAATGCGGACAAGCTGTAACAATTTTTTTTATTTCATATCCATCAAGAACTTGAATATTCATCATGGCTTGCATTTGGAAGACAAACTCATTCCCAGCACGTTTAGCTGGATCACCTGTACAACTTTCTTCTGTTCCTAATATTGCATATTTTATGCCTACATGATGCAGGATTTTACATATATCGCGTGTGATACGCTGCGCCCGTTCGTCGAAAGAACCAGCACAGCCCACCCAAAATAATAAATCTGGAGTTTCACCTTGTGCTAACAGCTCGGCTACAGTAGGGATATGTATATTATTTTCCATGTTTCAGCTATTTTAATTTTGAGTCCAATTTGCACGATCCGCTTGTGCGTATTTCCACGGTGCGCCATTGTTTTCGAGATTCCCCAACATATTGTTGATACTTGATGGCGCTTGGGATTCTTCCATGATTGCGTATTGACGTAGACCCATGATGATTTCCAAAGGATTAATATTGACCGGACATTGTTCTACGCAAGCATTACAGCTCGTACACGCCCAAATCTCTTCTCTGCTGATATACGTATCAAGTAAAGATTTTCCATCTTCTACGAATGATTTATTTTGATCTATATTTTTTCCTACTTCTACGGACCGATCTCGCGTATCCATCATGATTTTACGAGGTGATAATAATTTACCAGTCATATTTGCAGGACAGGCTGCAGTACATCGTCCACATTCTGTACAAGTGTATGCGTCCAACAGATTCTTCCAAGTTAAGTCTTGTACATCTTTCACTCCGAAACGACTAACTTCTCCAGAAGGCGGGGGTAGGGAAGGATCCAGCATCGCTTTTACTTCAGCCGTCACAGATTCCATATTGTTGAATTTCCCTTTTGGTGCCAAATTGGAAAAGTAAGTATTTGGAAAAGCCAAAATGATATGTAAATGTTTGGATAGGGGCAGGTAATTTAAAAATGCTAAAACACCTACGATATGAAACCACCAGCAGAATCTCTCGACAAATATCAAGCTAGAAACAGTTTCAGGCAAGAGTCCAACTAAATATTGGCTGATAGGAAAGGAGCCAGCCGCTGTATAATTTTCAGGTTTTAGAAGTTGTAATTTGTGATCTGCCGCATTCATAAAAAGAAAAGCAGTCATCAAAAGTATTTCCGCTATTAAGATGTAGTTCGCATCAGTTTTTGGCCCATTGTTTAATTCGGCTTGATTTAGACGTTTTACTTTTAATACATTTCTTCGGATAAAAAATATGACGCATGAAAGCAATACGGCGAAAGCGAGTATTTCAAAGGAAGCAATTAGGAAATCATAAAATCCACCCAAGAAGGATAAGACGCGGTGCGACCCAGTTAAGCCATCAATAACTATCTCAATCATCTCAATATTGATGATACAAAATCCCACATACACAAATAAGTGCAATATCGCGGGAATAGGTTTTTTGAACATTTTTTTTTGTCCAAAAGCTACCAATAACATTGTCTTTATTCGTTCCGATGGATTGTAGAATCTATTGACTGATTTTCCCAGTTTAATATTTCGATATATCTTACTTACATTTCTATAAAAAAGTAAGAAGGCCGCTATAAATACCATAGCAAATAATAGTTGGCTTATCATAATGTTTATACAGGTTTATAAACAAATATAATAATCTAATTTATATTATGCGTGCATAATATAATATTTTGAAGAATTATAAAATGACTCCAAAAAAAAAGGATGACTTATATTAAGTCATCCCTTTTATTATTGTATTAAATAGAGACTATTTAATACCTAATTTAACTTTTACGTCAGCCGATACATCATCGCCACCTGCGTAATATACAGCTGCATTAGAACCAATATCAAAGATATAAGCGTATCCTTTTTCTTTAGCTACTGCAGTAATTGCATTCATTACTTTTGTTTGAATAGGAGCCATTAATTCTTGCTGTTTTTTACCAACTTCTTCTTGCGCTACTTTTTGTACTTCTTGAATACGAGTTTGCATTTGCTGGTATTCTTGACCAATAGTTTGCAATTTTGTTTGAGTTTCCGCTTTATTTGCTTCACTTTGATTCAACATCAAATCATTCGCTTCCTTTTCTTTTGCTTGTAGCAAAGTAACCATATCTTGGATTTCTTTCTGCTTAGCATCACTCAAAACTTTTAATTGATCTGTAGCTGTTTTAAAATCTGCTGTTTGTTGAAATATTTCGTCAGCATTGATATGTCCAATTTTTTGTTGTGCATTTGCAACAGAAGTAGCTGCAAATAAACCCACTAATAATACCGCTCCTTTTAATAAATTTTTCATTCTTTCCATTTTAATCTCAATACTTACAAAAGTAATTTTTCTATACTATTTTTTTATGTTAATAAATCAGTTTTATTTTATTTTTGATTTGCCTGTAGCAATGATGGATTAGGTTTGTAGCCTAATTTTGTGATTACATCATTGCTTTTATCTAATGCTGGATTAGAATACAAGAATGTCAATTCACTTCCTTTGTCTACGATAAAATCAAATCCTTGAGCTTTTGCAAAATCTTCTATGGCCTTGGAAATACGAGTTTGAATAGGTTGGAACAATCGCGTTCTTTCTTTTTCCAAATCACCGCCATAGCTGAATTTTTGACGTTGCAAATCTTTGACTTGTTTTTCTTTGTTAACAATCTCATCTTCTCTTCGCTTGCGCATATCTTCACTCAATAGAGAGTGATCATTTTGATAAGCTTTATACAGTTTTTCAATCTCTGTATATTGAATATCGATTTGATCTTGCCACTGTTTTGCTAGATCATCAATTTGTTTTTGTGCTGAGGTGTATTCAGGTACATGTCTTAGGATATATTCAGAGTCCACATAAGCGAAACGTTGCGCAAAAGTAGCGCTGATGCTTACTGTTAGAAATGCTAAAATTGCGAAAATCTTTTTCATATACTACAAATTATTGTTTTTTATAGGACAGCAATTATACTAAAAAGTTTAATTTATTAAAAACCTCCCATATTTTGAATAATACTGAATGTAAAGTTTTGTCTCCACGCATCTGTGCGCATGCCAGGAATAGGATCAAATGCATGTCCATAGTCAATACCTAGCATACCAAAGATAGGTAAGAAGATACGTGCACCTATACCTGCTGAGCGACGCATTTTAAATGGATTTACCTCAGAGAATTTATTCCATGTGTTACCTGCTTCTGCAAAAGCTAATGCAAATACGGTTGCTTGATCATTTAACAAGATTGGGTGACGCAATTCTAATTGATACTTCGCATAAATTGGACTACCTGAGTTAATTGCAATATTTTGGTAACCATTACCCGTAGAAGCAGGGATGATTGTACCATTCGCATAACCTCTCATTGCTATGATCTCAGAACCTTGTAAGAAGTCAAAGCCTTGCATACCGTCACCACCTAATTTGAAACGCTCGAATGTTGATGTTTTAGTTCTATCTGTATAATTTCCTAAATATCCGAATTGTGCTTGCGATTTCAAGATTAACTTACCAGCAATTTTCGTGTACCATTGGGAATCAAATTTCCATTTGTGGTATTCTGTCCATTTGTAACGAATTGGATCAGGATCTGTATCGTAATTAATGCTATTCCATGACGAATATGGCGGAGTCAAGGATACTGAAAACTTAATATTTGAACCTGAGGTAGGGTAGATCGGTGCATCTATTGAGTTACGGCTGATTTCTTGCGTAAAATTTATATTGAATGCAGTACCATCCGAAAACAAGAAATAGTTACCATAGTTCTGTAATTTATAACGTTGGAACGATAATGAACTGTTAATTTGGAAGTAGTTGTCAGGCCATTGTAGACGCTTACCTAATGAAGCCGTCACACCTGACATCCAAATACGCTGCAAATCTCTATCAGCTACCATCTGCTCTCCTGTGTAATAATTAAAACCACCGTAAGATGAGTTGGAAGTGTAGGCACTCAACCCAAAGTAAATTGGTTTTTTACCACCTAACCAAGGCTCTGAAAATGAGAAACTATATGATTGGTAACGTTTTCCTGAAGTTTGGCCTCTAATACTTAACTTTTGTCCGTCACCACGAGGAAGTGGTTTCCAAGCTTCTTTTTTGAAGAAATTACTTGTTGAGAAGTTGTTAAATGTTAAACCTAATGTACCTATAATCTGTCCAGCACCATAACCACCGGATAACTCCACCTGATCAGAAGGTTTTTCTACTACGTTGAAAACTACATCTGTCGTACCTTCATCGTGATTCATTGTAGAAGAAGGAATATCTGGTGTAATTTTTTGCTCATCAAACATACCCAATTGCGAAATCTCACGAATACTTCGCATGATTAGCTCTCTCGAATATTTCTGTCCTGGCTTGGTGTAAATAGAACGTAATACTACACGGTCATTTGTTACATCATTACCTTTTACGATTACATTATTAATCGTGTATTGTTTGCCTTCAGAAATTTGAATTTCTAGGTCAATTGTATCGTTGTAGATTCTTTTAATTATAGGATTTACATTAAATGTCAGGTAGCCATCATTCTGATAGATTGCACTAATATCATCGCTATTACGCGTTGGACCCATCAATTTACTTGTCAATTTCTCTTCAGAATAAACGTTTCCTTTTTCAATTCCTAAAATTATATTCAATACAGAATCCGTGAATTTAGTATTTCCAGACCAGTCGATATTTCCAACAAAATATTTAGGTCCTTCATAGATTTCAATATCTATTGCCACTTCATTATTGTCAAATCTGTACACAGAGTCACGAAGAATCTGTGCATCACGATACCCTTTATCTTGAAGTTTGGCAACTAATTTCTCTTTCGCTTCTGTATATTTATCATCTTTGAATTTACCAGGGCCAAATATTCTAAACCATTTACGTGGTTTTACACCTTTTAAATATTTTGTAAGCTCCTTATTTGTAAAAGTTTCATTTCCTGAGAAGTGTACACTATTAACTTTGATTTTTTTGTTTCTATCTACATCTACAACTACAATTTCGTTGTTAGTCTGGGATGAATCTTTAACAGTCTGGATATTTATATCTGGATATAAATATGATTTTTCGCGTAAGAACTTCGCTATAGTATTTCTTGTAGATTGAAGCAAATTGTCGTTTACAATACGCCCTGCGTTTGCATTTAATCTCTTATTGATTTCATCAGTTTGTGATTTACTCAAGCCGCTAATTTCTATGCGTGTAAGACGTGGTCTTTCATGTACACGAATTTCTAAGAAAATATTTTCTCCCTCAATCCGTGTAGCCCACAATTGTACATCTTCAAAAAGATTTTGAGCCATCAAATCTTTGATTACATTCGATGTAGCCTCGCTAGGAACTTCAATGTATTGACCAATAGATAATTTTGATATCGTAATTAATACATCCGTATCTAGATACTGCGCTCCCTTGACAGTCACACCAGCAATGACATAATCTTTTGGTTGTAAATAACTAAACTCATCAGGATCCGAAAGATTAATCGGATTTTGTACTTGAGCAAAAGTATTGGACCAAGTGAATATTATAAATGTTAATGTCAGAATGTATAGTTGCTTCATTTAATTCTAATTATGGATGCTAAAGTACATCAATCTGTTGTTAATTTTTGTTAAAAGATAAATTATCGAAAACCCACTTTAAATTACTGTTAGAGCTGTTCGCTGGTCTTTCCAAACCTTCTTTCTCTGTTTTGAAAATCCAAAATTGCACCAAATAAATCTTCTCTTGTGAAATCGGGCCATAGTTTTGGGGAGAACCAAAGTTCTGTATAGGCTAATTGCCAAAGTAAAAAATTACTGATTCGTTGCTCGCCACTTGTGCGAATCATCAAATCCGGATCAGGCGTTCCATCTGTTTGTAAATTTGAACTAAATAAATCATCATTTATATCCTCAACGTTAATATCACCAGCAACGACTTTCTGAGCTATTTTCTTAGTAGCTTCGATTATTTCGTTTCTTGAGCCATAACTCAAAGCTAGTGTGAGGACACAAGTGGTATTGTTTTTAGTTAGTTCAATAGTATTGGTTAAAGTATTTTGGCAATTGTTAGGCAGACTGTCTAATGAACCGATAGCTTTGACACGTACGCCATTAGTTTGAAATGTAGGCAATTCTTTATTAAGAGAATTAATTAATAATTCCATTAACGCTTGTACTTCTAATTTGGGGCGGTTCCAGTTTTCGGACGAAAAAGCATAGAGTGTAAGATGTTTGACTCCCACTTCAATGGCTCCTTCCAAAACTTCTCGTACAGCAGTTACCCCGTTTTTGTGTCCAAATACTCTCAACTTACCCAATCCTTTGGCCCATCTACCATTACCATCCATGATGATAGCAATATGTTGAGGTAATCTTGACCTATCTATCTTATTCTTCAAGCTCATTCTCTTATCTTTTTATCCAGCTGTAGCAATTAGGGTCAAATATAGTATATGTCAACGTTATGCCTGCTGTCATATATCCATCTTTATTTTTACCGTCACCTCTTGCTAAACCTGCATTACCAGTTAAATTACTTGATGGATCAGCTAAATATATCCAATCATTAGTATCAAACGGGCGTTTTTCATTTTGTGGACCAACCATAATATTCGGAAATGCAATGTCTTGCGGTACAGATGTCGCATAGTACTTGCTCACATTATCCAAATTATCGGTAAATGCAAGTCTATAGCTTATTTCTCCTCCTATAGACCACATGCTATTCAATTTGTATTTAATTCCTAAGCTTAATGGAATAGCAAGATTCCAATTCGCATATAATTGTGAATTGGTTGTTTCATCGTATTCTAATTTCAAAGGTCTTAATTTAACCTTATGCTCATCATAATATATATACGGATCGTGTTTCAATATTGCAATACCTGTAGAAATATAAGGTGTAAATTTCGATTTATTTTTGCTTCTAAAATATGTCCAAAAATTGAAGTTTACTGCTAATGCTAATTCTGTAATTTGATTTCTGAATTTTAAGTTACGTATTTGTTGTAGACTGTTTTGAAAATCTTGATCACTACCAGATATTAACAAGTGATTTCCACTTAGTTTTATCCCCCATGTAGGATCCAAATTATAATTTATAAAAAGCCCTCCTCCAAAATTTTTAATATAAAAATTATTTGAAGTATTAAGGTCTCCCAAATATCCCGTCGCAGCACCATTGATTCCGATTTCATATCGTTGGGCATGCAATTTTAATGAAAAAAAAGACACAAGGGTTAATATGGCTAATCTTAAAAACAAAGTCTTTTAATTTGGATGTAAAGATAAAGTTTTTGAAATAATTGTTATTATATAATGTGTAAAACTCGCCTAATAGTTTCGCACATCAATACCCCAAAGTAATTTTTCACGCAATGTGCCAAAGTAACTGTCATTCTGCAGTCTGATAAGATTTATTTCAAATGGTGCTTTACGAATAGTTATTTCTATGTCTGTAGATAATGTTTCACTCATAGAGTCACAACTTAAAATATATTTATCTGTACGGCTTTCAATTTTTAGGTTGAGCGTCATATCAGCTGAAACGACAATCGGACGTACATTCAAATTGTGGGGTGAAATAGGAGTAATCACGAAATTGCCACTTCCGGGCATTATTATCGGGCCACCACAACTCAACGAATAGGCTGTAGAACCTGTTGGTGTCGCTATTATTAATCCATCTGCCCAGTAGGAATTCAATAACTCATCATTGATCATCGCATTCACTGTGATCATGGCAGAGGAATCGTATCGGAAAACCGTAATGTCATTTAGTGCGAAGCTATCTTCGCCAAACAATTTCTTTTGGTCACTTTCAACACTTAAAAGTGTTCTCTTTTGGATGGTAAATTGATTATTTAAGATTTTGGTAAGTGCCGATTCGATATTTTCTTTTGGAATATTTGCTAAAAAGCCAAGTCGTCCCAAATTGATCCCTGCAATAGGAATTCCTGAATCACGAATAACTGAAACTGCTGCTAACATGGTACCATCACCACCAAGACTTAATAAGAAATCAATATCTTTTGGCAGGTCATGATGTGCTTCAAAAGTTTGTAAGTTTTTAGGACATTTACTTGTGTTCAGTAAGAATTTATAGAATTCTCGATAAATAACAACCTCTATTTTTTCACTCTCCAAGTAATTGAAAAGTATCTCAATGAATGGCGTAATAGATGTATTAAATACTCTTCCAAATATGGCAATCTTTTGATGTTGCATTCTAGCAAGTTTGATATTCCTTACAAAGGTGCGAAGAATTGCTTATAAATCTAAATAATTCATCAAAAGGTCGTAGCGATCTTGTATATCCGATTGTGCACCACCATCTCTGAAAGTCGCTTTGACTACATAATCGTTGCGCCATAAGGATGCTACTACGGAAGAAATATTTGTTTTATTGACTTTAATAGTCATTTCTAGTTTGGAGCTATCAGGTATTTGATGCACAGTAGTACTTAGAATTGATGTGTTTTCAGCTTCTATAATTCGTGCAACATGAGATAACGCATTGTCGCGAATTCCCAATTCTAAAACGATTATAGCACCTTCATCATTACCTAAAGTAGCATTCAATGCTACCAACAAACATTGTTTGGTCAACACACCTTGGTACTCGTGATTTTTGTTTAATATTGGAATGAAGCAATAGTCGAAAGCGACCATACTTTGTAAGGCGTCATAAATGTGTTGATAATCGAATAAATAAACCGAATTGAAAAGTATTTTAATAGATTCCAGTGATGCGTGAGGATTAATTTGATCCAATAACACATCTTCGGTAATGATGCCATAAAATAAATTATCCTCTACGACGGCTAATTGTTTGAGGTGATTGTCCGTCATTTTATTGAGTGCAAAGTCAATGCTGTCGGATAGTAAAACCTCGTGGTAATCAGTAGATATGTATTGTCCTATAAACATGACTATGCTTTATTAAGTTAGACTTTAATTATTACAAATCGTTTACTAAATATTCAAAAAAAAAGGATGAAAAGCAAAATTAACGGAATAAATATTGTAAATTATATCCATATTAAAGCATTATTTTTTATTTTTACGCGTCAAGATTTGCAGGAAAAAACCGTGACAAATCGTATCATATGGCTGAAGACAAGAAGAAGTTTATACAGGTAAGAGAGGTAATACGGAAAAAAAGTCCTGGATTAGCGAAGTGGATTCCAAGTCCTTTAATAAGTTACTTGGAGCGTACTATACATGAAGATGATATCAATGATATTATGTATAGATTTCGCGATTTAAAAGGCTTAGATTTTGTTGATGCGCTGATTAACGATTTGGGTGTAGAAGTCGTGTTGGAAGGGGCAGAAAATATACCTCGAGACGATAGTGTTATTTTTGCATCAAATCATCCTTTGGGTGGTCTTGATGGAATCGCCTTTATGCAGGCTATTGGACGTGTCCGAAGAGATGTGAAATTTTTGGTTAACGATATTCTTATGAATGTAGTTAACTTAGAGCCTTTATTTGTAGGGGTCAATAAGATTGGGGGACAAAATAAAAGTGCTGTATCTGCTATAGAAGAAGCTTATGCTGCAGACCACGCTTTATTGGTTTTTCCGGCAGGACTTGTTTCGCGCAAAATAAATGGCCAAATTGTAGATTTGGAATGGAAAAAAAGTTTTATTTCAAAGTCCAAAAAATATAAAAAAGATATAATTCCGGTGTATATAGAAGGAAGAAATTCCAATTTCTTTTACAACCTTTCTAATTGGCGAAATCGATTAGGTATAAAATTTAATTTAGAGATGTTGTATTTGGTTGATGAGTTTTTTGGTCAACGTAATCAGCGGGTCACTATTCGTGTAGGGGAACGTATTCCTTATACGACATTTGATAATTCTAGAAATGAGAAACAGTGGGCTGCAGAAGTAAAGCAGCAGGTATACGTGTTGAAGACGCAGAAATAATTATATGGAAGAAATTATAGCTCCAGTTGAGAGAGATTTGATTAAGGCAGAGTTGACGAGAGAAGCTTTTTTACGTTATACCAATAATGGTAATAATGAAGTATATCTGGTTAATTACCATACAGCGCCTAATATTATGCGTGAAATAGGTCGTTTGCGAGAGGTTACTTTTAGATCTGCTGGTGGTGGTACGGGGCAACCGTTGGATATAGATGAGAACGACACATGTACACACAACTATGATCAATTGATCGCTTGGAATCCTGATGATGAAGAAATAATAGCTGGGTATAGGACAATTCGTTGTGATCAGTCGGTGGATGAGCAAGGGAATATTCATTTATCTACTTCTCATTATTTTGAGTTTTCGGACGAGTTTAATAAAGATTATTTGCCCTATACGATAGAATTAGGCCGTTCGTGGGTGCAACCGCGCTACCAACCTTCTATTGATAACCGTAAAGGTTTGTTTTCATTGGATAATCTTTGGGATGGTCTTGGTGCATTAGTCGTTATCAATCCTGATATAAAATACTTATTTGGAAAAGTAACCATGTATCCACAATTCAACGAAGAAGCACGTGACTTGCTGATGTACTTCATGGAAACTTATTTCCCCGACCGTAAAAATTTAGTAAAGCCATACGAAGAATTGAATATAGGTTATAAAACAGATATTTCTAAATACATTGGTGTGTTTGATGGTCTGAATTACAAAGACGGGTATAAAGTGCTAAACAAACATATCCGTGAATTGGGAGAAAATATTCCTCCTTTGATTAATACGTATATGAATCTTTCGCCGACTATGTTGACTTTTGGAACAGCATTGAACGATGAATTTGGTGAAGTCGAAGAAACAGGGATTTTGATTACTTTGGAAGATATTTACCTTCCGAAAAAAGAACGCCACATCAGTACATTTGAACGTGATAGGTTCTTCGTAGAAAAGTAAGATTTAAATTTAAATATATAAATAGCAACAGCCTTTTATCTCATCGATAAAAGGCTGCTTATTTATTATTTTAAAGCTCAACTTTTTTAAAAAGGAGAATCATCAGGCATATCATTCATGCGGGAAGGCATGGTGATGCCACCGCCACCCATGAAATCATCAAATGATGCAGAAGGGGACATGGCAGATCCGCCAAACGGAGAGTCATTACTACTGAATGAATCACCACCACCCATACCACCAAAGTCTTCCTCTAAATCGACGAATTTCACATATTTACCAACGAATTTTAGAGGAACGATGCCTGTTTCACCGTTACGGTGTTTTGCGATAATTACCTCACCAACACCAGCAGTAGAGCGACCTTCTTCATCTTCTGTCAAACCATAATATTCTGGGCGGTATAAGAATAACACCATATCGGCATCCTGCTCAATAGATCCGGATTCACGTAAGTCGGACAGCATTGGACGTTTACTGTTTCCTGGACGTGATTCTACAGCACGGCTCAATTGTGATAAGGCCAATACCGGAACATTCAATTCTTTAGCTACAGATTTCAATGCACGTGAAATACTGCCAATTTCTTGCTCACGGTTACCACCGCCTTTACCTTCGGATTTACCATGCATTAATTGCAGGTAATCGACAATAACCATTTGTATATCATGTTGCGCTTTGAGGCGACGACATTTTGCGCGAAATTCAAAGACGTTTAGTGCAGGGGTATCATCAATAATCAACGGTGCTTCCGTCAACCGGCCAATTCGCGAATGTAGTTGTTGCCATTCGTGATCCGCCAAGTTTCCTTTCTTTAATTTTTCTTGTTCAATTTCAGTTTCACCAGCTATTAGACGATTTACCAATTGAACAGAAGACATCTCTAGTGAGAATACAACAACAGGTCGCTGGTGATCAACAGCAGCATTACGAGCTACAGAAAGTACGAATGCTGTTTTACCCATTGCAGGACGAGCAGCGATGATGACTAAATCAGAGGGTTGCCATCCCGAAGTCATTCTGTCAAGCGCCGTCAATCCTGACGGAATACCTGTTAGTCCATCTGTACGGTCGCGCAATAATTCAAGATTATTGATAGCCTCACGCATAATGTCATCCATTTTACGTGAATCTCTTCTTAGGTTATTTTGTGCAATGTCAAATAGACTTTTTTCAGCGTGGTCTAATAAATCGAAGATATCCGAAGTCTCATCATACGAAGAATTAATAATTTCTGTAGAAACTTTGATTAACTCACGTTGAATATATTTTTGTGAAATAATACGTGCGTGGTATTCAATATTGGCTGCAGAAACAACTCGATCTGTTAGCTGCGTGATATAATACGCTCCACCGACCATTTCAAGTGAACCTAATTTACGAAGTTCTGCTGTAACAGTTAAGATGTCAATCGGAGAAGTCTTCTGAAATAAGGAGAAAATGGCTTCAAATATTTTTTGATGCGCTTCTTTGTAAAAAGAATCTGGCTTCAAAATATCGATAACTTCACTCAATGCATTTTTCTCCAACATCAATGCGCCTAGTACTGCTTCTTCCAAATCCACAGCTTGTGGAGGTAGCTTACCAAGACCACTAATCATATTATTTAGACTCGTGCGTTTTTTGTTAAAATTTGCCTTGTTAAAGTTTGTATTTTGACCCGAATATTCTTGCTCCATTATCCCGTAATTTTTTATGTTTTTCAATACTTTTACCCATGCTATTGGACATGTAAAACATCGTTATAACAAAAGTACTAAAAATTGTAAAGCTGAAATTTTATAGTTCTTCACATCTTCATGTTAAGTAAATTTTAGCAATGCTTTAGGTGCTATTAAATAACGAGTTATTATTAACATATATTGTGGATATTGTGTTAATTCATTCTTAATTACGCTAGTGTTCAAGTTGTTAGCGGTATGTGGAAAACTCTTGTGTGTGTGAATAAGTCAAAAATGGTTGTTGTGTGAATTGCTTGATGATGAACTATGTAGTTAAGTTTTCATAATCAATACTTTAAGAAAAGTTCCTGTCGCGAAGAGTAATTTTTCTTTTTTATACTACATAAAATATATACTATCTTTGCTGTATGTCAAATGAAGCTTCAACACTAAAACCATATAAGTCAAAGGACGGCGGTAAAAAAGAACAAGTCGCAGATATGTTTAACAATATCTCGAAGAAATACGATCTTTTGAATCGTCTGATGACAATGCGTATTGACGTGATATGGCGAAAGAAGGCAATCAAACTTTTACAAGAAATTCATCCGCAACATATATTGGATGTTGCAACGGGTACTGGTGATTTTGCTATTGAATCTATCAAAATCTTAAAACCTAAAAAAATTATCGGTGTCGATATTTCGCAAGGAATGTTAGAAGTTGCTAAAGATAAAATTGTAAAAAAAGGATTGCAAAATGTATTTGAAGTTCAGTTGGGTGATTCAGAAAACCTTCAGTTTGAGGATAATTCTTTTGATGCGGTGACTGTAGCATTTGGGGTTCGTAATTTTGAAGATTTGGAAAAGGGATTGTCTGAAATTCACCGCGTATTAAAGCCAGGTGGGAAAGCGATTATTTTAGAATTATCTAACCCTACAGCATTTCCTATTAAGCAGTTTTATAATTTTTACTTTCATAAAATTGTACCTGCATATGGTCGTTTGATTTCTAAAGATTCAAGTGCATATTCTTATTTGCCTGAATCTGTAGCTAAATTTCCTGATGGTGCACGTTTTGCTAAAATAACAGATAAAGTTGGCTTTAGTTCTACGAACGTTCTGCCTCAAACTTTTGGTTTCTGTACGATTTACGAAGCATCCAAATGATCAAATATGGGTACACCATAATTTTATCAATACTGTTATCGATGCATGCATTGATGGCACAAAATTTTATTTCATTTCCATTTAGTGGGTACGATGAAGACGCAACTATTCAAATTGGGTTTCAATACAATTATATAAATCAGAATTATCAATTGAAGTTAAAGGATAATTGGAAACAGTTATTTGAAAGCTTAGATTCTGATTCGGAGAGTTTAACATATTTGGGAGATTTAAAATCAATTCAAAGTAAAAGCTCGGCTGGATTTTCAATAGGCTTACCGATGGATTTTCGTTGGAGTGAGAAGCTCTCTATCAATTTTAATCCTTCATTCAATATTCTAAATTCTAATCAAATTGTCTTTTCTCCAATTGATACAGACAGAAACCCTATTGTACGGAGGTCAAAACATGTGTTACAAGATCTTCGAGGTGATAATTTCAATTCCTTTGAATTTCCTGTAGCGCTTAAATTTCGTTCGGAAGAAAAAACTTTCTTTGATTCTGATACAAAATATAGAGCTTATGTTTTGGGAGGCGTCAGATTGACTCGATGGGTAGGACTTATAAAACAATATAATGACTTAAGATTGGAGTCTAAAAATAATAGGCAAATACCTGAAGGAATTATTTTACGTCCAGAATATATGTCATGGGAGGCTGGAGTTGGGTTTGATATCTTTTTATCTTTCTTTAAAGTTTCTCCCGAGATTAGATTTAGTCAAAGCATAAATAATATATTGAGTAATAATCATCTTTTATCTGCTGAAAACAAATTTATGGCGCCAATAGATCGCGGTCTTGTTCGCAATATCTATTTTAGCCTCATATTTCAATAAAAAATGAGAACAGTTTTAATTACTGGCGCAAGTTCAGGTATCGGTGCTTCCTGTGCGCATGTATTAGCGAAAGAGGGAAAGTATAGATTGATTCTTTGTGCACGCCGTGAAGATAGGTTGGTACAATTAAAAAACGAGTTACAAGAATCTATTTCAGGTTTGGAAGTGCATACTTTTGGGTTAGATGTACGAAACAGAGAAGATGTCCTAAATTCTATAGATAATCTTCCTACCGAATGGAAAAATATTGATGTATTAATCAATAATGCGGGATTAAGTCAAGGATTGGATGCTTTGCAAGATGGAGATTTGGACGACTGGGATCGTATGATCGATACAAATGTAAAGGGACTTCTTTACGTCACAAAAGCCGTTACTCCTTTGTTGAAACTTAGTAACAGTGCACATATTATAAATATTGGTTCAATTGCTGGGAAAGAGGTTTATCCGAATGGAAATGTGTATTGTGCTACTAAACATGCGGTGGATGCGTTGAATAAAGCGATGCGTATTGATTTGTTACCTTTCGGAATAAAAGTTACGGCAATTAATCCTGGTATGGTTGAAACTGAATTTTCGGAAGTTAGATTTCATGGCGATAAAGAACGTGCAAAAAATGTGTATAATGGCTTAACACCATTGCGTGGAGAGGATATAGCAGAAACAATTGCTTTTGTTTTATCTCGTCCAGCACATGTAAATATAAACGATTTGCTTATTATGCCTACAGCGCAAGCAAATGGAACTATTGTAAACAGAAAATAATTGTATTATGTCATTAGAACAAAAAATAAATCAGGATATCAAAGCAGCGATGATCGCTAAAGATGCTGTGCGTTTGAGAGGATTGCGTGCTGTGAAAGCGGCTATTTTATTAGCAAAAACGGAGAAAGCAGGTGTTGAAGAATTGACAGAAGATGCTGAAATCAAAGTTTTGCAGAAATTAGTAAAACAACGCAAGGAATCTGGAGAGATTTACAAAACTCAAGGTCGTGAGGATTTGTTTCAAACAGAGTTTGAAGAGCAACAAGTAATTGAAGAATATCTTCCGAAACAATTATCTCGTGAAGAAATTGAAGCGGTTATTAAAAATATTATCACTGAAACTGGCGCTGCCGGCATGAAAGACATGGGTAAAGTAATGGGTGCTGCAAATGCACAATTGGCTGGTAAAGCTGACGGCAAAACTATTTCTGAAATTGTAAAATCTAGTTTAGCTTAATTTCAAATGAGTGTTACTTGGGTAGTTCGTCCTTTTTCAGAATTGTCAAGTTTGGAGTTGTATAAGATATTACAACTTCGTATTAATGTATTCATGTTGGAACAAGAATGTTTGTACCCGGAATGTGATAACAAAGATTTGAAAGGAAAGCATTTGATGGGAATTTTGGATGGAGAAGTCGTAGCTTATGCACGCTTACTTCCGCCTAATGTATCCTACGCAGATGCGTCGATTGGTCGTGTAGTAGTGAATCCAGCTGCACGTCATTTGAAATTGGGGACAGAGCTTATGTTGCAAGCCATTTCAGCCATACGAAAAGATTTTCCAACAGAAGCCATCCGCATTAGCGCTCAAGCACATTTACAGGGGTTTTATGAAAACGTAGGTTTTGTACGTGTGAGCGAAGATCCTTATCTCGAAGATAATATTCCTCATGTAGAAATGGTGTTAACATAGAAAATGAAGGCTTTACAATTTGTAAAGTCTTCATTTTTTTATCCCTCCAGTTCCATTATCTCTTCTGCTAATGATTCCCAATTTTGATGTAATTGGTCATATTCAGCTTTAGAAGAATTGTAATTTCTTGTTGCTTCTTGTAGTTTGACTGCGTCTGAATAAACTTCTTCGGATGCTAGATGTGCTTCTAATTTTTTGACTTCTTCATCTTTAGTCGCAATTTGCTCTTCCAATTGAGCGAGCTCTTTGTTCTTTTTAAGTAATATTCTTTTTGTGTCGTCAGAAGGAGCTTGTTTCTGCTTTTTAGGCTCTTCTTTGACTACTTTCTTCTCTTCTTTAACTTCCGGTTTTATGACACGTTTAGCATTCCATTCTTCATACTCTTGGTATGTTCCAGGATATTCTTTGATTTCTTTATTTTCGATAAACCAAATTTTGTTAGCTACATTGTCTAAGAAATAACGGTCGTGAGAAACCACAATAAATGTTCCCTCGTATTGTTGTAGTGCCTGAATCAAAATGTTTACCGAAGCCATATCCAAGTGGTTGGTGGGCTCATCGAGTACCAAGAAATTTGCGTCTGCTGTTAAAGCTTTCGCTAAAGCAACACGTGATTTTTCACCTCCTGATAGCACTTTAATCTTTTTGAAAGCATCATCTCCTGTGAATAGGAAACAACCCAAAATCGAACGTAATTCTGTTTCGGTATGCTTTGGGGCAAAGGCTTGCATTTCAGCAATGATAGAGTTTTCTAAATGCAAAGCCTCCAATTGATGCTGTGCAAAGAAGGTTTGGGAAACATTGTGCCCTTTGATAGCCGTGCCTTCGAAATTTTTGTCATCATCAGCGACAATTCGTAATAAGGTAGATTTACCCTTACCATTGGCGCCAATTAACGCAATTTTATCGCCTTTTTCGATGAGTGCATTGGTATTACGCAAGATCTCTAAATTCGGGTAAGACTTGGAAATATTTTCTAAAGTTACGACATGGCGACCCGAAGGTTTAGAAAATTTAAAGCTGAAATTTACTTCCGGATTATCGTCATCCACATCGTCCACACGATCCATACGCTCCAAAGCTTTGATGCGCGATTGCGCCATTTTGGCTTTTGAAGCTTTCGCACGGAAACGCTCAATTAATCGTTCTTCTTGCTTGATTTTAGCTTGCTGATTTTTGAATTGCCCAGCTTGTATTTCATTCCGCATGGCTTTTTCTTCCAAATAGAAGCTGTAATTACCAGCATACAAAGTCAATTTTCCTTTGCGAGACTCAACTGTTTTTTTGATAATTCTATCCAAGAAATACCTATCGTGTGATACAATTACAATTGCACCTTCAAACGCTTGTAAGTAATTTTCCAACCATTTGATGGAAGGTAAATCCATGTGGTTGGTCGGCTCATCCAATAATAAAATATCAGGTGCTTGCAAAAGAATTCGCGCCAACATCACACGCATGCGCCATCCTCCAGAGAAGGTAGCTAATGGTCTGCTTTGTTCATCTTCCGAAAAACCAAGACCTGCTAATATCTCATGCGCACGAAATTCAATATTGTAACCATCTAATGCTTCAAACTCTGTTTGTTTATCACTAAGTTTGTTCAGAATATCATCCGAATAGTCTGTTTCTAATTTCTTAAGTAGATTTTCTATCTCTGTATGCAGCTGATTTTGGCGTTCAAAAGCCTCCATAGCCACATGCAAAATGCTTTTTTCCGAATGGTAAGACAATAAATCTTGGTTTAAGTAACCAATTTTTAAATCTTTAGCCATTGAAATGGTACCTGAGGTAGGTTTGTATTGTCCGACGATGAGACGTAGTAATGTGGATTTCCCTGTACCATTAGCACCGATTAATCCTACTTTATCTCCTGGTTTGATGTGCCAGCTTGCTTCGTCGTACAAGGCTCTTGAGCCTATTTCAAATGTTAAATTATTTATTGATATCATTTCGAATGCAAAAGTAGTGATTATTTCTGCTTCTTTTCTACCTTTGTAGCTAAGCAAAAGGAATATATCCTTCGTTTTTTGATTAAAGATTCATATTTGATAATGTACAAACTAATAAAGCCAATTTTCTTTTCGATGGCGCCCGAAAAAGCGCATCATACGGTTACGAATGGATTGAAAACTTTCACTAAAATCTGGGGTTCTAAATCTATTTTGAAATCTTTGTATTCGGTAGAAGATCCGCGATTAGAAAGAGAAGTTTTTGGTTTGAAGTTCAAAAACCCTGTAGGATTGGCTGCTGGTTTTGATAAAAATGCAGAGTACATTGAAGATATGGCGAATTTTGGTTTTGGTTTTATCGAAATTGGAACAGTCACACCAAAGCCTCAGCCGGGAAATGATAAGCCGCGTATGTTTCGTTTGGTAAATGACGAAGCATTGATTAATCGTATGGGATTCAATAATCAAGGCGCAGATGTTGCTGCAGGACGATTATCTCATCTAAAAAATACGCAAGGTGTCATCATTGGTGGAAATATTGGTAAAAATAAAGTGACTCCAAACGAAGAAGCTGTTAACGATTATATTTATTGTTTCCATGCATTGTTTGATCACGTTGATTACTTTGTCGTGAATGTGAGTTCGCCAAATACACCAGGTTTACGTGATTTGCAAGAAAAAGGTCCACTGATGCATATCTTGAATACCTTACAAGATTTGAATGCACAGAAGCCTACTGCAAAACCAATATTATTAAAAATTGCACCAGATCTGACGGATTCGCAATTGGATGATATTGTTGATATCGTAACTGATACTAAAATTGCTGGTTTGATAGCGACAAATACAACAATTTCGAGAGAAGGTTTACAGTCTGATCCTAATTTGGTGAAGGAAATGGGCGGAGTAAGTGGTAAGCCATTAACAAAACGCTCGACAGAAGTAATTAAATACATTCACCAAAGATCAAATGGAGCTTTTCCAATAATTGGGGTAGGTGGTATCCATACGGCAGAAGATGCATTGGAAAAGTTGAATGCTGGTGCTGCTTTAGTACAAGTGTATACAGGTTTTGTTTATGAAGGCCCAGCTTTAATAGGTAATATTTGTAAGGGTATTTTGAAAAATAAATAGACGTTTTAGCAGTAAATTGTTAAAATATGTTAATATAAAACTGACATAATTAAGATTGGCATAAGTATTGATTAGTATTTAGTAATTCATAATTTAGGTTAATAATTGGTTAGTTATAAAATCCTTCAATCTCCCCGGTTGAAGGATTTTTTAGTATTATTTAACAATAAACCTTGTATTTCGGTATTATAATTGTTAATTTATGAAAGATTAAAATAAAAGGATATATGGCAATACAAAGAATTCTTCCTGTTACCATTTTGCTTGGCGGCTTGTTAATAACAGGTTGTGTGAGCAATAAAAAATACACTACATTGGATGCACAATACAGAGATCTCGGTCAATTGTATCAAAAGACACAATTGGAATTGACTGAAAGTCGTGCAAAAGTAAAAAGCTTAGAGGATCAATTAGAATACGAGCGTAATAATAACGCGGCCTTGAAAGAAGCTTATGCAAAGTTACAAGGAACTTTAGATCAAAGTATAGCACAAAATTCTCAGGGAAATGTGAATATTTCCAAGCTAGTGGATGAGATTAATGCTTCAAACAAGTACATTCAACATTTGGTAAACACGAAAAACAAGTCGGATTCATTGAATATGGTGTTGACCAACAATTTGACACGTTCGCTTAGTCGTGAGGAGTTGAAGGATGTGGATGTTCAGGTATTGAAAGGTGTTGTTTATATATCCTTGTCGGATAATATGTTGTACAAATCTGGAAGTTATGAAGTGTCTGAGCAAGCTGGAGAAACTTTAAGCAAGATTGCGAAAATCATTCAAGACTATAAAGATTATGATGTGCTAATTGAAGGTAACACAGATTCAGATCCGATCTCAAAACCAAATATTCGTAACAATTGGGATCTGTCCACTCTTCGTGCCTCTTCAGTTGTACAAGCTTTACAAAATAATTATGGGGTAGATCCTAAGCGCTTGACAGCAGGTGGTCGTGGTGAGTATAATCCTATTGCGGACAACAGCACAACAGCGGGTAAAGCTAGAAATAGACGTACGCAAATCATAATTACGCCGAAATTAGATCAATTTATGGAGTTAATCGATAAAGCACCTGATACAGAACAAGAACCAAGTATCTAAAATTTACGTTAAATAATATAAAATTAAGTCCTTGATGCATGAATCAAGGACTTTTTATGTTAATTTGGCATGATTGTTCGTAACCATGTGTATGTTAAAAATCATCAAAAATCATTCAATACTTTTACTGTTTTCAACAGTATTTTTGGCCAGTTGTAGCTCTATTTATATGCCTAATGTTCCATCAACACCAATGTTCAAAAATTCTGGTGAAGTCTATGTAGGAGGCCATTTTAATGCCAAAGGAAATATTTCCGGTAATTTGGGTGTAGCTCTAACTGATAATATAGCCATCATTGCTAATGGATCAAGTGTCAATACAGGTGCTAATAGTAATAATTACCTCCGTCAGTGGCTGGCAGAAGGGGGACTTGGTTATTTCACGACGATGGGAAAGGATAAAAGGCAAGTATTTGAAATTTACGCTGGCTATGGTGTGGGGAATACAAAAGATTTTAAGCAAAGAGCGTCGATCTATGGTTATGAATTGGTGGAATCGCGTGAAATGAATTTTGATAAAATATTTTTACAGGTAAACTACTCATCTACACGTAAAAAGAAGATAAATATTTTCGGAGACAAAAAAGAATTAAACTATGGTACTGCAATTCGTCTAAGTAGAATAGGGATGAAGGATTTTTTATTGAATGATGTTGTAACTCCTACGGAGGAAAATTATTTTATTGAACCACTTTTTTTTACGCGTATGCAATTGGTTAATGGCTTGCAAGTGCAGTATACAAATGGTTTTAATATTGGATTGAATAGCAACGAGTATTTAAAAGCTGGAAATTCTGTATTTACTTTAGGATTAGTTTATACATTTGGAAAATAAAATTTACATATGAAAAAGATAGGTTTTTTAGTAATTGCTGTCACCGTTTTTTTATTAGGTGGATGTGCTGTGAATCAGAAAGCACAGATTGCAGCATTAGGAAAGTTTAACTATGATGTTACTTCTGTCCAGAATATGCGCATAGCGGGAAGAGATGTGAATTCGTACCAAACAGATGGCGGTGTGTCACTAAGTAGCTTACCGGGGATAGCTATGGCTTTATTGACCAAAGATTTGCCTTTAGAGGCTACGGTAAATTTGCAAATGACAAATCCAACAACCACTGTAACCAAAATCAATGAATTTAAATATTTGATTGAAATGGGAGGGAAACCCTTGTTTGAAGGTTCAGTAAACGAAAATATTAATCTCGCGCAAGGACAAAGCACGGTAGTACCACTTAGTTTTAGAGCGAATTTGTTTAGTGCTGCAAAAAAACAGGGAATTGAAAAGGTTTTGAGCGATATTTTTACGCGCAAAAGTGATGCATTTCTTGCTTTAAAGATTAAACCTTCGGTAAAAATTGGCGGTAAAAATTTCTTTTATCCGGGTTATATTACCGTTGACAAAGATTTTGGGAAATCAGTCTCAAAGGCGCTAAACAAGGTAGTTAAATAGATTCAAAGGATGCATCGCATCCTTTTTTTGTTAATAACAAATTATTAACAATGAACAATTATTAATCAGAACAATTTTTATAATTATTTAGATATTTTAATCTAGTTTTATTTTTAGGTATATAAGGCTTACTTTTAGTCAATGTTAGCATCTCAGTATAAATATTGAGATTATATTATCCTTAATTACTCGATGTCAAATTTTATCGTTATTTTTTTATGTTTACTGTTTGGATATCTTTTTAGATATTTAAAGCTTGTAAAAAAGGGTGGACATCTAGCTATTAATACATGGGTTATATATGTTGGACTCCCGTCAATCGCACTCAAATATATTCCACAGATTGAATGGAATATGGATTACATATATACTGCTTTCCTACCATTTCTTGCTTTCGGCACATCCTATGTTTTTTTTAAGGCACTTAATATTTGGTTTAAATTTTCTAATCGAACGTTATATACATTAATAATTGTAGCTGGTCTATCAAATACCTCATTTATTGGTTTTCCACTAGTAAGTACGTATTATGGAGAGGAATTTTTGAAAGTTGCAATAGTAAGTGATCAAGTGACATTTTTTACTTTGTCGCTATTTGGTGTGTTATTAGCAGCTGGTTCGAGAGATATATTTACGGATGATAAAGAAAAGTATCTGTATATATTAAAGAGACTTTTGACCTTTCCACCATTTATAGCGTGCATTATAGCGTTGATTTTCCATGAATACTTGAAATATGAAGCGCTAAATAATTTGTTCTCTTCTTTTGCGGCGACGGTTAGTCCGATGGCATTATTCTCTATAGGACTTCAATTAAATTTCAAGCGTATATCTCATGAATTGAATGGGCTTTATGCAGGTTTACTTGTTAAATTGTTTATTATACCATTCGTTGCTCTTTTATTAATCTACCTGTTGGGGCTAAATGGTAACTTTTTCCGTGTTTCTGTTTTTGAGATGACTATGCCGTGTTTAGTAGCCTCCAGTATAGTAGTTGAAAAATTTGGCTTAAATGTTAAATTCGCTAATACGCTTATAGGAATTAGTATTCTGATTGGCATATTATTATCCTTTGTATGGTATAGTGTAATTAATACACTGTTGTAATCTAATTGTTACTTACATTATTAGTTTATTAATTAGTATTTCACTTATCTTAGAATTTGATAACTGTTATAACATTTAAATAAAAAATTAATAATTGATGCACAAAGTCATTTGTTCATTTCTACTTTTAGGAAGTATATATGCTGCCGAAGCGCAAAATAAAAAGTCAGAAGCGAAAAATCTAATCAAAAGCCCTCACACAAAGTATGTTCAGGAGATAGAAGGAACAACATTGTCATTCTCAATGGAAGCTATTCCGGCAGGAGTTTTTTCTATGGGGGATAATAATTCGTCCAAGGCTGATGAAAAACCTGCACATGATGTAGAAATTGATGCCTTTTGGATGGGGACATATGAGGTCACATGGGATTTATTTCAGTCATTCTTGTATAAAGACTACGAGCAATCGAAACAGAACACAGGAACAGTTCCATCAGAAGTAGATGCTGTAACAAGACCCACTAAGCCTTATTTAGATATGACTTTTGGGTTTGGAAAGGAAGGATTTCCAGCTTTGGCTATGACGCATTACAATGCTATTCAATTTTGTAAATGGTTATACGTGCGTACTGGCGTTTTCTATAGGTTACCAACAGAAGCAGAATGGGAATATGCCTGTCGTGCGGGGTCGAAAGATAACTATTTCTTTGGTAATGATGTCTCTAAATTGAAAGATTACGCATGGTATGAAGATAACAGTGACCAAAAAACCAATGTTGTAGGGCAAAAGAAACCTAATCCGTTTGGATTGTATGATATAATAGGTAATGTAGCTGAATGGACGTATGACCAATATCATGCTGATTTCTATAAACAGTTTGCTGGCAAAAAAACAAAAAATCCCGTAGCTATCCCAACTGAATTGTATCCACATTCGGTGCGTGGAGGATCATTTGCTAGCTCTGCAAATGAATTGCGTTCAGCAGCGAGAGGAGCTTCAGATCCGATATGGAAACAATTAGATCCACAAATGCCTAAGTCTAATTGGTGGTTTCCAGAGGCTCCATTTATTGGACTAAGATTAGTTCGTCCACTAAATGCACCTTCTAAAGAAGAGATATTAGCTTACTATGATCAAGCTCCAATAGAGGACTTTTAAAAAATAAGAATATACACTACATAACCAATCATAGAAATTATGGAAAATATTAAAAGAAGAGATTTTATAAAAAATTCTGCTCTAGTAACTGGGGGAGTTGCTATGACTGCATCAAATATATCCTCAGTATTTGCTGCTGGAAATGATGAAATTAAAGTAGCATTAATAGGCTGTGGAGGAAGAGGTACAGGAGCTGCTGCAGATGCATTGAATTCTGGTCAGAATGTGAAGTTAGTTGCTTTGGCTGATGCTTTTAAAGATAATTTAGATTCAGCTTACAACAATTTGTCGAAACGCTATTCTGCAAAGATGGACATCCCTGAATCACGTAAATACGTGGGATTTGATGCATATAAACATGCAATAAAAGATGCTGATGTCGTATTACTTGTTGCGCCTCCAGGATTCAGACCTCAACATTTTGAAGAGGCTGTAAAACAAGGTAAGCATGTTTTCATGGAAAAATCTGTTGCTGTTGATGCGCCAGGTGTAAGAAGAATTTTAGCGGCTTCAAAAATTGCTGAACAGAAAAAATTAAATGTTGTCGTTGGTTTACAACGTCGTTTCCAACATAATTACCGTGAAGGTATCAAACGTGTTTTAGATGGTGCAATTGGGGATGTTGTATCAGGTCAGGTATATTGGAATAGTGGTGGTGTGTGGGTGAGACCACGTAAACCTGGACAGACTGAAATGGACTATCAAATGCGTAACTGGTATTACTTCAACTGGTTATGTGGTGATCATATCGTAGAGCAACACGTACATAATATTGATGTTGCGAATTGGATTAAAGGCAAGTATCCAGTGTCAATTCAAGGTGTTGGATCTCGTGCACATCGTACAGGCAAAGAGTATGGAGAGATTTATGATAATTTCTCTATTGAGATGACTTACGATGATGGTTCTGTTGTCTTCAGTCAATGTTGTCACTTTGAAGGATCACATAATCGTGTAGACGAAACATTCCAAGGTACTAAAGGAAGAATCTATTTATCAGCTGGTGGTAGAGCTATTCTATGGGATTCAAAAGGTAACGAGATTTATCGTCATGATCCCAAAGGAAACCCAAATCCTTATCAGCAAGAGCACGTTGAGCTATTTGCTGCTGTAGCTAAAGGAGAATACAAATTTAATAATGCAGAATATGGTGCATACAGTTCATTAGCTGGTATTATTGGACGTATTGCGTGTTATACAGGAAAAGTAATCAAATGGGATGATGCATTAAAATCTGAAATTGACTTAATGCCAGAAACATTAGCTTGGGATGCAAAACCAAAAATTCTTCCTGATGCAAATGGTATATACCCAGTAGCAGTACCTGGTATAAACACGAATTTATTCATATAAATACTTGAAACTTTTTATTCTTATATCTTATATTCTGATAGGATATGTTGCTTATGCGGCATATCCTATTTCAAATTCATTATATACCATTTCGGGGCAGGCACAAGGAACTACGTATTCTATTAAATATTATGCTGCAGATAAGGTCGTTTCAAAAGATGAAGTAGATAGTATTTTTAATGTTATTGATGAATCAATGTCTTTGTATAAAAATAATTCATTAATCAATCAATTTAACTCCTCATCTAATAAACGCGTGAAACTTGATTCGCATATGTATAATGTCGTAAAAGCGAGTTTCGATTATCACAAGAAAACTAAAGGCTATTTTGATATTACGGTATTTCCCTTGATGAAATTGTGGGGATTCGGACCAGAAGGATTTCGGAATAATCCTACACAAAATCAAGTGGATAGTGTTCGTCAATTTGTCGGCCTTAATAAGCTCAGATTAAAAGGTAAATACTTAGAGAAAAGAAATAAAAATACGGCCATTGATTTGAATGGAATAGCGCAAGGATATACGGTGGATGTGCTATCTGATTTTCTTAATAATAAAGGTGTTCAATCTTCTATGGTCGAAGTGGGGGGCGAAATTTATTGTTTCGGTGTGAAGCCAAATGGCGAAACATACAAGATAGAGATACAGCGACCAAATAATAATTCTGCTACATCTTACAAGGTTTCAATAAAAGATAAGGCTATCACCACTTCTGGAAGTTATGAGAAATATCGCATTGTAAATGGCAAAAGATTATCGCACCATATCGATCCACATACAGGAAGTCCATTAACTAATAATATACTTTCTGTTACCGTTATCGCTAATACTGCTATGCAGGCAGACGCTTTGGATAATTATTTAATGTATTTGAAACCTGAAGACGCAATTTCGTATATCGAGAGAGTTCCTCAGGCTGAGGCATATATAATATATTCTGAAAATTATACGTTAAAAGAATTGCAAAGCTCAGGATTTAATAATTATATTTATAACCAATAATCAACCATTATAAACGACATGAAGAGAAACGATTTTATCAAAAATTCAGGCTTGCTATTAACAGGAGCTTTCTTGTCAAGTAATAAAACATCAGATTTTATAAAACCAGATAAAGAAATGATTAAATCAACCCCTTTTAAATTAGATTATGCACCACATCAAGGAATGTTTTCTGCTTCAGCAGGTAAAAGTTTTTTAGATGAAATCAAATACATGCACGATTTAGGTTTCCGCAGTATTGAGGACAACGGTATGCCTGGACGTTCTATTGAGGAACAAACAAAAATCGGCGAGCTTTTAGCTAAATTGGGAATGCGCATGGGGGTATTTGTTGTGCCTAAAGGAGGTAACGGACAAAATACTTTGGCTGCGAACAAACAAGAACATATTGATATCTTCCTTAAAGGTTGTCGTGACTCTGTAGAAGTTGCCAAACGTGTAAATGCAAAATGGGTTACTGTTGTTCCTGGTGATTATCAGCGCAACTTGCCTATTGGAGTACAAACCGCAAACGTTATAGAAGCATTAAAAAGAGGTTCAGAAATTTTAGAACCACATGGCATTACTATGGTTTTAGAGCCATTGAGTGATACACCTAATTTATTTTTACGCTATACGGATCAGACGTACGAAATTTGTAAAGCTGTAAATAGTCCTTCTTGTAAAATATTATACGATGCGTACCATCAACAAAAAAATGAAGGAAATTTGATCAATTTGATGGATATGTGTTGGTCTGAGATTGCTTATATACAAATAGGCGACAATCCAGGAAGAAAAGAGCCATATACTGGTGAGATCAATTATAAAAATGTATTCAAGTGGTTACACAATAAGGGATATAAGGGAATCGTGGGAATGGAACATGGAATGTCTAAATCTGGTAAAGAGGGCGAAGATATTTTAGTAGCAGCCTATAGAGAGGCAGATAACTTTTAATTTGATTAATCATATATAAACATGAATTCAGTTATAAAAACTAAATTATCATTTATGATGTTCCTCGAATTTTTTATTTGGGGAGCATGGTTTGTTACATTGGGAACGTTCTTGAGCCAAAATTTGAAGGCTAATGACTTTGAAATTGCCAATGTATTTTCTACACAATCTCTAGGAGCTATTATAGCACCTTTTATAGTAGGGATGATCGCAGATCGATTCTTTAATGCTGAGCGTGTATTAGGTATTCTTCATTTGGTAGGTGCATTTTTATTGTATCAAATGTACCAATCAGCGGAGTACAGTACGTTCTATCCTTATGTATTGAGTTATATGATATTATATATGCCAACGTTAGCATTGGCTAGTTCTATATCATTTAGACAACTAAAAAATCCTGAAAAGGAATTCTCTGCAATTCGTATATGGGGAACTATAGGTTGGATCGTTGCTGGTTTGTCTATCAGTTATTTATTCAAATGGGATGCAGCGGCTGGTGAAGGCGCATTGAAAAATACATTTTTGATGGCTGCAATAGCTTCAGCTGTATTGGGTTTGTTCTCATTTATTTTACCAAGTACGCCGCCAATCAAAGCTGCAGAAGGCGAAAAACCATCATTCTCATCAATTGTCGGACTAGATGCTATTAAATTATTGAAAGATAGAAATTTCTTTATTTTCTTTATTTCTTCTGTTTTAATATGTATTCCGTTGGCATTTTATTACCAAAATGCGAATTTATTCTTGACAGAAATTGGTTTAGAAAATCCTACAGGCAAGATGACGATCGGTCAGATCTCGGAAGTGTTATTCTTATTATTACTTCCTGTTTTCTTCTCTAAATTTGGTTTCAAAAAAACAATTTTAGTGGGGATGTTAGCTTGGGCAGTTCGCTATTTATTATTTGCTTATGGTGATGCTGGCGAGCTTACTTTTATGCTGATATTAGGAATTGCATTACACGGTATCTGTTATGATTTCTTCTTCGTGTCTGGACAAATTTATACAGACAGCAAGGCTGGGGAAAAATATAAATCGGCAGCGCAAGGTTTAATTACTTTAGCTACGTATGGTATAGGACAGTTGATCGGATTTTGGGTAGCAAGTTTCATTGGTGACAAATACAAAGAGTTAAAAGGTGTTGACTTACCTGGATTCTGGGAAAAAACTTGGTTTGTTCCTGCTGTCATAGCTCTTGTAGTTATGGTAATATTCATGATTTTCTTCAAAGACGAGAAAGTCAAAACAATTGAAAAGTAGATTTTATTACAATATAAGCTTAATTAAAATGGTAGAGAATAATATTTATGATGCAATTGTCATCGGATCTGGAATCAGTGGGGGATGGGCTGCGAAGGAGCTGACTGAGAAAGGTCTTAAAACAATTATGTTGGAAAGAGGTAGAAATATAGAACATATTAAGGATTATACTTCTCCGACAAAATCACCATGGGAATTTCCACATGCAGGTGGAAGAACTCAACAAATGATTCAAGATTATCCAGTATTGAAACGTGATTATCCATTGAATGAAAAAAATCTTGGGTACTGGGTAAATGAAAAAGAAAGCCCTTATACAGAAATTAAAAGATTTGACTGGTATCGTGGGTATCATGTAGGTGGTAGATCATTGATGTGGGGACGTCAATCTTACCGTCTTAGCGATTTGGATTTTGAAGCAAACGCTAAAGATGGTCACGGTGTTGATTGGCCTATTCGCTATAAAGATATTGCGCCATGGTATAGTTATGTAGAGAAGTTTGCAGGTATTTCTGGTAATAGAGATGGTCTAGGCGATATCTTGCCAGATGGTGAATTCATGCCTCCTATGCCGATGAACGTAGTAGAGAAAGATTATGCAGAGCGATTGAAGAAATCACAGTATGGTGGTAAACGCCACTTTATCATGGGTAGAACAGCTAATATCACTGTTCCGCATAATGGTCGTGTCAACTGTCAATTTCAAAACAGATGTTGGGAAGGTTGTAATTTTGGAGCTTATTTTAGTACACAATCGGCTACTTTGCCAGCGGCTGTAAAGACTGGTAACCTTACTGTAAGACCTTTTTCTATTGTGACTCGTATTATTTATGATAAAGACACAAAGCGAGCAAAAGGAGTAGAAATCATTGATGCGGAAACAAACCAAACGTATGAATTCCACGCAAAAGTTGTATTTGTATGTGCTTCTGCGTTAAATTCTTCGTGGGTATTGATGAATTCAGCTACTGATGTATGGGAAGGTGGATTAGGAAGTAGTAGTGGTGAATTGGGACATAATTTAATGGATCATCACTTGGGTGTTGGTGCATCCGGACGTGTTGAAGGGTATTTAGACAAAACAATTTTCGGACGTCGTCCAAATGGAATATATGTTCCTCGATTCGTGAATGTTGATTTTGATGACAAAAAACGTGACTACGTACGTGGATTCGGTTATCAAGGCGGAGCTGGTCGTGGAAGAGCATGGCGATCAGAAGAAGAAAAGTATGTTGGCGGTAACTTCAAAGATGCGATTTGTGAGCCAGGAGATTGGTCGTTCGGATTTGGAGGATTCGGTGAAATTTTACCTTACCATGAAAACCACATCAAGTTAGATAAAGATAAAAAGGATAAATGGGGCTTACCTGTTCTTGCATTTGACGCTGAAATCAGAGAAAATGAGTTAAAAATGCGTAACGATATGCAAAACGAGATGAAAGAAATGCTCGAAAGCATAGGTGTGAAGGATGTGAGTAGCTGGAATAACGTATACGGTCTTGGCCAGGGTATTCACGAAATGGGTACAGCGCGTATGGGCCGTGATCCAAAAACTTCAGTTCTTAACGGAAATAATCAAGTTTGGGACGCACTAAATGTTTTCGTCACTGATGGGGCAGCGATGACTTCTGGAGGATGTGTTAATCCTTCATTAACTTACATGGCATTGACAGCAAGAGCTGTTGATTTCGCGGTAAGCGAACTTAAAAAAGGCAATCTTTAATCTTTATCTATCTCAAAATGGAAAACAATAGCAGAAGAAACTTTATAAAAACTGCAGCAGTAGCAGCTGCAGGCATTACAATTGTTCCAAGACATGTATTAGGTGGTACGGGATATCGAGCACCGAGTGATATGTTGCAAGTTGCATCAATTGGTGTAGGTGGTATGGGTGGATCGGACGTTAATAATATTTTTGGAAGTGGTAAAGCAAATATTGCTTTCTTGTGTGATGTTGATAAAGCACGCGCTAAAGGCTCTGTAGAAAAGTTTCCTAAAGCGAAGTTCTATACCGACTTTAGAGAAATGCTTGATAAAGAGCATAAAAACATAGATGGCGTCTCTGTATCTACACCAGATCACAATCACGCTATTCAAGCTTTGGCAGCAATGCAATTGGGTAAGCACGTATACGTGCAAAAACCATTGGCACACGATGTATGGGAAGCTCGTGCATTGACTCATGCTGCAAAGAAGTATAAAGTCGTGACGCAAATGGGTAACCAAGGAGCCTCGGGTGATGGTGTACGTCAAATGCGTGAATGGGTGGATGCAGGATTGATTGGCGATTTGGTAGAAATCTATGCATGGACAGATCGTCCGGTATGGCCTCAAGGTATTCAATGGCCAAGTCAGAAAGCTAAAGTTCCTTCCACATTAGATTGGGACAAATGGTTAGGTACTGCGCCATATACTGAATATTTTGACAAATTAGTGCCTTTCAACTGGCGTGGCTGGTGGCCTTATGGCACGGGTGCTTTAGGAGATATGGGCTGTCATAATTTGGAAGCTCCATTCAGTATCTATGGCTTACAGTATGTAAAAGATGTACAAGCTAGTGTTGGATCTGTCTATGTAGATGAATTTAAGCGTGGATATTTTCCTGAGTCTTGTCCTCCGTCTAGCTCCGTGACAATGACTTTCCCAAAAACTTCTAAAACTAAAGGAGATGTAAAAGTACATTGGATGGATGGCGGTATACAACCACCAAGACCAGAAGAGTTAGGACCAGACGAAATATTTGGAGATGGCGGCAATGGAATTTTGTTGATTGGTGAAAAAGGTAAGATTTTGGCAGATACATATGCTGGTAATCCACGCCTTTTGCCAACGAACAAAACTTACAAAACCGTAAAAGAAAAATATGCGCGTGTACCAAAGGGTGCGAATGGTCATTGGGCACAATGGGTGGAAGGTTGTATTGCTGGATATGGTAATATGGAAATGTCATCACCATTTGAGATAGCAGGACCATTGACTGAAGCCTTGCTAATGGCAAATTTGGCTATACGTGGTGTAGATTTAAAAGTAGGGGATAAATACCCTGGAAGAAGTAAAAAATTGGTTTGGGATAATGACAATATGCGTGTTACAAACTTTGATGAGGTAAATCAGTTTGTAAAACGGACATATCGCCCAGGCTGGGAAGTTAACTATACATTTTAATACATAAAAAGATGAATAGAAGAGAAGCATTACAACGCGTAGCTATGATCCTTGGTGGATCTATCGTAGGTGCTAACTTATTTTTAGAAGGTTGTACACAACCAGCTTCAAAGTCCGTAGAAGGACTGTTCGATGCAAAAATGATTGATAGAATAGGTGATTTGGCTGATGCTATTTTGCCACCGACTTCAACACCAGGAGCGAAGGAAGCTGGTGTTGGTAATTTTATACCTGTTTTCGTTAGAGATTGTTACACAGAAAAGCAACAAAAAGCTATTGTTGATGGACTGGCAACGTTAGATAAAACAAGTAAAGATTTGAAAGGTAAAGATTTTGCAAGCCTAACATTGGATGAGAAAACTGAAGTGGCGGATAAACTTTATAAAGAATCTGAAGAGTACAACGGTCAGCGTTGGGAGAGAATCAAGGATGAAGTCGAGAAAAATAAGACTAAACAAAACGAACTTGTTAAACCAGATGTGGATTATGAACCAGAACATTGGTTTCATTTATTCAGACAAATGACTTTAACAGGATATTTTAATTCTGAACTTGGATTAACAAAAGCTTTGCGCTATGTGAAAATACCGGGTAAATATGATGGTGATTATCCATACAAAAAAGGTGATAAAGCATTTGCTTAAACTCCAAAAAAAGGTGAGAACATAAAAGTCTCACCTTTTTTAGTTATTTGAATTAGATCTACTATTTGACGCCGAATTATAATAGTCAATTTCTTATGTTTGTATACATAAACATAACTTATCAAAAATACAATGTCATCTATACTCATCAAAAATGCACAAGTCGTAAATGAAGGAACTACTCAAGTTTTGGATGTTTTTATAAAAAATGGACGAATAGAAAAGTTAGCTCCTCAGATTGATTTAAAAGCAGATCAAGAAATAAATGCCGAAGGGTTACATCTTCTTCCGGGTTTAATTGATGATCAAGTGCATTTTAGAGAGCCAGGACTTACGTACAAAGCCAATATCTTCACTGAAAGTCGTGCTGCGGTAGCTGGTGGAACAACTTCTTTTATGGAGATGCCGAATACAGTTCCTAATACACTGACACAAAAATTATTACAAGATAAATACGATATAGGTCAAGATTCTTCATTAGCTAATTACTCTTTTTTCATGGGGGCAGCGAATGATAATATTGACGAAGTTTTGAAAACTAATCCACGTGATGTTTGTGGTATTAAAGTTTTCATGGGATCATCAACGGGAAATATGTTGGTTGACAATGAAACAGCCTTAGAAAATATTTTCAGAAATTCTCCCACTTTGATTGCTACACACTGTGAAGACGAGGCCACTATCAAAGCAAATCTTGCCGCATACAAAGAAAGGTATGAGGACAATATAACTATTGACATGCACCCTTTGATTCGTTCGGAGGAAGCTTGTTATTTGTCATCATCAAAAGCTGTAGAATTAGCGAAAAAGAACAATACACGTTTACATATTCTGCATATTTCGACAGGTAAGGAAACAGCATTATTTGATAATACGATTTCATTGGAGCAAAAACGCATTACAGCTGAAGCTTGTGTGCATCATCTTTGGTTTTCGGATGAAGATTACAAAACAAAAGGTAATTATATCAAATGGAATCCAGCTGTAAAAACGGCTTCCGACAGAGATCAAATTTTGAAAGCGGTATTGGATGGGCATATTGATGTAATTGCGACGGATCACGCACCGCATACCATCGAGGAGAAAGAACAAGCTTATCTACAATCTCCGTCTGGAGGTCCATTGGTACAACATGCATTGTTAGCATTATTGGATATGGTTAGCCAAGGCAAATTAACTTTAGAGCAATTGGTTCAAAAAACAGCACACAATACAGCAATTTGTTTCCAAATAGAACAACGTGGATTTATCCGCGAAGGCTATTGGGCAGATTTAGTATTGGTGAATTTAAATAAACCGTACGAGGTTACAAGTCAAAATATTCTTTCAAAATGCGGTTGGTCACCATTTGAAAATCATACATTTACATCTACTATAGAACATACTATTGTGTCTGGAAATCTAGCGTATTGGAATGGACAAATCATTGAAGTAGGCTCAGGACACCGCTTATTATTTAACCGATAAAATGAATAAAAGAACGTTTTTAAAATCGATTGGACTGGGTTTCGGGGCCTTAGCCATTTCTGATCAAACGGTAAAAGCTGTTTCAGAGGCGACAGGTACTGTCAAATCATTATTAAAAGCGAAGGTTTTGAAAGAAGGCGATACGATAGGAATTATCACGCCTGCAGGAGCATTATCCGAAGAAGAAACCATCACGATGACCAAAGAAGTGCTAGCGTACTTTGGTTTTAAAGTAAAAGAAGGAAAGTATATTCGTTCGCGCTATGGTAATTTGGCAGGCACGGATGATGAACGTTTAAGTGATTTGCATAGTATGTTCGCCGATAAAGAGGTTGATGGCATATTGTGTATTCGCGGAGGTAATGGAGCTTCACGACTTTTGCCTCGCATTGACTATGAATTGATACGTAAAAACCCTAAAGTTTTACTAGGCTACAGCGATATTACGGCTTTGATATTAGCATTTTATGCTAAAGTGGGCTTAGTGTCGTTTCATGGTGTCGTAGGGAGCAGTACATGGAGCAATTATGTAGCTAAATTGTTTAAAGAACAATTTATAGAAAATAAATTAGCCAACTATTCCAATCCTACAAAAGCAGAGAGCCAAATTATCCAGTACAAAGATCGTGTTCAAACTATTAACCCAGGCATCGCTGAAGGAACAATAATAGGAGGGAATTTGACGTTATTAACGGGTTTGTGTGGAACGCCTTATTTGCCTGATTTTAAAGATGCCATTCTTTTCTTAGAAGAAATAGATGAAAAATCAGATCGCATGGACCGTATGTTTTGTCAATTGATGAATGCCGGTATTTTATCACAAATAAAGGGCTTTATATTTGGTAAATGTACGAATTGTGGTCCATCGGGTGGATATGGATCGTTGACGATTGAACAAATGTTAAATGATTATATCAAGCCATTGGGGATTCCTGCGTACAGTGGTGCAATGATTGGTCATATTTCGGATCAATTTCTGATGCCTGTAGGGGTGCGTGCGCGCATGGATGCTTCAAAAGGAACGATTGAATACTTAGAAAAATCGCTGTTATGAAAAGATTAGTTTTTCTCTTCTTAGTTTTTGCTGGATTTGTGTCGTGTGATGGCGCAAAATCATCTTCCAATACCACAATTAATGCTATGAAAATCGATACTTCAACTTATAATTCCATATATTCAACCTATAAAGAATCAGCTTTAAAACATAGACGTTTTAAACATTCTGATATCGACTCCTTAACTCACTTACACAAAGGGAAATCAGTACTAGCTGTTGAAGAAATAGGTAAATCATTCGAAGGAAGAGCGATTTATGAATTGTCTTTTGGGGCAGGAGAAAAGAAGGTGATGTTGTGGTCGCAAATGCACGGCGATGAACCAACGGCGACGATGGCACTTTTTGATTTGTTCAATTTTCTAGAAGGTTCTGATGACGGTCAGGATGAAATAAGGACGTTGTTAAAAGATAAATTGAACATTCATTTCATCCCCATGTTGAATCCAGATGGTGCGGAACGTTACCAACGTCGTACAGCTCAAGGGATAGATATGAATCGTGATGCACGTGCTGGACATACGGTGGAAGGAGCATTATTACGTGCGAGAGCACAAGCTATAAAACCACAATATGGCTTCAATTTGCACGACCAAAATATCTATTACAATGTGCCGGGAACTAAAAACCCAGTTAGCATATCTTTATTGGCACCTGCATTTAACGAGCCAAGAGAGATAAATCCTGTCCGTGAAAATGCCATGAAAATTGCGGCTGGTATGAATAATATTCTGCAAAAGTATATTCCCGATGCTGTAGCAAAATACGATGATACGTATACACCAAGAGGTTTTGGTGATAATTTCCAATCTTGGGATGCAAGTACCGTGTTAATTGAATCGGGAGGTATGAAAGGTGATCCAGAGAAACAACAAATTCGTAAACTAAACTTTATCATCATATTGAATGCCTTAGTTCAGATTGCAGAAGGCAGTTATGCACAATTCGATAAACAGCAATATGAGGATATTCCGTTTAATGCTTCGCAATTGCATGATGTAGTTATTCGTAATATTGTGATTGGTCCTGATTCGGCATCTTTTAAAACGGATTTGGCTATTCGACGCAATGAAACAACAATAGGAAGAGACTTTTTTGTACGTGGCAAAATCGAAGATATCGGTGATTTGAAAGAATCGTATGGCTACGATGAGATAGATGCGGATGGGCTTTATTTTATTCCTGCAAAGGTTGCGGTTAAGACTGTGAAGGATGTTGCACAATTAACAGTGCAAGAATCTTTTGACTTACTTAGAAATGGCTTTATGGCTGTGCAAGTAAAAGAGGTAGGTGCTACAAAAGAAAAAGCTTTACATAATCTTCCCATTCACCTATATACCCAAACAAACTTTTATTTACCTGTAACGGCAGATTTTGGAGGTATGGCAAATTTCTTTATTGGTGATAAAAGCGGTAATTTGAAATATGCCGTGATGAATGGTTATTTGATTGACTTGACAAAAGATTTGGATCAATCGACAGTATTAAAAAATCGAGTAAATTAACTCAAGACCGCATGGAAATTAATCTAGAAAAGCTTAGATATCCAATTGGAAAATTTGTTTGTCCTGCCAAGATAACCTATGAGGATATAAACAATTGGATTGAAATTATTGAGGAATTTCCATTAAAACTAAAAAATCAAGTTGAAAAGTTAAGTAACAGAGATTTACAGAGGACATATAGACCTAACGGATGGACTATAGCTCAGGTTGTAAACCATTGTGCTGACTCGCATATGAATAGTTTTATTCGGTTCAAATTAGCTCTGACAGAAGATTCTCCTACAATAAAACCGTATTTTGAAGATCGCTGGGCCGAACTGCCCGATTCTAATAATTATCCTACCGAAGACGCATTAAAAATATTAGAAGGTCTGCACACAAAATGGGTATTCTTACTTCGAAGTTTATCAGAGGAAGAATGGGATAAGGAATTTATTCATCCCGAAAGTGGTAAAACGATAAGCTTAAAAACCAATCTCGGTATCTACGCTTGGCATTGTGAACATCATTTAGCGCATATTGTTATTGCAAAGAAAAATTAAGAAATATAAGGAGACTGTGTTAAACACGTACTTGTTATGATTCTAATTTCTTAATACATTCTTCCCTAATTTTCCAAAGCTGCTCAAAGCTCAAGGAAATACCTTCTCTCTTAAGCCAATCTTTCAAATATTGTTGATGGTAGATAATTTTTCCAAATCCTTACTAATTGAAGATAAATTATTTTTAATTTACTTCACCTCAAAATTAAAGTATTTATCCTTAAAAGGTTCGTCATTATAAGTATAGTGCCACCATTCTTTGCTATACGCTCTAAAACCATATTTTTCCATGATTTTCTTTAGTTTTATTCTGTTTTGCTTTTGTGTGTGGGAAAGTTTGGTATAATCATGTCCTGATTCTTCACCAAAAAAATCAAAAGCTACACCCATATCCAGTTCTTTTTTTGTTTTCAGATCAATGATAGTCAAGTCAATAGTGCTTCCACGGCTATGACCAGATTTGGAAGCGATAAATCCTTTTTTGAAAAGATCGCGTTTGTCTACACGTGGGTAGAACTCTTGGCGCATCAAGGTGTCTTTAATATCTTTTGCCCAACGTTTGAAATGGTTGACAGCAATTTGCGGTCGGTATGCGTCAAAGACGTTCAATCCCAATCCTTCCTTATTTAGTTCCTTCTCTATTTTTTGAATAGCCAATGTAGCGCGTTCTGTAAGAATGATTTTGTTGCTTTTGTAACCATCAATTGGTCGACCCACGAAATTGTGATTTGTGAAATATTTCATATCCACCGCGATATGTGGAATAAAATCAGTGAGATATACAAATCCTTTGGGTAGATTGTTTTTTTGTTGTGCGTAGCTAGCAATACTTAAAAGCAAAAAAATAAGGATGAAAAGCTTTCTCATAGTTGTAAGGTTAAGGTCATAAAGGTAATGAAATGTACTAATAATTGTAGTAAACTTGTGTGAGATTGAATCAAAATACCTAACTTTACACTCTATTTCTAACGGAAAAAACGTATTATAATTTGGATTATTTAGCAGGATTAAACCCCTCTCAACGTGCTGCTGTAGAACAAACCGAAGGACCGGTTATGATTGTAGCTGGAGCGGGTTCAGGAAAGACACGTGTAATCACATATAGAGTTGCTCACCTCATACATAAAAGAGTAGATCCATTTAATATTCTTGTCCTAACGTTTACGAATAAGGCAGCTAAAGAAATGCGTGAGCGTATCATGAAAGTGGTAGGTTCAGAAGCTAAAAATATTTGGATGGGTACATTTCACTCAATTTTTGCTCGTATTCTACGTGTAGAGGCAGAGTTGATTGGCTATCCGAAGAATTTTACAATTTACGATACAGACGATACAAAAAGTTTGTTAAGAGCTATCTTGAAAGAGATGAATCTTGACGACAAATTGTATAATGTCAACCATATATATGGTCGTATCTCTTCGGCGAAAAATAATTTGATTTCTCCGCAGGAGTATAACAAAAATGAAGCTTTGATGGCTGAAGACCGTGAAAATGGTCGTCCGCAGATGGGACAAATTTATCTGACCTATGCACAACGTTGTTACCGTGCGGGAGCAATGGACTTTGATGATTTGTTGTTTAAGACCAATGTCTTGTTAAATAAACATCCAGAAACATTACACAAATACCAGCATCAATTCAAATATTTGATGGTGGATGAGTATCAGGATACCAACTTTTCGCAGTACTTAATTGTCAAAAGATTAGCTGCGGTGAGTGAAAATATATGTGTTGTAGGGGATGATGCGCAGAGTATCTATGCTTTCCGCGGTGCGAATATTCAGAATATCTTGAATTTCCAAAAGGATTATCCGGATGTGCAAGTATTCAAGCTTGAACAAAATTACCGTTCGACACAGACAATTGTAAATGCTGCAAATAGCATTATCGCTAACAATAAAAATCAGCTGGAGAAAAATGTATTTTCAGATAATGAAGTAGGCGATAAAATCAAGGTTGCAAGAGCTTTTTCGGATAATGAAGAAGGGAAGATCGTAGCGGAAGCAATTATCCAAGAGAAAACATTGAAATCCTTGCCTTACAAAGGTTTCGCGATATTGTACCGCACAAATGCACAGTCGCGTGCGATGGAGGAAGCTTTGCGCAAGTTAAATATTCCGTATAAATTGTATGGTGGAACATCTTTTTACCAACGTAAGGAAATTAAGGATTTAATTTCGTACTTTCGATTGACTTACAATCCAAATGACGAAGAAGCACTTAAGCGTGTGATCAATTATCCACGTCGTGGAATTGGTGATACGACAGTAGAAAAGATCATTGTAGCAGCGGACAAGAATCAATATCGATTGTGGGATGTGGTAGCTAATGCACAGATGTTTTTGGATGGGCGTAGTGCAACTTCAGTAGGTAATTTTGCGACGATGATCCAAAGTTTCCAAGCTGTAGGAAACAATTCTAACGCTTTTGATACGGCAATGCATATCGCGCAGCATTCTGGGATATTGAAGGATTTGTACGAAGATAAGTCTGTAGAAGGACTAGCGCGTTATGAGAATATCCAAGAGTTGTTGAATGGTATAAAAGAATTTTCAGAGCGTGAGGATTTAGAGCAAAAAACACTGGATATTTTCTTGCAGGATGTGGCATTATTGACCAATGACGATAATGACAAAGACCCAAATGCAGATACAGTGTCGTTGATGACGATTCACGCATCAAAAGGATTAGAGTTTCCAGTCGTATTTATCGTAGGTTTAGAAGAAAATTTATTTCCTTCACAATTATCCTTAAATTCGCGAAGTGAATTGGAAGAGGAGCGTCGATTATTTTATGTAGCCGTTACACGAGCAGAGAAAAAATTACATATATCGTATGCTACTTCTCGATACCGTTGGGGTACATTGAATAATTGTGAACCAAGTCGATTTATCGATGAACTAAATCCAAGTTATTTGGATTTGGATTTTAATCCACGTAATTCAGGACCATCAGAAGGTGCTTTTAAATCAGAGCGCATAGCTTGGCAAACAAAAGAAAAGGATACTTTTGCGAAGCCAAAGCCGAAAGTGGTAAAGACAACGTCAATTTTGCCAAAGGCACATGTGCCGACAGCAGGATTTGCACCATCGGACACAAGCAACCTGCAAGTAGGCATGGAAGTCGAGCATGAACGTTTCGGATTTGGAAAAGTTGTGAACTTGGAGGGAAATAAACCAGACATAAAAGCAACTATTTTCTTCAAAGAGTTGGGACAGAAACAATTGTTGCTTAAATTTGCAAAACTTAGAATAGTTCAGTAAGAACTTTTATATTTACTAGAATAAAATAATAACGTATTATACGTTTAATTTCACAATATGAATTTTGATTATAACAGTACTCGTCCCAAGTTAATATTGGCCGAATATGGTAGAAATGTGCAAAATATGGTGGACTATATTTGCACTGTACCAGATATAGAGGAGCGCAATAGATTAGCTCAGGTGGTAATAGATATGATGGGGGTGCTGAATCCACATTTGCGAGATGTCTCAGATTTCAAACACAAGCTTTGGGATCACTTATATATAATTTCTGATTTCAAGATTGATGTAGAATCGCCATATCCGGTCCCTACACGTGAGGATATCAAGCATAAGCCAGAGCGATTAGCTTATCCGCAACATAAAATTCGTTTCAAACATTATGGTCATATCGTAGAAGAAATGATTCAAAAAGCCATTTCTGTTACAAACGAGGATACACGCGCGAAACTAACTTTAGGTGTTGCCAATTTTATGAAAATGGCGTATACGACATGGAATAAAGATTCTGTGAATGATTTACAAATTATTCAGGATTTGAAAGAATTGTCCAAAGGTGCATTGACATTACCAGAAGATACGGTATTGACCAAATTGGACTTCCGTTCTCCGCCTCCGGGTAACCGTGTGAAAACACAACAAACTTCTTCGAATAATAACAACAACAATCAGCGAAGTGCACAGTCTCACAACAACAATAATAAGAGACCGAGTAACAACAATAATTACAGAAGTAATAACAACAATAATAACGATAAGAGAAAATCTTATAGCAACAATAATAACAACAGCAATAATGCTGGCGGTGGCTATAAAAAGAGTTATTCTAACAGTAACAATAACTACAAGAAATAATCTTTCTGAGATTGATTTGTATTTTAATAAGTAACTAATACAGCAATTAGTTACTTATTTTATTTAAAGAAATATCCTTAATAGTATATATGAACGCATTTGAAATACATGGTGGTAAGCCTTTAAAAGGAGAAATTGTTCCTCAAGGTGCAAAAAACGAAGCTTTACAAATTTTGTCAGCAGTATTATTGACAGAAGAAAAAATTACAATTAGCAACATCCCAGATATTAAAGATGTCAATAAATTAATCGATTTATTGGGTTCTTTGGGCGTGGTTGTGAATAAATTAAATAAGGATACCTACGAGTTCGAAGCGAAAGACATCAATATAGATTATTTTACGTCAGAAGAATTCAAACAAAAGGGTGGAGGTTTACGTGGGTCGATTATGATCGTAGGTCCGTTATTGGCACGATTTGGTAAAGCGGCTATTCCAAAACCAGGAGGTGACAAAATTGGTCGTCGTCGTTTGGATACACACTTTTTAGGTTTCGAAAAATTAGGCGCTAAATTCATTTACGATACAGAAAATGAATTCTTTAACGTAGATGCTTCGCAGCTACAAGGGACATATATTCTATTGGATGAGGCATCTGTGACAGGTACAGCAAATATCGTCATGGCTGCGGTTTTAGCAAAAGGCACTACAACTATTTATAATGCGGCTTGCGAACCATATTTACAGCAACTGTGTAAGATGTTAAATCGCATGGGCGCAAAAATTTCTGGTATTGGTTCTAATTTATTGACAGTTGAAGGAGTAGAGCGTCTTGGTGGTACAGAACATAGAATGTTACCAGATATGATTGAGATTGGTTCATTCATTGGAATGGCTGCCATGACAGGTTCTGAAATTACAATCAAAGATGTTTGTTTTAAAGAGTTGGGTATTATCCCTACCGTATTCCAACGATTAGGAATCAAGATGGAATTGCGTGGCGACGATATTTTTATTCCTGCTCAAGAATCATACGAAATTGATACATTCATCGATGGATCTATTTTAACGATTTCTGATTCGCCTTGGCCAGGTTTTACACCAGATTTGTTGAGTATCGTATTGGTAACAGCTATTCAAGCCAAAGGTAACGTATTGATACACCAAAAGATGTTTGAAAGTAGATTGTTCTTCGTGGACAAATTAATTGACATGGGTGCGCAGATTATCTTATGTGATCCACACCGCGCTACAGTGATTGGTAACAATAAACAAACTAAATTACGTGGTATTCAGATGTCATCTCCAGATATACGTGCAGGTGTATCTTTATTAATCGCGGCCTTATCCGCAAACGGAAAATCTACTATTTTCAATATTGAGCAGATCGAGCGTGGTTACCAAAATATAGAAGAAAGATTAAAGGCTTTGGGTGCGGATATCAAGCGTGTAGAAGCGCAACCAATGGGTCATTAAAGGAATTGTCTTTTGAATGTTAATTAAATACAAATAACTTTCGCAATGCATGGAGAATTGTATTTTTGTACATTAACTATTTAAAATTTCTTTTAACAAACATGAAAAAATTAGTTTTATTTGCAGCTGTAGCTTCATTGGTATTGGCTTCATGTGCTGGTAATCCAGAAGGTAAAAAAGCAGAAACAACAGATTCAGTAGCTGTAGCGGATTCAGTAGTAGGTACTGCATATACAGTTGATGCTGCTCAATCTCAAGTATTTTGGACAGGTACAAAAGTAAGTGGTAAACACGAAGGTACTGTTACTATCAAATCGGGTTCTGTTTCAGTAGACAATGGTGCGATCACTGGTGGTAGCTTTGTATTAGACATGAATACAATCAACAGTACTGACTTAGAAGGCGAATACAAAGATAAATTAGACGGTCACTTAAAAGCTGATGATTTCTTCGCAGTAGCTACTTTCCCAGAAGCTTCTTTTGAAATCACTGAAGTGAAAGCTGGTGCGACTGCTACAGATGCAGTTATCTCAGGTAACTTAACTATCAAAGGTATTTCTAAAAATATTACTTTCGACGCTAAAGTTGACGAAGTATCTGATACAACTGTAAAAACATCTGCAGACTTCAACATTTTACGTGAAGATTGGGGGGTAACTTATGAAGGTAAAAAAGATGATTTAATTTCTAAAGAAATCAACTTCAAAGTAACTATCGTTGCTACTAAATAAGTAAAACTACTTAAAAAAGTATAATCTAAGCGGTCTTTATGCAAATATGGACCGCTTATTTTTTGTCAAAAAGTGCAACACGATGCTCTTGTCCCCATTGTACAAGCATAGCGATGATTTGCTGTATTTTAGTACCGTAAGTGGTGATATCGTATCTGACCGTGACAGGTTTGGTATGTAATTCTTCTCTGGTTATGATTTTATTTATCTCTAATATCTTTAATTCAGTAGACAAGACTTTGGCAGACAAACCCGGTATATCACTTTGAATTTTACTAAAAGTGTTTACTTGATTTTGTCGTGAGATGAGATAATGAATGATTAGCAAAGTCCATTTGCCACCAATAATCTCCAAAGTATCTTGAAGAGCTAGTATGTCTGCGGTGCAGCCAGGAGGATCAGAGTGTGGTTTCGTTAGCATAGTAGTAAATGTACAAAATCACTTTGAATGCTATGCTCTGTAATAGCAAAATGTGGTCGGGGTAGGACCACATTTGCTTAACTAATACTTATGATATAAATTGAGAATAGTATTTGCGTAATTTTTGCCAAGTTGTCTATAACCAGCAGCACTGAAATGTAATCCATCAGGGACGCCTTCGCAATCTTTTGAAGTTACTACATGTGCATTAGGAATCGTCTGCGGTAAAGTTTGAATAATAGCATTCATACTTGCGCATTTTCCGCCTTGCTCGGCAGAAAGCATTTCGCCAGCAAGTATAGGCGTGTTTTCAGCTTTAAGATTAAGGTCATTTAGCAAATTGGTATACACTCTATTTACTTTGTTTGGCCAATCTTTGTCGCCTGTATTTGACTCACCTTGATGTAGCAGGATGCCTTTAATTACACCAGACTTTTGTGCTATTTTTGCCATTTGAACCAATCGCGCGTACGGATTATTATCATATGCCGCTAACATACCTTTCATCCAATTTGGAGCTTTTTCAACATACGTTGCTGTGCTATCCTTGTCAAATAGTTGGATATGGCAACCACCTACTGAAACATTGATAATACCAATTCGTACATTTTTGTCAGTGTTTTCAGCTAATGTTTTAGCGAAATAATCAGCTGGTGTCAGCCCCGTATGACAGCGTGTAAGTGGTGCCTGTGCTGTATACCATTCACCCTTTTTTCGGTTGAGATCTGGACAATCTACACTTTGTAGTAACATGACCCTTTTGTTTGTAACCGTATCTTGAGGCTCAAATTTACCATGCCCTTCCATATTGGATTGCCCAAAACACAGGTAAATATGGAAATCTTTGTCTTGACCAAAAGTGATACTACAATTTAGTACCAAAACAGTCAGAAAGCATATGTTCCTTATATTCATTAGGATAAAATTTTTATAGTTTAAATTTTTTTAAAAAAGGGAGGAGATTTAACTTACCTCCCTTTCCATGACTGGATAGGTCATTATATTTATCACAATTTATTTCTACTTCTGTTTTTCCAGAGCTTCTGAAATAGCTTTGTAAGCTGGTTTTCTCACGAATCCTTCCGTCCAGACACCAATAGGTTCGCCTCTTCTCCAGAATGAATACTCATTGTCAGGACTATCTAAAGGACTCCAAACTGTAATACCATATTGTTGTGCTTTAGGAATAATTTCGAAATACTTCTCAAATACGAACTTATACATGTCTGCTTGTCTTGCATACATTTCTGCCGTTGCTTGAGGTGTTTTAATGCCACTACCCATACCAATATCTAGCTCTGATACTTTAATTAATTTGCCAGTAGCAGCTAAAAGTTGGAACATATTTACAATGTTATCTTTATTGGTATTGATATCAATATGCATTTGCGTTCCAATTCCATCAACTTTAGCCCCTTTGCTCTCCACATATTTGACGTAGGCAATTAAACCTTTACATTTATCGCCACCGCCTTCTAGACCGTAATCGTTAATGAAGAGGATATCATTTGGATTACCATGCTTGCGCGCAAATTCTATTGCTTTCACTGCATAATCTTTGCCCATATAATCTTGCCAGTAGAATTCATCGGCCGCCATTTCGGCTTTTCCAATTCCTGTTTTTAGTGCATATTGATCTGGCCAATCCGACATCGGTTCATTAACGACATCCCAAGCTTTTACATAATCTTTAGTGGCTGTCATCATGCCTTCGATAAATTCTTCAAGAGCATTCGTTATGATTTCTTTTTTCTCTTCAGGTGTTTTTTCAATAACATTACCACCTAAACCGCCAAAGCCTTCACCATCAGCGGAAAGGGCACGTGATGAATTGTTACCCCATCCAATCCATCCATCAATTCCTGCTTCAAAATCAGAGTTTCCAATAAGATTAGTATTGCTTCCCGCTTTTACCAATTTGACGTTGTCAATAAATACTGTACCATCATATTGTCCAAAATTCAAAATAAGGCGGTTACGATTATCTGTAGTGGTAAGCTTTAATTCGTATTCCTTGTATTCTGTAGTCAATGAAATAGATCCAAAAGAATTACCCGAATAGTTTGCTGTTTTTTGTAAATCTGCACCAATCGAACCTGGTTTACTTCCTTTGGCAGCCAAAGTCAAGATATACTCTGTGTTATTTTCGGTTTCAGCAATATCATAAGCGGATTGTGCTTCCCAAGTGTTCACTACTGATGGGTTAGTCATCTTTAAAGCAAATCCTTTTTCAATTGGTGCACTACCTCCGCCACCATCTTCATTATATTTTTCGATTTTAAAATTGTCAAAATAGAAGGTTGTAGCTGTTTTACCCAAATTAAAAGCTATCGTAGTACAATTTTCTGTTTGATCGGAAATGATAACTTCTTTCTCGAATTTTACCCATTCATTGGTCGTTTTGAATGAACCAAAGAAATCATAATGTTTATAAGCGTATGGAACAGTATGCGCTTGAGAACCAAATTCTGCTGGAGCATCGGATTTGGCGTACATCGTGAATTTGTATTTCTCACCCACTTTTGTGGCTGCAGGAAATTTTATAAACAATTGTACATCCCAATCGTTCGTTCTGACTTCAGCATTTACTAGTTTTAAAGCACGACCTTCACCATCCACACCCTGCCCATCAGCAGTGAATGAAACAACCGCATTTGTATTAAACTCATAATTGCTATTGTCCGCTGTTTCAAAATTGTTAGATGTAATTGCATCCCAAGTTGGCCCACCCGATCCAGGAACTTTTATAGGAGCTATTAATTTATTCAGATACGCCGCATTTTGTCCAGAATGCCAAGTCAAGGTATGACCAAATAGGGAAATATTATTGTCTTTGAATGTTTGGATCAGCTTTTCGATCCGTGCAAAGTCCATAGTTCCATCGGCTTTAACGATGGAACTATGTTTCATTTCATACCCCATGACCATTTCGTTAAAATTGCGATTTACTAGCCTGTACATCACGCCTTTGTTAATATAGTCATCGATATTAAGTGCCACTCCTAATTTAAAATTTGGATTAGCGTTTTGATCGATATAAGATATCAATGGATCATAGGAATTAATATCTTCTTGTGCGATTATACTCTCGGGTTTTTCTGCAAAATAATCGAGAAACTCGGGTTTTGCACAAGAGGCAAGTAAGAAACTCACCATTAATCCATAACCTAATTTTGTATGTAATCGTTTCATAATTCTAATTGATTAATAATGTTAGAATATATTTAAGGTTTGGGTACTACGGAGAATGTTTCCATCTTTACACCTCTATCACGCATTACCAAGGTATCTTTTGAAGATACACTCATTTTTGCCATTTCAATCTGATATTCTAAATATAAGGCATCACGATCTGTATTTCCCCAACTGTTTTTTTCTCCTTTTTTAACAAAACTTCCTCTTCCAGTAGCTGTAACGCCAGATGAGGCAGAGCTGATAGTACAATTATTATTATTGTCAAATGCTAATAATAAATCAACGTAAATATTCGTTCCATCCTCTTCTTTGAAAATCACCGGAAGTTTAGCTGACTGACGAGAAACTGTTGCTACGTTTTTAATTTCGTCTTTTTCTACTAATGCATTTCTACGGCTGATAGTTTGATTTAAAGAGGTGTTACCATTTTTACCAACAATTATGTCTTGTCCTCGTCTGAGGTAATTACCATGCCAGGTATTGACGTATTTAATGGCATAAAAGATATAATCTTTAGGTTGAACTTCCCAATCATCTTCTACAGCTTTACGACCTAGACTACCTTCTTTTGGGGTACCAGATAATATAGAATCTGCATTTGTCACATTTGTCATACGTAAGGGTAATACATATGTAAGGTCTATTGATTTTGGATCGGCAAAGAATGCATCCGTCAATTGTACCTCTACACCGCCAGACGGTTTACCTTTAGGAATTACCATTTTGTTGGATGCTATTGTGTAGTAATTCGATGGAAGAGGAATTACATCACCACCTTCAAGTCTGTATTGCAAGTTTTGTGTTAAGGCATTATCAACAACAAAATCTATGATTACATCTTGTTTCGTACTATAAACGCCACCCGTTGTTGCCATGACATTGAATTTTCCTTCATTGTCCAATGATGTATCAAAAATATCTTCACCGAATGTAATTGTACGTATTGGATATTGGTAAGCAAAGTATACCGTCTGGTATTCGTAATCAGGAAATTCCCAATCTTGATTTTTGCAAGAACTGAATGCCATCAGTAGCAAAGCGAAAAATATATGTATTCTTTTCATAAAATCTAATTTGTATGTTACCATCCGTTATTTTGTTGCAGATTATTAAACTTCAAAAGTTCACTATATGGTATTGGGCCATATTGCATAAAAGGTTGGAATACTCTATTTTCAACGTCAATAATATTGTATGCAGTACCTGAAATACTCATACCTTTAGCAGCGATCGTTAAATTTTCATTCCATCTACGTATATCCCAGAATCTATACCCTTCAAAACATAGTTCCAATCTTCTTTCATTACGAATTAATTGACGCATTTGGTCTTTGTTATTTTTTATTTGTTCCAAGTACGGATCTCCATTGTTAGTCCCTACACCCGCACGTGTGCGGATAGCTTTGATAATATCATATGCGGAAAAGGTAAAAGAACCTCGTGCTGTTGGTCCCCAAGCTTCATTAGCAGCTTCGGCGTATGCTAGATAAATATCTGTCATACGTATACGAGGCGTCACATGGTATTGACCTGATATTGAAGATGGATTTAAATTGACATCTTGACGCAATAATTTACGCATGTAATATCCTGTACGCGTTGAAGTTTCGACCTTATTCAAACCATCGTTAGTAGGGCTTGTTGCGGAAGTATTTATTGCTGTATTATTAACTCCTGAAGTAGCACCGTTGATTAAGATGTAATTCTTTAGTCTAGGGTCACGGTTGTCATATGGACTGTTTGCATTATAATTACTAGCCGCATCATTTATAGGATAACCATTAGCCATAGGGAAAGCATCTACTAGATTCTGCGTTGGATTTATTCGTCCACGTCCAAAAAGCGTAGGAGGGAAGTGGTCAGCCTCTAATGAAGAAGAAAGACCGCCTCTGTCTACACGCCATAGAATCTCAGGGATATTCTGCCCTGTTTCCATTTGATTTACATTTGCAGGTAAGTAAAATAAAGCGCCTTGTGGATCTATTCCAGATACGCCACCCTTCTGTTGGATTACGTTTCCAGCATAATTTGCCGCTTGTTCCCATTTTGCATTATCACCAGTATTAAATGCTGGGCTGGCAGCCAATAATGCTGCTTTAGCACGAATTGCTTGACTAATGCGTTTGGTCATGCGCAATCTAAAATTCTGCCCAAATACATGGTTGTAATCTGTTACATTTGCACCCAATGATTGGTATTTGGATGGTATTTGATTCGCATTTGCAATGTCTTCAAAGTCCAGGGGAAGGAGTTCTTCTGCCTTATCTAAATCAGAGTAGATCTGCTGCATGCAGTCTTCAAAACTTGCTCTTGGCAAATTAAACTCGGAGTTCATTGTTTCATAATCTAACACAATAGGGACTCCTAATACTTCTCCGCTGGTAGTTTTACCACCATGAGCCTGTAAGAGATGATACATAAACAAAGCCCGTAATCCATAAGCTTCTCCTTTCATACGGTCATTGAACATCGAATTAAGCTGTCCAATTTTGGACCAAGTTACTTCATCAACAATCGATAAGAAATTATTTATGTACTGGATTGCTGAACGGCTATTTCTCCATTGCTCCAATGGATTATTCATAGCTGTCCACTGACCAGTTGCAATTTTTAAATAATTGCTATTACGGTCATTTGTTACAGCATCGTCTGTAGCGACATCATTGAACGACCAGCTATTGGTCGGAACGCGGTTATAGCCGTTGAGTAATAATCCCTGTGCATACAATGGTCTATCGTATACGGCGTCTATATCTAACATATTTTCAATGGCAGGTGTAAACATATCTTCACAGGACGTGAATGCGATAGTCGATGTAACACCTAATATGAATAGTAATTTTTTCATGTCTTTTCTATTAGTTATTTCCTTAGAATACTGCCTTAACGCCAAAGTTGAACATTCGTGTTTGTGGTGCACTACCGACAGATAATTGCATGATTTCTTTCTCCGGTGCAATGGTCAGGAGGTTAAAGCCATTTACGTAAGTTCCTAATTCACGTATGATTCCTTTTCCTAAGATTGCTTTTGGAAAATCATATGAGATTTGCACCTTACTCAAATCGAAGCGATTCGTCTTGTACATCCAGAAATCGGAACTTCTAAAATTATTGTCGCTATTTGTAGTAGTCAAACGCGGATACGTAGCCGTACTACTAGTTTCTGGTGTCCAACGATCACGAACAATTTCAGAGTATTTATCTTCACCATCAACCCAGAAATAAGAACTATTTCGCATCGCATACGCACCAGATCGACTTGTTGCTACAGCAAATAGGGTTAAATTTTTATATTTGGCTGTAAAGTTAAATCCTAAAGTAAAAGGTGCTCCAGCCCATCCTCCTTTGCCTAAGTAAATTTCATCGCGTGTATCAATTGTACCATCACCGTTTTGGTCGATATATTTAATATCACCTGGTTTTACCTCTCCAAATGCTGATGTTACTGAATTATCGATATCTGCTTGATCTTGATAAAACCCATTACTTTGAAGTCCCCATATAGCGTCTAGTGGTTTCCCTGTACGATTTTGGTATGCAAATTCATATACTTCATCACGTCTAGCAGCTTTTGTATCATAATACAATCCAGTGACCCCGAAGGATAGACTACCTTTGTTGAATGACTTATTAATGTTTAAACCAAAGTCTACACCTCTTCGCTCATCATTATTAAAATTCACAAAAGGTAAATCAGAATATACTGGCCAATAAGACATAAAGTACATTGGATAGATAGTACTTGCTTGTACTAATAGACCATTTGTTTGGTTATAGAAGTAAGTCGCGTTATAGCTAATTAAATTATTGAACATACTAGCTTCTAGTCCTAGACTGAATTCTCTTCGTTGCGGATAGCGCATTTCATCGTTGTTACCACGAATACGATCCAAAGAGTGGACTAGTTCACCATCGCGCCAGCTGTACCAAGCGGCATTTCGGTAAGTATAATAGCCTTGATACAAATAGTATTGTTCAATATCTAAGTCAGTATTCACCAAGCCTGCCGACGCTTTTAATCTAAGGTCATTAAAAACTCCACCTTTCATAAATTCTTCCTCGCTTAATCGCCACGCTAAGGAGAGTGTAGGAGAGAAGGCTTTACGTCTACCTTCTGGTAGTTTTGCGGAATGAGGCAATGCACTACTAAAGTCTGCGTAGTATTTATTATCGAAATTATAGCCTATATGTAATCCTAGGTTGGCATTACTTTGTTTGTGATATTCTGCCGAACGCCCAATTTGGAAAGCATTCGCTAAAAGAATTGCAGAAACGTTATGTTTGTCATTGAATGTTCGGAAATAATTTAATCGTGCATTCATGCCGATAGTTTGGCGATAAGTACTCCCTCCAATATTCTGTACGCCAGATTCACGGTCTTCACCATATTTAGTCAAGCTACTGATCAAATCTTCACCATTATAATTGTTCCAAGCAGCTTGAAAAACCGCATAGCTATTATTGTAAGATTGATTGTATTGGTTTTGGTAATCAATAGCTAATGCTGTTTGGAAAGTAAGTCCTTCGGTAATTCCACTTAAATCAAAATCTAATCCTGTATCGAATTGAAATTGTCTATTCAAATGACGACTATTACCTCCAGCATAAATTGTTGCAAATGCATTGGATTGATCTAATTGACTTCCTCCCAACAAATATTGACCATTGATTAAGAAGTTAGATGTATTCACATACACCCATGAGTTTTCGTCACCTTCTTCTAGGAAAGAAATAGGTATTAAAGGCGCAAAACGATGTGGTCTGCCAGTTGCTGCTGCTCCCCAATAATCCGTGTTTACACCTTTTTGGGTATAGAAACTTGCAGACGCGTTAACACTCAGAGAGAGAATGTTGTTCAGTTTAGCATCAATATTACCACGCATATTGAATCTATTTGACGTATTATTTTCTCTTGCTTCACCAAAATTTAATAGTGATCCAGCTGACCAAAATCCAAAATTGGTGTAATACTTCGTTTTTTCGCCACCACCAGAAACTTCAGCTGTAGCATCGTATCTGTTGTAACTATTTTTGATATAATCTGAAGAGTAGTAATCTACATTTGGATAACGGTAAGGATTTAAACCAGCAGAATGATGATATATGGTCTCATCCGAATAGAGATTAGGTAATCCGTCATTTCTACGTGCTTCATTATACAACGTCATATATTCCGCAGAACCTAGATATTTGGGGTAGCTGATCGGCGTATTGATTCCTGCATTGCTGCGTATATTAATCATTTGCCCATCATCTTTTCCACGTTTTGTAGTAATATAAATGACACCTTTGGCTGCTCTACTACCATATAAGGCTACTGCATTAATGCCTTTCATTACAGATATTTGTTCAATCTCCGTAGGCATTACATTATTTGCATCTCGCGGAAACCCATCTACTAATAATAAATAACCTCCTGTACCCCATATATTTCCATTGTATCCCGAAATAAATGACTCTAAATTATCTAAACTGTATGTGGTATAATTTCTATTTAATAAGTTTTCAAGATTTACTGCGTTTACTTCGCCCATTAAATCTTTTCTCTTTACTTTTCTGAAAGCAACTTGGATCAGTTCGGTACTATCTGTAAACAAACTATCCGTATGCTGGGAGGTAGAGAAAGAAATATTATTGGGTTGTGCGAATAGATATGAACCTGAAGATGCTGTGATCCCCATAGTCACTATACTAAAGCACATCGCTATTTTTATGTTTTTATACTTCATTGTCTTCATAATTTGATGAATTGATCATACATCTGATTACCAGCCTGGATTTTGACCAAACTCAGGATATAAACTCACATCCTTTACCTTCAATGGTAACCAATAGTGTTTGGTAGATAATTTGCGTTCAAGGATTTGAACTTCACGAAAATTTACTACGCGATTCTCATTAGGGTCATCATAATTGAATGTACCCGAACGGTCAAATTCTACGGATGTTTTAATCGTATATGGTCTTTCTATTAATAAAAGCCATCTTCTCAAATCATTGAATCGATGCCCTTCAAAAGCTAATTCTACGGCGCGTTCGCGTCTCAATTCATCTAAGAATGTAGATGCGGAGGTTTGGAATTTTTGATGTACAGGAGCAGCGCCAGCACGTTCACGGATCACATTTACTGCGTCAATGGCTGTTTTATTAAAATTTGAAGATTTACCTGTAATACTATTATTTGCCATCAAAGCTGATTCTGCATACATGAGGTATACGTCTGCTAATCGCATGTATGGTACGTAGATGTGCATATTATATCCCCAATCATATGCTTTATCAAATTTATTGGTTGCCAATGGTATAAATTTTCGAAGAGAATATCCGGAACGTGAACCATTCTGAACATTTCTATATGACCCACCCGTATACAATTGCGCATAGCGTCTAAGATCTTCGTGCATGTCCGTTTCTGTGATATTACCCGATATTACTTTTACCCCATCAAATAAAATATCAGTGTAAAATCGAGGATCTCTATTTTTCCATGGAAAATTAGGATCATAACCTGATTCCGGGTCTGCTTTGGTGATGTCTTTAATTGGTAGACCATTAGCCATACCATAATTAGCATGGACATAGTTTGCTGTAGGATTAAATTTAATCGCATCACCATCAGAGATTAATGACGGCATAAATTGCTTACTGGTACCATAATGGGTATCATTCCCACTAGAATAAGGGCCTCTAAATATGGCCTCCGTACCACCTGGTAACGCCCAGTTTTGGTTCATGGTGTAAAAATTATTGTGGATTTTATCAAATGTTAGTAATTGATACTGTGTTTGACCACCTTCCACGAGGGCTAATAGCTCACCAAAAGCATCTGCTGCTTTTTTACAATATTCCGCCTCATAATTTCTATTACCCGTGACGCTGTAATTCATCAATGGGCTACCTGCCCACAGGTAATTTTTGCCAAGATAAGCTAGAGCCATTATCTTATTGATACGTAATTGGTTTTTACCGAGTGTTCGTCTACCTGCAGCAGTGTTGTCCCAATTAATAGGTAATAAATCAGCCGCTTCGCGGAAATCAGCTGCAGCTAGGTCAGCACAATCATGATAATTAAGTCTAGGTAAGGTTAATTTCTCATCGTTTGGTAGTGCATAGTTTATATAAGGTATACCTCCAAAGTATTCCATCAATCGATGATGAAACCAACCTCTAAAGAATAATAACTGGCCTTTAATCAAATTGCGTTCTTCTTGGGTCGCATCCGTCATCTTATCAAAATTTTCCAATGCAAGGCTTATTTTACGAAGCCCATACCAAGCGGCATTCCATAAGTCTTTATTATGCCTTTGTCCATCGGAAGAAAAATCAGGCTGATCCATCCATCCAGCTCCCCAACCATCGTGTTCGGATTGCCATCCCCAAAAGTTACCATTATCTATTTTGTGAATAAAGTGATAATCTCCCGCTGTAGTGGTGATCTCATCTTCTCCCCAATTCCACGAATTTGTCCAGTAATTGTTCGAGAAATTCACAATACAGTGGTATAATTCTTCGGTGTAGCCTTGAAAATTAACAAAGTTTTTGAAGGCATCATCAGGTGAAATTATGGATTGTTCTTCTTTATCAAGATATTTCTCACAAGATACTAGAGAAGTAGCTCCCAGCACACCACAAGAAATAAGAACTTTTATATATTTAGCGTATTTCATGATTTTTCAATTAGAATGTAATGTTGGCACCCAAATTATAGCGTTTTACAGTAGGGTAAGCTCCTTGAGAAGCCCATCCTGTACCTGCATAGTTGGACTCTCTATCATCTGGCATTTTGGACCAAAGAATTAGATTGTGGCCGTTCAAGAAGAAACGAATGTGTTGTAATCCTAATCTACGTATGAATGGACTTTCAGTGTTTAGATTATAAGATATTTCAGCAGTTTTCAAACGTACATAAGAACCATCATGCATGAATCGATCTGCATTATTATATCCACTTACAATAGAAAGGAATCTTGGCATAGGAATGTCCGCATTTATATCATCTTTATTCCAATAAGAACCTTCATTATAAGCCAAGTTGAATTGTCGGCCAAAGCTCTCAAAAACCACTTGACGTGTCACATTATTGACGCCATACCATTGGGTCATTAAACTGAAGTTTTTATAATCAAATCCTACTGTAAGATTATAGGTATTCTGCGGCGTAGAAGGAAAAGCATAAGGGATATTATCTTTAGTATCTATTATACCGTCACCATTATAATCTACGATGTGGTAATTTCCAGGGACTTTGTTCTGATCATAAGTATCATGTGGTGTAGAAGAATATAACTCATCCCAAGTATTATAATATCCGGCATTCACATGTGTATAAGTTTGACTGATTTGTTTATTTTCTAGTTTTTGATATTCAGGTAGTAGGGCCTGGCTATCTCCTTCAATTACTTTATCCTTAGCATGTGTGAAATTCAAATCACCCCAAATTCTCCAGTTTTGATTAAGAGACTTGTTTGCTTTAATTTCTACCTCATATCCTTCATTTTCAACGATACCCAGATTGGCAACAGGTGCTGCTGTACCAAAATATTCAGGTATCGCTCTTCTGTTTCCAGGAATCAAAACATCTGTTCTTCTATCCTTGAAAATATTTACCTGACCAGTGATAACGTTATTAAATAAACCAAAATCTGCTCCAAAGTTGGTTTTTCTAACTTTTTCCCAACGTACATTTTCATTACCCAATACATTTTCTTTGAACCATACGTAGCTACTAAGTTCAGGATCTACTCCAACAACTCCCATTTTGGAAGTTCCACCCATAATCCATTGTGTCAAATAAAGCCATCTGCCTTCCACATTATCATCGCCAATATCACCTACAGAAGCTCTCAATTTCAACATATTTAATATTGGATTACCTTTTAAGAAGTTTTCTTCAGAAACTAACCAACCTATACCACCAGAATTGAAGAAACCAAATCTATTTTTCGGAGCGAATTTTTCTGATCCTGTGTAAGCACCATTGTACTCAATCATGTATTTGTTTTTGAAATTATAGGTGGTACGGAATACCCAGTCTTCACGAAAATATGGTTGTTCACTACCTGTTGCATATTGGTTACGGTTGAATAATCCCATTGCGGTGAAATTGTGATTTTCGGCTATGGTTTTTCTATAATCTAATTGCATCTGATAAAACAATCTGCGGTAGGTTTGCCAGTTATTTACACTTCCTGCAACGTGATCCCACTCAATACCTTCAACGAAATCAAATCCACTGTTATTTTGATTGAATTTATATCGTGCTAAACCAGTCTCTGGATCGATCCATTTATCTTGTGGATCATTGTATAAATCATTGACACCACGTCCAGACTCTACAAAGCTGTTGTCCATTGAAAAAGTACCTCTTGCGGTAAGTCCATCAATGAACATATCTAATTTTTGCTCCAATGTAAAATCAGATGTTATGCGGTTAGTAGTAGTATATTGAATACCTGAAACAGCTAATACTTTTGCTGAATTGATACCAGCTTGAGTATCATTTGGATAATAACCCCAAGTTCCATCAGAATATCGAGGATAAAATAAATCGGGAGCTACAGTATATGCTGCAATCCAAAAGGCATAGTCATTACCGCCACCCCAAGGGCTTTTGCGTACACCATGCGACCCTGCTAGGTTAGTAGAGAATTTGGTTGTAGGCGTCAATTGGAAGTCAAGATTCGATCTTACATTCAAACGATTAAAATTATATCCAGATTCGTAACCACGATTATTGTCATTGTGACGAAACATATCGCCTTCAAATAAGTAATCGGCACTTGCAAAGTATTTCACTTTTTTGGTACCGCCAGCAATGTTTATATTACTATTTTGCGATAAAGCGTATCCTTTGAACAACTCGTCAGCCCAGTTTATGTTAGGATAGCGTTCTCTCTCTTCTTGATTTGCTGGGTAACGGTATTTGTCTATAGTATTTTGAGGTTGATAATATGACCAGCTGTCTGGAGAAATGGCTAATTCTCGTTCCACTGCTAAATTACGCAACATCAAAGCGTCGTAAGAGTCCATTTTATTTGGCAGTTGGGAAACTGTTTTTGCAATGTTATTGACAGTACCACGAACTGAAGCGCGTCCTTCCCGTCCCCTTTTTGTTGTAATTAATATTACACCATTTGCACCACGTACACCATAGATAGCAGTAGCAGAAGCATCTTTCAGCACTGATACGGTTTCAATGGATCCGATGTCAACACTACTCATAGGACGTTCAACACCGTCAACCATTATCAATGGTTCGGTATTATTCCATGTACTACGGCCACGGATTACAATACGTGGATCTTCTTCACCAGGCATACCAGTACTTGCTGTAGTTACAACACCCGGTACATTACCTGTTAAAGCAGCACCTACACTTGAAACACCTCCTGCACGTTCTAAAACTTTTCCAGATGTTTGCGCTACAGCGCCGACAACAGTTTCTTTTTTTTGTGTTCCATATCCAACAACAACTGTTTCTTCGATTTCAATTTCAATTGATTTCAGAAGTACTTCAATATTTGTTTGGTTTTGCACATTTACTTCCACTGTTTCGTGGCCGACCTTTCTTATAACTAGAATGTTATTGTTTTGGGGCACTTGAATGGAGAATTTTCCTTGAGCATCAGTGGTTACCTGTGTGCTGGTGCTTTTTACAGTTATAGAAGCCCCACTTACAGGTTCACTGTTTTGGTCCTGGACAATCCCTTGCACTCTTTTTGTCGTCTGTGCCATACTTGTTGTTGGTAGACTAAGAGTTAGGAATAGGAAAAATGCAAAGGATAAAATAATTCCCCAAAGTTTTTTCCAATGCCTAATGAGTGTGATGGTAGATTTTAGCATCATAGCATTTCTTAAGTTTAAAATTAATTGGTTATAATTCTTAGGTAGCTTATTTATAAAACTTAAGCTTTATAAATAAAATGTATACTACTATTAATAATTGAATTTTGGTTAATAGAATACGAGTTTTTTTTCATAAATACTGTCTAATACTGGTTATGTATTGCATACATGAGTTAGCATGATATACTTGTACTCAGTTTTTGCAATGAATATTGAATGTTAATTTGGTATTATCTGTTTATAATTGTAGTATCAAAGCTACATGATGTTGCATTTTATAAGTAGCAAGAATGTCAAAATGAATGATAAGAATGTCTAAATTGCTTATTCTTTATTTTAAACGATCTATTTTAAAATCAAGCTTTATTGTACTGGAAGATCTTTTTATGGTATGATTTATATATTTTATCCTGTTAATAGATTACTTTTTTTAGAGTTTTTTCTTTCAATTTTATTTATATAAAAGATTTCATAGTGGGTGAAATGTGGTAAGACTTAAATTGAATATAGAATGAATTTATGTCGCAATGATTTGATAATAAGTTGTTGCTTTGTATTCGTTTGTAAAGAAAAAGGGAGGATGAACTTAATTCATACCTCCCTTTGATAATTTACGATTAATCAATATTTATCATTTACCTTGAAATGCTTCAATGATGCCTACATAAGCAGGTTTGCGTTGGTATCCAGATTTGTTGGTAAAGATTCCAACAGGCTCATTTGGACGCCATGATGAGGTTGCAGTTTGATCAATTGGGCTTCTGAAGGTTATTCCAGCGCGCTGTGCTGCAGGAATTTTACTATTGTAAGCTTTAATAAACCAATTGTACATCTTTGATTGCTCTAAATATAAAGATGGTGTAGCATTAGAAATAGGACCGCCAATACCAATATCGAGGGCTGATATCTTTACAAACTTTCCAGTAGCCGCTAATTTCTGTAGGGCATTTTCTATTTTAGCTTTATCAGCATCTAGATTCAATGCAAATTCAGTAGCAATACCATCAACTTTTGCACCTTTTTGTTCTGTATAAGCGATCAGATCTTTTAGCCCTTCTATTTTTTCTGGTATTTGATCTAGATTTGTTTCAGTGATGTAAATTTTGTCTGTGCTATTAGCATATTGTTTAATCATATTTATCGCTACAGCGGCATAATCTTTTCCGAGATAGTCTTGCCAGTAGAATATACTGTCTGGCAGTGCACCGCCACCAAGATTACCTCTTAATTGAGTAGGATTATTGTTATCCATAGGTTGATAGATTACACTCCAAGATTTGATTTTATCTTTTCCTGCTTCGCCAATTGCTTTTATGAACTTATCTAATTCTGCTGTGATAATTTGTCTTTTTTCTTCTGTAGATTTTATAATAGTTTCACCAGGGATTTCCCAATTCATTTTGATATTGTCAAGCAAGTAGTCTGGTGATCCTGTTTGTGATCCTACGGTTAGCACGAAAGTATTCCATTCCTTTTGTTCGTCTGTTAACTTCAGTGATGAAATCGGTAAGACAATCATTCCTCTTCCCCAGACATTATTTTGTATACCGAAGGAAGAAGGGCCACCAAATCCTGGTTCTAACGTAGGATTTCCATAATCAGCGGTAATTGCCATACGCATACCTCCACCATAGAAGCCACAACAGTCACCACCTTTGAAGTCTAAAGTTACATTCTTATAGTATTTCAATTTTCTTCCCTCGGGTAGGGTAATTCTGAATTGTGGAAATGCTGTATTTGTAACTTTTAAAACACGTAGAACTTTGCCGCTATTTCCAGTAGCTACAGGGTCCAACATAACGGTTGCTGTTGAAGCATCAACATTCGTTGGATAGGTTTTTCCAACTTCATCCCCTTCAAAATCAACTACATTATCAACTCCAGATACCCCAGGTAGCACGACGTTTGCTATTAATCGATTAAGGGGGGCTGCTCGTTGATCATTATGCCATACTAGATGTCCAGCATGAATTGGGGTAGGAGTCGCACTGTTTTCCACAGTACTAAGCGCTGTTACAATATTATCAATATTAATTGATCCATCCGCTTGCACTAAGTTCTCATGAGTAAAAGCCCCAGAAGTAATATTTAGTTCATCAAAATGTTGGGTCAACAGTCTATAAAGTAGGTTGTTAGCGCTCATATCTCCTAAGCTCACTTCCGCACCAATATTAATATTGGATTGACTACTTTTATCGATATAACTTTTTAAAATATCATATCCATCTCTAATTTCTTGATCAATCAAGCTTTGTGGCTTATCCACAAAGCTTTCTCTATTTTCGAATTTAGTACATGCGCTAAACAGTGTAGTAGTAAATAGCAGCAATGTAATTTTCTTAATTGTTCTCATAGATTTCAATAATTTAATTAATTCTGAACTGGTGTGAAATACTCAGGAGATACTCCACGATCACGAGCAACTAGAGTGTCTTGTGTAACAATTTTTCCAGTGATTTGTCTTGCATTAGTACCGCTTCCTACAGTTACATTGGAATAATTTACTTCATAGTTCAGATACAGCACACTTCTATCTCTATTTCCCCAACTGTTTTTTTCTCCATTAGTAACATAGCGTCCTGTTCCAGAAGCCGTATAGCCATTTGAATTTGTCGTAATGGTACATTCACCATTTTGATTAAATGTGAGTAATAAAGTACATGTGAAAATGTTGCCATTATCAGCATCCCTGAATTGAACAGGGAACTCAATTTGATTTAAGCTCTTGGTCTTTAAATTATTTACTTCATCATTTTCTACGTACTGTTTGTGACGTACTACATTTCTAGCTACGCTACCAGTCATCTGGTCACTACCTCTTCTTAGATAATTTCCATGCCATGGATTGATGAATTTTAAAGCGTAAAAAACAAAATTCTTATCCGCTAAAATTGTATCTGCATTTTGTACATTATTCATTCTAAGAGGCAATACATAATTATTTGAAATGGCTAAAGGGTCTGCAAAAAAAGCATCTGTAAGTTGTACCACAACTCCACCTAATATTTCACCTTTTTTAATAACTATTTGATTAGAATTCATTGTGAAATAGTTTGAGGGCAGGGGTAATATAGGTGATGAACCAGCTCCAAAACGCATATTAGTCAATAAGCTATTGTCAATAGAATAATCTATTACTACGTCATTTTGGTTGGATCGTGTACCACCCAACGTAGCTTTGATTTCTACTTTATGCTCGTTGTCCAATGAATTGTCAAAATTCATATCTTCTCCTAGAACTACTGTTCGAATAGGGTATTGATTAGCGAAATAGACAGCTTGATAATCAAAATCAGGATGTACAATTTCCGTATTTTTACAACCGTATACTATACTTAATAGAATAATAAGCATAAGGTTGGTTATCGTTTTATTATTGTTTTTCATATTAATATATTGAAATAAGTAACCAAAAATTATTATTCCCAACCATTGTTTTGATACAGGTTATTATATTTAATTGTTTCTGACTGAGGAATTGGTCCATAAATCATGTAGTCTTGATACGTGCGTGCTTCAACACTTATTTGGCTATAATTTCCACCTACAATATCAATCCCATATGCTGTAGTATTTAAGTCTTCTTTCCATCTTCTGAGATCCCAAAAGCGAAAACTCTCAAAACTTAGTTCCAATCTACGTTCATTACGGATTAACTGTCTCATTTTATCCTTATCTGTCTTACATTCTTCTAGGTACGCATCGTTGTTAGTAGTACCAATACCTGCTCTTTTTCGGATAGCTTTTATCACATCATATGCTGAGAATGCGTGAGTGCCTGATCCAGTAGGTCCCCATGCTTCATTAGCTGCTTCTGCATAATTCAAATACATCTCAGTGTACCTAATCCTTGGTGAATATTTGTTTTTATTGCTCGTACTCTGTGGATTACGATTCACATCCATTCTTAACCTTTTCTTCAAGTAATAGCCCGTACGCGTAGAAGTCTCTCTGTTATTGAGGGCATCAACTGTAGGTGATTGGCTAGTCGTTTGAATAACTGTGTTATTTGTACCTGCTGTGGCTCCATTATAGATGACATAATGTGTTAATCGAGGATCACGACTTGCATATGGATTAGTAGCACTATACCCACTATTCGGATGGTTAATTGGGTATCCATTAGCCATAGGAAATGCATCAACAAGATTTTGTGTTGGATTTATAAATCCATTACCAAATAAGCTAGGAGGGTAGTTTTGCGATTCTTGATCTCCATTATTCGTTTGAATATTTTCTCTCCAGATGATCTCTGGAGGATTTGAGCCTTGTGAAAGACCGTCAATCTCGCCTTGGTTATTATAAAAGGTATGTCCATTTGCAGGTAATGCATTCGCTCCACCTTTATAATTTATAATTTCCGCGGCAGCATTTGCTGCATTTTCCCATGAGTAATTATTTGAAGCATGTTGAAAAGCTGGACTAGCGGCTAGCAACGTAGTTCTAGCACGCATAGATTTTGCTATCAATGCATTGAATAATTGGCGACTATGTGTACCCATTACTCTACTATATGTTCCTACGTTTGTGGTCACACTTCTAAATTTTTCAGGTATTTGACTTTCATTACTTACATCATTGTATTCCATAGGTAAATAGTATTCCGCACTATCTAAATCCGTTAAAATTTGTTGAATACAATCTTTAAAACTTGCTCTTGGTAAATTAAATTCACTGTTAGCGGTTTGATATTCTGTAATAAGCGGTACTCCTAATAATTCTCCGTTAGATGCAATACCGGCATGGTTACGTACCAAATAATATAAATACAGCGCGCGTAAACCAAAAGCTTCGCCTCTTAAACGCATGTTAAAGAGTCTGGCAACTTCTGGATCATTAGCCCAATGTACTTTTTCAGAATTAGCTAAAAAAAGGTTGAGATAAAGCAACGAGCCATAACCAGTATTCCAAAAGTTCAAAGGATTGTAAGTAGCTGTCCAAGAACCTGTAGCAACTTGTAAATAATCGTTTGTACGGACATTAGTCACTGCGTCATCGGTAGCTACATCACTATTGTTGTAATATCCAGGAATAGTTCTGTATGTTGTATTTAAAAACCCTTGGGCAAATCTTGAATCATTATACATTTGATCCTCAGATTTTAAATTTTCAGGATCGGGTTCAAACCATTTCTTACAGCTGATAAAAGAGATGGCAATTAATCCTAATATAAATATTTTGATTTTCATATTTCTTTATTTAAATAATCCCTAAAATGATGCTGTAAAACCCAAATTATAAAAGCGATTTTGAGGTGCTGAACCGATATTTGTTTCCATCATTTTGCGCTCTTTGGATATAACTAATAGATTATCCCCATTTACATAAACTCCCATTTTTTTGATTAATGAAGAGTTCTTAAAAATTTGTTCGCGAAGGTCATAAGTGAACTGTACGCGAGTCAAATTAAAACGGTTATTGTTATATTGCCAGAAAGTTGAATTTTGGAAATTGTTAGCACTACTCGTACTAGTAAGTCGTGGGTAAGTAGCTGTTTGCGCAGTACTTTCAGTCCACCTGTCTAATACGACATCCGAGTATTTATTCAAGCCACGAACCCAGTAGTAAGAGTTATTTTTGAAACCAATAGCTCCATGAATACCGGATCCCATAGCAAAGAATGTCAGGTTTTTATATTTCAAGGTTAAATTTACACCATAAGTTATTGGATTAGCAGCCCAGCCATTGTGACCTAATTCAACTTGATCACGACCATCTATGAGTCCATCTTCATTTACATCCGTATACTTAATGTCTCCTGGTTTCAATGTTCCACCAATTGTCTGTCTTGCATGGTTATCAATTTCCTCTTGACTTTGGAATAAGCCTTCTGCTTTGTAGCCAAAATATGCATCCAAAGGCCTACCTACACGATTTTGGTAAGCGTATTCGTAGTTTTCTTCTCTTTTGATTACTTCAGAGTCATAAATCATTCCTACAATACCAACATTGTAATAGAAATTATTAATCTTATTATTCAAATTTAATGAGAAATCTACGCCTGTACGCATCTCTTCACCAAAATTGAAGTTCGGAAGGAAATCCCCTTGTCCCGTGAAATAGGATGGAAATATTGTTGAACCTCTAGATAGTAAGCCTTTAATATTTTGTTTAAAATAATTAGCATTCAGATGTAGTCTATTCCCAAAAAGTGACGACTCAAATCCAACTCTCACTTCGTCACGATTCACAAATGTTAAATTGGGATTCGCACCTCTACCAGACATTGTGGTATATCCACCACTAGCTCCGTCTCTCCATGTGAACCAACCACCAAGTCCTTCTTGGTTACCAAAATTTCCTGCATATAAGTAATGCGCGTTGATATCAAGATCTTGCTTTAGGGATGCATATGTTCCGGTTAACTTTAGGTCATCGATAAACGTTAGATTATCCTTGATAAAATTTTCCTCGCTCAATCTCCAACCTAAAGTACCTGTAGGAGAGAAGCCTCTTCTATTGTTTTCTGGTAACTTAGATGAATGCACCACATTGCCGTTGAAATTCACATAGTATTTTTGCTTGAAATTATATCCCGCATGAATTCCAAGATTGGTATTTCTAAATGGATGATATTCACTTCCTCCATCAGTATCCGGATCACTTGAATACTGAGAAATATATCCAAAACCTACAAGCTTAGCACTTACATTATGATGTTGATTGAATGTACGTTGATAATCTAATTGAGAGATTGACGTTAAAGTTTGGTCATACAATGAAGTACCTATGAATTCATTTGTACTATTACCATCATTACCAAATTTTTGCAAACTTTTGATAATATCTTTTCCATCAATATTTACCCATTCTGGTTGGTATGTAGCGTATGGTACAGAATATCCTTCTGTATATCTGGTCGTGTAATCCATACTAAACTGCGTCTTAAAAGATAATCCTGGCGTAATACCACTTAGATCAGCTTGTGCGCCTACATTAAACATGAATGTTCTATGTTTATTTTTGATGTAACCAGAAGCCATCATTTGCGACAATTGGTTTGTTTGAATAGTTGAAAGACCACCTAACAGATATTTTCCATCAATAATATTGTTGGAGTTTTTTACAATGATTTGTAAATCTTCGTTATCTGGGTCCAACATATCAATAGGAACATAATGATGGAACCAATCATTATTCGGTCTAAAACTACTTGCCATTCCCCAAAAATCACCTCTCGCGTAATATTGATCCGTCATGATTGCTACTGCGTCTGTAGATGCACTTAACCAATCAGTAAGTTTCATATCCACATTTGAACGTACATTAAGTGAGAAATCATTGTTCTTGTCCGCTACACCATATTTTAAAATGTTGTTGTTGTAAGCTAATCCAACATTTGTGTAATATTTTGTACGATCAGTACCACCGCTTATTTCCGTCGTAAGATCAGATTTGTAGCTGAACTTTCTCAAATAATCACTTGAATAAAGATTTAAGTCTGGGTAGCGATATGGATTAGTACCATTTGCTGTATTATATATTTCTTCTTCGGTGTATCTTTCTGTAAGGCCATCGTTGCGAAGTGCTTCATTATATAAGCCCATATACTCAGCTGCATTAAGATAAGTAGGGTATGATTTGGGCACAAATACTCCAGTGTTTAATCTAAAATCAACACCTAGAGGTTTTTTCTTTCCTCTTTTTGTTGTGATCAATACCACACCTCTAGATCCAGCAGAGCCATATAATGCGATACTACCTGCATCTTTTAATATTGAGATAGATTGAATTTCATTTAATCTAACATCGGAAGCTCTGCGTTCTGTACCATCAAGAAGGATTAGTGGACTTTGTCCCCATATATTTCCCGAATAGCCGCTTATGAAACTTTGTAAATTATCAAGACTATATGTTCCGAAGCTTTTTTCAAGGAGTTCGGTCACATTAATAGATGATACAGCACCGAGTATATCTTTTTTATTGATGCTTCCAAAGGCAACATTTACAAGACTATCATTAGATTCTTGTGCTATGTTTAATTGATTGTTTTGTCCATTGGAAGTAGAGACTTTAAAAGCTAATGCCGCAAGAATCCAATAAACTTTTATGTTATTTTTAATCATTTTATCAACAGTTTAAATTTTACCAACCAGGATTCTGTGAAAAACCTTCGTAAATATTTACATCAGATACTATGAATGGAAACCAATAATGTCTTTTTTCATATTTCCTTTCGAAGATTGTGAATTGTCTATAGTTTAGTACTCTAGCGTTTCTAGGGTCTGCATAAACCTGATCATTTGGCATACCTCGATCAAACTCAATTCCTTTTTTGTAGACATAAGGTTTCTCTGATAATAATAGCCAGCGTCTTAAATCATTAAAGCGATGTCCTTCGAATGATAGTTCTACAGCTCTTTCTCTTCTGTATTCCGAACGGAATGCATCTTGTGAAGAACGGAATTTAGGAGCGACATGTCCTACATTTAATCCTGGTCTATCGCGAACAAAATTTACTGCATCTACCGCAGTTTTATTATAGTTTGCTGATTTACCTGTTGGCGAATTGTACCCTTCCGACGCAGCCTCTGCGTACATTAAGTATACATCAGCTAGTCGCATTAAGCTTAGATACATCACATTATTATCCATATTTCCTTCCCAATCGTTGGATAAACGTGATATATACTTAGCCAACATATATCCAGTTATAGGCGCTCTATGGGAGTTGTCTGTACGAAAGAATCCTCCTGTATGAAGACTTGCATATTGTTTTCTATGGTCATTTTGTACGTAACTTCCATTATTTACTACCTTCTCACCGTCTATCATAATGTCATGGTAAAATCTTGGATCTCTTCCCTTCCAAGGAAAATTAGGATCGTATCCTGACTCCGCATCGGGTTGTGAAGGGTTTTCAATATTTATTGGAAGACCATTTGCCATACCATAATTGTCAACATAATTGGCAGTTGGATATGCCTTGATACCCCTTGCAATAATGGCATACGGCCTGTAGTCAGTAGATTGATTCCATCTGAAACGTCCATTGGACTCGGCATGGTTTTCAAGCATTATAGCTTCTCTATACCTTTTTTCAGTACCACCTTCTTGCACACTAATAGCACCAGGGATTGCTCCGTTTTGTGCGAATGTGTAGAATATCTTGGAGTAGTGTTCGAATGGAATTAAGGAATACCTACCTGTTGATTCGCAAATTTGCAATGCTTCGCCAAGTGCTTCGGCTGCTCTTTTGCAAAAATCTGCATTGTATGTACGACTTCCTGTTGATTCTTCATTCATTAAAGGACTACCCGCATAAAGTAAATTTTTGCCTAAAAAAGTTAAGGCCATAATCTTATTAGCTCTTCTGTCGTTATTCCCTCTTGTTACAGAACCAGCAGCAGTTTGGTCCCAATCAACAGGTAATAAATCAGCCGCTTTACGTAAATCCTCGGCCACTTTTTCGGCAGTCTCTTGATAATTTAATCTAGGAACTCTTGGAGGCTCAGCCGGTGATAATGCTACATCGATATACGGTAATCCACCCCAATATTGCATAAGCATAAAGTGAAACCATCCTCTGAAAAAGTAAAGTTGACCTTCGATTAGTTTTTTCTCTTCTGGGGTTGCTTCGGTTAATAATTCAAGGTTAGCTAATCCAATATTTGCTTTACGTATGCCGTACCATGACAAGCCCCAAAGATTTCCTTTATCTCCTCTAGCATTGCTTGTAGGATTGCCTCCAGCCTTAAACCATGAACCAAATATGGCATTGTTCCAAGCCCAATAATCACCATGGTCAACATTGTATGCGAATAAGCGATTGTCACCCATTTCCCATAGCTCATCTTCACCAAAGTTCCAATTGTTGTGTGATCCAATAGCTGTAATTAATGGCACACAATTGTATAGTTCTTCTACAAATCCCTGATAATTTCTAAAACTTTCGAATGCTTGAGTTTCATCGATATCTGCTAATGGGGATTTATCTAAATATTTTTTACAAGAAGTAATTCCCAATATCATTGAAATAATAACCAATGGAAACACTAACTTTTTTATATTATTCTTCATAATTATCATGTTTTAAAAGGTAATATCCAGACCCATATTATAGCGTCTTACGGTAGGATAAGCTCCCCCCGAAGAACCAGCTGCAAAGTTCGATTCTCTATCATCTGGCATTTTTGTCCATAATAATAAGTTGTTACCATTTAAGTAAAATCGGCAAGAACTTAAACCTAATTTTTTAACGGTTGCTCCTTTGAAAGTGTACGCTAATTCTGCATTTTTGAGACGTAAGTAAGAGCCATCATATAGATAGCGTGTACCCTCACCACCAAATGGATTAGCTGAAGAATACCTTGGAAGAGGTACCTCACCACCACCATTTTCCTTCGTCCAATAGGTGCCTTCTACATAAGCTACATTTGATCCGGAATACGTGTTGAATGTTGGGAATGTTACTTCTCTGGTTACATTATTTACGCCATAAAACTGTAAGAAAAAGGATAGATTTTTCCATTCTGCTCCAATTGTAGCGTTGTATGTATTTCTAGGTGAACCAGAATATTCATAAGGAGTAGAGTCAAAACGATCAATCACACCATCTGCGTTGAAATCTATGATGTTATAATCTCCAGCAAGCTTCATGTTATCATTTGATGTACGTACAGTACTTCCATAAATGTCATCCCATGTTTGCAAGTAGCCGTGGTCTAGAAATGCTCTATATTGACCTAATTGAGTACCTTGTTGTTTTTGATAATCTGGAAGTAAAGCAGGATCATCTCTAAATAGAATTGTGTTTTTAGCATAAGTCATACTGGTATTTGCCCATAATCTCAAATCTGAGGATAAGCGATGATTTAGGTTCAACGTAAATTCATATCCTTTACCTTCTACACTACCAAGATTGGCAATAGGAGCTGACTGACCAAAGTAGGATGGAACAGCACGTGATCCGCCTGAAATTAGAATGTCTGTTCTTAGATCTTTAAAGAAGTCAATATCACCGGATATTAGACCATTGAATAAGGAGTATTCAATACCAAAATTTTGTTTTTCAACTTTTTCCCAAGCGATATAAGGATTACCTAATGTACTTATTCTATAGAAAGTATATGGTGTGCTTTGTAATGGGCTTCCCATTTCAGTATTTCCACCGAAAGACCATTGATCATTATACAACCAACGTCCACCACCACTGTCATCACCGATTTTACCCCAAGAAGCACGTAACTTTAAATTTCTTACGAATTTTACATTTTCCATAAACTTCTCGTTAGAAATAATCCAACCAGCAGCTAATGAAGGGAAGAAGTCAAATCTATTATCCGGCCCGAATTTTTCTGAACCGTTGTATGCACCATTCGCTTCGAATAAATATCTTCTGTCATAATCGTATACCGTACGAAATACCCAGTCTTCGCGATACCGAGCGAATTCACTTCCTCGAGCAAACTTTTCACGTAGAAAAACACCAGTCGCGCTGATATCATGCTTACCAATGCTCGTGGCGTAATTGATTTGTCCAGAATAATTGACACGACGGTAAGTAGCGCCTTTATCCACTGAACCACTTTGATTACTCCAACGGATCATATCCATCTGATCCATATTGGTAGACAAGTCAATAGGATCAAAAATCATGTTACCTGAATCTGGGTCAATCCATTTTTTAACGGGTTGATTCGGATCCGTCACACCACGACCATTCTCTCTAAAAGAATTATCAATCGAATAATTTGCACGCAATGTTAAACCAGGAAGAATAGCTTTCAAATCTTGATTTAATGTAAAGTCTGTGGTTAATTGAGTTTGCGTACTTTTTTCTGCTCCCGAAAACGCCAAGATGTACATAGAGTTCGGTACATCGTAATCACGCTGTGGATAATATCCCCATGTGCCGTCAGAATAGATTGGACGCATGGCATCTGGTGCGGTACGGTAAACGGAAGTCCAAAAGCGACCATCGTTTCCACCTACACCAAATGGATATTGTCTTACACCGTTTGAACCAAATAATTTGGTTGAAAGTTTTGTCGTACTGGATAATGTGAAATCTAGATTACTACGAACATTCAATCTATCGTATCTAAAATTAGATTTATAACCCCGGTTATTTTCAAATGTCTTGAATATATCACCTTCCCCTGCGTAATCTACAGACGCGAAGTATTTTACAATTTCACTACCACCCTGTACATTCACATTTGCGCCATATGCAGTTGCGTAATCGCGAAATAGCTCTTTTTCCCAGTCTGTATTAGGGTATCTGTCCCATTCTTCATCATTAGCTGGGAAACGATATTTCAATAATATCTCTTCGGGTCTAATATGAGCCCATGTAGTTGGTAATACCATCAATTCATTTTCCACGACTCTATTTCTGAGTGAAAGACCATCGTAAGAATCATATTTGCTTGGTAATTTGGAAGGTACTTTTGCTGTTGAATTTACTTTTCCGCGTATTGTTGCTTTGCCCAAAGAACCTTCTTTGGTTTTTATTAATATTACCCCATTCGCGCCTTTGACACCAAAGACTGCGGTAGCAGACGCATCTTTCAATACTGAAATGCTTTCTACAGACCCGATATCAATAGATCCAATTGGACGTTCTATCCCATCTACTAATATTAGGGGAGAGCTGTTATTCCAAGATGTTTGTGCACGTATAAGAATTTGTGGGTCTTCACCTCCAGGCATACCTGTTGAGCTGGTGGTTACTAATCCTGGCAAATTTCCTGTTAAAGCCATACCTAAGTTGGTAACACCTCCTGTGCGTTCTAATACCTCACCTGTAGTTTGTGTAATTGCTCCTACAACACTTTCTTTCCTTTGCTTACCATAGCCCACGACAACTGTCTCTTCGATATCAATTGAAGATTCTTTTAAAAAGATTTCGATAGAATTTGGATTTTCAATTACATATTCAAGTTGATCAAAACCTACCATTGATATCAATAAGGTATTTCGCCCTTGAGGCAGATTGATCGTAAATTTTCCTTCACTATTTGAAGTTGTTGTAAAGTTGACGCCTTTCACTCTAATGGAAGCTCCCTCAACAGGCTCATTGCTTTCAGTTTTTACAATTCCTTGCACATTTCGACTTGATTGTGCTTGTACTTCAGAAACATTATAGAATGCGAAAAGCAGAAAAAACACGCAGGATACTGACAATCCCTCTAATTTTTTCAAATGCCTATCTAGTGTGATAGTAAATTTTATCATCATAGCATTGTATGTTTTTATTAATTGGTTAATAATTATAGATTATGATAATTTGGGATTATCATGGTTGTTGTTTGTAAACTATTACTCGTACAAACTAATTACATAGGAAGGAAATTGCTTAAGTACTGTCTTGCATTTGGTCATAATTTTTTGTCATAATTTGGTTTAAGTTAAAGGCAATAAAAAGTCAATAGCGATAGCGCTTACAACTCTTTAATTAATGATATACTAGTTGGTTTTTTGATTTATAATTGATAGTCTCAAAGCTACAGGCTGTAACAGATTTGTGATAGCAAGAATGTCAAAATGAATGCAAAGAATGTCTAATAGTAGGCTTCATATATAATATTTACAGCATTCAGTTCTTTGAAAAGTATTATTTTAATATCTTAGAACATGAGTAGTAAATGCAGTTGATATTTACTAATTCTAGCGATACCTATTATAAAACATTACATGAAAGCCTATATATTTTTTTTGGTTGCTGTATTCTCTACAATTAATGTTGTTGGACAAGAATTGCCAGTATCATTTCAACGATATTATTCTAAAGATGGATTGTCCTCTAATACCATTTACAGTATCTATCGGGATTCTTATGGATTTCTATGGTTAGGCACGGAGGATGGTTTGAATAGATATGATGGTAAAACCTACAAAGTATATCGTTATGATGCTAACCATCTGGGACTCAAAGCAAATCATATCACGGCACTATGTGAGGATCACCAAGGTCGAATTTGGATAGGAACTACTGGTGGAGGTCTAAGTTACTATGACCGTAAGTTGGACAAAATATTTGCTTACGAAAAAACTCCAGATGAACGTTGGTTGAGCTCAGCAATTACTTCATTAAAAAAGGATCACAATGGAAATATTTGGGTAAGTTCTTATGGGAATATCACTATAATCAACGCAAAAGATATTCACAAAATGCCTGATGCATCATACAACAAAGTCATAAGCTTTTTTCTGGAAAGATTTACTCGCTATATATTCAAAGACAAAGAAGGACAGATGTGGATATCTTCTATTGGGACGGTATATAAAATATCCAAAGACTTCAACGAAATTGCAGCATACAAAATTCCTTCTAAAACAAACAGCACGATAGAAATAAGTTCTATAACGGAAGATGAAAACAAAAGAATTTGGGCTGGATCGTCGCACGGTCTTTATTTTTTAGATTATAAAGGCTCATCATTTAAAGCATTTGATTCTGTCGCTAATAGTCGATTGAGTAGTAATAAAGTGTATGCGCTTGGTAAAGACCGAAAAGGTGGGGTATGGGTAGGTACGGATAATGGACTGGATATTTTAAATACTAGCAATTTTTCTATTCAACGTTTTAGACCGGATATATCCAATATTCACAGTTTAAGCCATAAATCCATAAGAAGTATTTATGCAGATCAATTTGGTATTTATTGGGTAGGAACATATCAAGGTGGATTGAATAAATACGATACGAATCTAAGTCAATTTGGTCTCAAAGGAATTAATCTGTTGGAACGTAGAGGTGAAAGTACCAACATGATTACCTCTTTTCTGGAATACAATAAGAATGTATTACTAGGAGTTGATGGTGGAGGAGTATATATGTACGACCGCGAATTAGATAAATTGACGCCGTTAAATCTTACAGAAAATATCAAAGACTACACTGTATTAGCACTCGAAGGATCAGGCAACGAAGTGTGGATAGGTACTTACCAGCAAGGTATTATTCAATATGACTTGAATTCTAAATCTTCTAAAAAGATTCAAGCAGGTAATGGTTCTAATCAGTTGAATAACAGTGAAGTTTTTTGTCTAACCCGAGATTATAAGGGTGATTTGTGGATTGGTACGAATGGTGGCGGTATAAATATTCTGAATGCTAAAGACGGGACAGTCAGCAAATATCTTGGACAAAATAGAAATGAAAATATTGATATAGAACCACCTAATAACTTTATTCGAGCTTTTAAGGAAGATTCGGAACACAATATGTGGGTTGGCTCATTTGGATCAGGTCTTTCTGTTTATAATCCAAAAACAAAAAAGACAACTTTTTACGATAGAGAGAATAGTGGATTGCCTAGTAATTATATATTAGCGATTCATATTGATAAGCGAGGTACTGCTTGGGTAGGAACGAACGGTAATGGAATTGGCGTTTTACGTAAGGGATCTAAAAAATTCGAAACAATTTCTGAGAATGAAGGATTGATAAATGGCGTAATTCAAAGTATTGTAGAAGATGACAACGGTAAAATATGGTTTAGTACCAATAGAGGTTTGAGTTGCTATGATCCAAATAATAAATCTTTCAAAAATTATACACAATCTGCTGGGCTACAACAAGGATCTTTTATGTTGGGGGCAGGGCTTAAAACTTCAGATGGAGAAATATTTTTCGGTGGACAGAATGGGTTTAACCACTTCTACCCAAAAGATTTGAAAACCAATGTTAATCCAGCACATGTCGTACTTACGGATTTAAAAATTGATAATCAGATTGTATTACCTTCCGAAGATGGGCCTATTCAATCCACATTACAGACTTCTGAAAGCATAAAATTAAAATACAAACAGAATTTCTCGATTTCGTTCGCCGCTTTGAATTTCACAGTTCCTGAAGACAATAGCTATGAATATCGTTTGGTTGGCTTTGACAAAAATTGGATAAAAGTAGGTAATGAGTTGAGCGCTTACTATACAAATTTAGATCCAGGAGAATATACTTTTGAGGTACGTGCTAGTAATAATGATGGTGTGTGGAGTGAGGATGTGACGCGGATTCACGTTGTGGTAGATCCACCATTTTGGCTTACAATCTATGCTTATATATTTTATTTGTTGGTTGCTTCTGGAACCTTACTCTATATTCGTCATCGAGGTATTCAAAATTTGAAGCAAAAATTCGCGTTAGAACAAGAGCGTATTCAGGCTAAACAGCTTATTGAACAGCAAAAACGCGAAGCGGAAACTTTGCACAAACTTGATCAAATGAAAATTAAGTTTTTGACAAATTTAAGTCATGAGTTTCGCACACCTATATCTCTTATTGTCGGTCCTATCGAAACATTGATTAATCAAGTGCAAGATTTACAAGCACGTAGTCAATTGGATTTGGTCAAGCGTAATGCGCGACGTCTACTCAATTTAGTGAATCAATTGTTGGATTTCAGAAAAATGGAAGAGCATGAGTTGAAACTTCAAAACAGGGAAGGCGATTTAGTAGCTGCGGTAAAAGAAGTATTTCAATCTTTCAATGATATGGCTTTGCAAAAGGGGATCGATTATTCTTTCTACAGTTGCCAAGAAAAACTATATTCATCATTCGATGAAGACAAAATTGAACGTATACTTTTCAATTTAATTTCTAATGCATTCAAATTCACCACAAAAGGCGGAGATATAGCCGTTAGTATTACTTCAGCAGAATATCAGGACAATAATAAAATAAAAGTCTTGTTTGAAGTGCGCGATACTGGAATTGGAATACCTACCGAAGCACGAGAATCTATTTTTGAAAGCTTCTTTCAACACGATACAGCAGGTAAAGTTCTTAATCAAGGCTCTGGCATAGGTCTATCTATAGCAGACTCTTTTGTTAAAATGTACAAAGGGAAAATTTGGGTTGAAAGTGAAGTAGGGAAGGGAAGTATTTTCTATTTTGATCTTATTTTGGATTATGCCGAAGAGCCAATGTTGGAAGAGGTGGATGAAATAGCAATTATCGAACAAAATCTAGATAGTGAAGCACGGAGTAAACCTTCCTTATTGATTGTAGAAGATGATGATGATTTTAGAGATTATCTCAGTGAAGTGTTGAGTGAGAATTATAAGGTACTGGAAGCGGTCAATGGCAAGGAAGGATGGCAAAAAGCATTATTCCATCATCCGGACATTGTAATCTGTGATGTACAAATGCCACAAATGAATGGTATGGAATTGGCACAAAAAATGGCGCAAGATAAGCGCACTAAGCATATTCCGATTGTACTAATGACAGCCTCAAAAGTTGAAAATGGACTGGTGTGTGGATTGGAATCAGGAGCAGTAGACTATATTACAAAACCTTTTGATATCAATGTATTATTAGCTAAAGTAAATAGTTTGTTGATTCTCAATCAAGCATTTAAAGATGTGTATAGTAAACAAGTATCTATTGCAGTACCAGAGGTAGCGGTAGTGACAGAGAAAGATAAGTTCTTGAAAAATGTCTTGAATTATGTTTATGAAAACATGGATAATCCGCAACTTTCTGTTGAAGCACTTAGTGCACATCTTTTCATAAGTCGAGCATCACTTTACAACAAGTTACTGGAGTATACAGGTATGTCGCCAGTGGATTTTATACGGTCGGTGAAATTGGAAAAAGCAGCTAGTCTGTTGGAACGTAGTGATAAAACGATTTCGGAGATTGCGTACGAAACAGGTTTTGCAAACCCAAATTATTTTACGAAAGTATTCAAAGTTAAATATCAAATGACTCCTTCGGAATATATCAATACGATGAAAAAGAATGAGGTGTAACTACTAACTTCGATTACAAAAGACAAACAAGGATTTTAAGGGTATAAATGCATATTTTAGACATTTTTACCCTTATTTTTTTTATATGTTTCAGTGTAAATGTACATATTGCTATACATTTGCTTTAACACAATTGAGTAACAATTATAAACCAAGATAAACTACTTATCTATTTAAAACATGAAATTTTTTATTGATACTGCGAATTTGCAGCAAATACAGGAAGCACAAGATTTAGGTGTATTGGATGGAGTTACTACAAATCCATCTTTAATGGCTAAAGAAGGAATAAGCGGTGAAGAAAATGTAATCAATCATTATAAAGCGATTTGCGAAATAGTAGATGGCGATGTAAGTGCCGAGGTGATATCTACAACTTATGACGAAATGATCTTTGAAGGTGAGAAATTGGCGGCATTGCATCCAAGAATTGTGGTGAAAGTTCCAATGATCAAAGAAGGTATCAAGGCTATAAAATACTTTAGTAAAAAAGGAATAAAAACAAATTGTACATTGGTTTTTTCAGCAGGTCAAGCATTATTAGCAGCCAAAGCTGGAGCTACTTACGTATCCCCATTTATTGGAAGATTGGATGATATTTCTGTCAATGGATTGGATTTAATTAGTGAGATTCGTGAGATTTATGATAATTATGGTTACGAAACACAAATTTTAGCAGCTTCTGTACGTCATAGTGCACACATCTTGGGATGTGCAAAGATTGGCGCAGATGTAATGACTGGGCCACTTTCAGCTATAGTTGCACTCCTTAAACATCCACTTACGGATTCGGGATTAGCACAATTTCTTGCAGATCACCAAAGTGTTTCACAATTAAACGCGCGATAGAAATGGTGATGACAAAAAGTAGTGTATTCAATTTGGAAGCTATATGTACACAAGTAAGACGTGACATAGTACGAATGGTTCATGGTTGTCAATCAGGGCACCCTGGTGGTTCTTTAGGTTGTACAGAATTATTAGTAAGCCTCTATTTTGAAATTATGACACGAAATGAGGATTTTGATATAGATGGTGTAGATGAGGATTTGTTTTTCCTTTCCAATGGACATATATCGCCTGTATTCTACAGTGTGTTAGCAAGAGCGGGATATTTTGATGTAGCTGAATTAGCAACATTTAGAAAACTTAATTCTCGATTGCAGGGACATCCTACTACACATGAAGGATTACCTGGAGTGCGTATCGCGTCTGGTTCATTGGGGCAAGGACTATCTGTTGCGATAGGGGCTGCTCAAGCCAAAAAATTGAACGGAGATACTAAGCATGTATTTGTATTGATGGGTGATGGTGAACTTCAAGAAGGACAAGTGTGGGAAGCTGCCTTGTATGCACCACATAATAAAATGGATAATTTAATTGCCATTGTAGATTACAATGGTGCGCAAATAGATGGAGCGACAGCAGATGTGTTGTCTCTAGGTGATTTGAAATCCAAATGGGAAGCTTTTGGCTGGCAAGTTATTGAAGTTTTTAGAGGTAATCATATTCCTTCGGTTTTAGAAGGATTGCATTTAGCAAAGTCATTGTCCAATCAGGGTAAACCTACAATGATATTATTGCATACTGAAATGGGGCATGGTGTAGATTTCATGATGGGATCGCACAAATGGCATGGCGTATCACCTAATAATGATCAATTGGCTGAAGCACTTGCGCAAAATCCACAAACATTAGGGGATTATTAAGAATTAATTCAATGAAAAAATATACATATACAGAATCAAAAGATACGAGATCGGGATTTGGTGCGGGATTATTAGAAGCGGGCAAGCAGGATGAGCAGGTGGTGGCATTATGTGCTGACCTTGTCGGATCGCTTAAAATGCAAGATTTTATCAATGCTTTTCCAGATCGTTTTTTTCAGATTGGAATCGCTGAAGCAAATATGATGGGTATTGCGGCTGGTTTGACCATTGGAGGCAAAATACCTTTTACAGGTACATTTGCTAATTTTTCTACGGGAAGAGTGTATGATCAAATCCGACAATCAATAGCATATTCGGACAAAAATGTGAAAATCGCGGCTTCGCATGCTGGTTTGACTTTAGGTGAAGATGGTGCAACGCACCAAATATTAGAAGATATAGGTTTGATGAAAATGTTACCTGGTATGACTGTAATAAATCCATGTGACTACAATCAAACCAAAGCAGCCACGATTGCGGTAGCAAAATACCACGGCCCTGTATATTTACGTTTTGGTCGTCCAGTTGTTCCAAATTTTACACCTGCAGATCAAACTTTTGAAATCGGAAAAGCCGTTCTTTTAAATGAAGGCACGGACGTAACTATTTTGGCTACTGGCCATTTAGTATGGGAAGCTATTCAAGCAGGTGAGCAATTAGCGGAATTGGGAATCAATGCGGAAATTATTAATATTCATACCATTAAACCGCTTGACGAAGAAGCAATTTTAGCATCTGTAAAGAAAACGGGCTGCGTCGTTACCGCTGAAGAACACAATAGATTAGGCGGATTGGGAGATAGTGTTGCGCAAGTATTAATTAAGAATTATCCAGCGCCACAAGAATATGTTGCGGTTGATGATAGCTTTGGTGAATCGGGGACACCTGCAGAATTGATGCAAAAATATGGATTGGATGCTGCACATATCGTTTTAGCGGTGCAAAGAGTGATGAATAGAAAAAAATAGTGATTAAAATATAATCTTAACCAATTATAAACATATAAATCATGCTCAAGAACATTCTTTTAATAGCGCTTATTTGGATTATTGCATCCAATGGTTTTGCGCAGCCAGGCAAAGTAGCTCCTCCAGGATTTGATGTCAAGAAAGAACTAAAGTCTTATGGAAAAATAGATACGATTACCTATTCGTCCAAGACTGTTGGCGCAAATAGGAGAGCCTTAATTTATACACCTCCAGGTTATTCTAAATCGAAAAAATATCCTGTATTGTATCTATTGCATGGAATCGGCGGTGATGAAAAAGAATGGTTTAAGGGTGGTGTACCTCATATTATCTTGGATAATCTCTATGCAGAGGGAAAATTAGAGCCCATGATCGTTTTGATGCCAAACGGTCGAGCAATGAAAGATGATCGCGCCGTAGGTAATACGATGGCACCAGATAAGGTAGAAGCTTTCGCAACATTTGAAAAGGATTTGTTGAATGATTTAATTCCTTATGTGGAGAAGACATTTCCAGTTAAGAAGGAGCAAACTAGTAGAGCAATTTTTGGACTTTCGATGGGGGGCGGTCAAGCCTTGAATTTCGGATTAGGTAATATGGATTATTTTGCGTGGGTCGGTGGATTTTCTTCCGCGCCAAATACACGTCAAGGAAAACAATTACTTCCCAATCCGGATGAGGCACGCAAAAAACTGAAATTACTTTGGATTTCTTGCGGTGACCAAGATTGGTTAATTTCCAACAGCAAACGCACGAGTGATTACTTAAAGCAAGAAAAAGTTCCTCATGTCTATTATTTAGAACCAGGAGGTCATGATTTCAACGTATGGAAGAATGATTTATATATGGTGTCGCAATTATTATTCAAAGAGGTGGATTATAAAAAATTAAATGATCTAAGCCCTATTGGATATACGCCTGAAACGAATGTACGTAGGGCAAAATATCCACAGGTTTTCCCAAATAGCAAAGTTCATTTCCAAATTCATGCGCCACAAGTTCAGAAGCTTCAAGTCGATCTTGGAAAAAAATATGATATGACGAAGGATGCAAATGGTACCTGGAATGTGGTGACGGATTCAATCGGTGAAGGAATACATTATTATTCATTACTTGTGGATGGAATGGCAATTGCAGATCCTGCGAGTAAAACATACTACGGTATGGGACGTATGGCAAGTGGAATAGAAATTCCCTTTGCTGGTGGAGATTATTATGCATTGAAACAAGTGCCACATGGAGAGGTTCGTATTAAGCGTTATTTTTCTTCGGTATTACGTGAATGGCGTCAATGCTACATTTATGTGCCCGCAGGCTATGAGCAATCAACTGAAGGATATCCTGTGTTATACCTGTTACACGGAGGAGGAGAAGATGAGACGGGTTGGGTAAACCAAGGAAAAACTGACTTGATCATGGACAATCTAATTGCTGAAGGAAAAGCAAAACCTATGGTTATAGTGATGATGGATGGAAATATGAGTGTACCAGGCGGAGGTGGAGGTGCTTTTTCAGAGGCACCACTGAAACTTTTTGATAGAGAACTTAAAGAGGTTTTAATGCCTTTTATTACTTCAAATTATAAGGTGAAAAAAGGTCCAGAAAACACAGCTTTAGCAGGATTATCAATGGGAGGTATTCAAACGTTATACGCTGGTGTAAAGGATTCACAATTATTTTCAGCATTAGGCGTTTTTAGTTCAGGATGGTTTGCTAATCAAAAAGAACTAACTGATCCGCAATACGCTTTTATGACAGCGAATAAAGATGTTATAAATAAAAATATCAAATCATTTTGGGTTTCTATGGGAGGTCAAGAAGACATTGCGTATAATAATTGCAAGATCATGCTAGCTAAATTTGATGAGATTGGTATAAAGTATACTTATAGTGAATACGCAGGTGGTCATACTTGGCCCGTATGGCGTAATAATATTTATAAGTTTTCTCAGGAGTTATTTAAATAAATTATAAATTTACAATCTTCTTTTTAAGATACCAATAAGCTAAATTTATGAGACAGCCGATACTAATTTTTATAGTTCTTATTTTATTTTGTTGCACATCCAATTTGAGTGCACAGAAGGTTCATCATGGAAGTTTGTTGCTTCAATATGATAGCCCTGCTGATCCAAAAATTTGGGAACAAGCTTTGCCAATAGGCAATGGTCGTCTTGGCGCTATGATTTACGGTATTCCAGATAAGGAGGAATTGCAACTTAATGAAGAATCGATTTGGGGAGGTGGCCCATATAGAAATGATAATCCTAAAGCAGGGGCTAATCTAAAAAATATACAACAATTAGTGTTTGAGGGAAAAACTCAAGAAGCGGATAAACTGATCAACGAAACTTTTTTTACTAAAACACATGGCATGCCGTATCAGACAGCTGGTAGTGTGCTATTGAATTTTCCGAATCATACTGCATATCAAAATTATTCCCGCGAACTGGATATTGAACAAGCAAAAGCTACCACGCGCTATGAAGCAAATGGTATTACCTATACGCGCGAAGTGATTTCTTCATTCGAAGATGATGTAATATTGATGAGGATTACTTCGAGTAAAAAAGGAGCTTTGAGTTTTGATTTGTCGTATAAAAATCCTGCGCAGCATAAAGTTGTAGCAAAGGATAACATGTTAGTATTAGAAGGAAGAGGTGGGGATCATGAAGGGATTAAAGGGGAGGTAATTTACAATACGCTAAGTTCAATCAAAAACATAGATGGAAATGTTGTCGTTGAGGATTCAAAAATTACAGTTAAAGATGCGACATCTGTTGTGATTTATATTTCTATCGGTACCAATTTTGTAAATTATAAATCGGTTTCAGGAGATGCATTTAAACGTGCATCAGAGAAGTTAAATGAAGCAAAAACAAATAAATTTGAAGATGCTGTAGCAAAGCATGCTAAGAAATACAATGCTCAATTCAGTCGGTTTAAATTAGATTTGGGAAGTAAGTCTACCAATTCTAAAATATCTACTATTGAGAGAATAAAGCAATTTCAACAGACACAAGACCCTGCATTAGTTACGCTATTGACACAGTTCGGACGTTATCTTTTGATCTGTTCGTCACAGCCTAATGGTCAGCCATCCAATTTACAAGGGATTTGGAATCATTCGTTGTATCCAGCATGGGATAGTAAATATACAATCAACATCAATACAGAAATGAATTATTGGCCAGCGGAGGTGACAAATCTATCGCAGACTCATCTGCCTTTGATTCAAATGGTCAAAGAATTAGCTGAGTCGGGTAGAGAAACTGCAAAAACACTATATAATGCGGAAGGATGGGTAGCACACCACAATACGGATATATGGCGTGTTACGAGTCCAATTGATTTTGCTGCAGCTGGAATGTGGCCAACTGGTGGTACTTGGTTAGCGCAGCATTTGTGGGAACATTATCTTTTTAATGGCGATAAGAAATTTTTGAAAGAGGTATATCCTGTATTGAAATCAGCAACTGACTTTTTATTGTCATCCTTAATTCCTCATCCGAAACATGCCGACAAAAATTGGATGGTGCTATCGCCTTCGATCTCTCCAGAACATGGACCAATGGTGGCTGGGGTGACGATGGACAATCAATTAGTCTATGACATGTTGACAAGAACGGCTATTGCGAATGAGATATTAAATGAAGATGCGACTTATCGCGCGAAATTATTAGCAATGGTAAAGCGAATTCCACCTATGCAAATTGGTAAGCATACGCAACTTCAAGAATGGTTAGAAGATGTTGATGATCCAAAAAACGACCATCGGCATGTTTCACATTTGTATGGTATGTTCCCAAGTAATCAAATCTCTGCCTACACAACACCGGAGCTTTTCGAGGCGACGCGCAATTCATTAGTCTACAGAGGTGACTTCGCTACGGGCTGGTCTATTGGCTGGAAAGTAAATTTGTGGGCTCGATTATTAGACGGTGATCACGCTTACAAGATCATCAATAATATGTTGACACTAGCTGATAAAGACAACCGTAATGGGCGTACTTATCCGAATATGTTTACTGCTCATCCACCATTTCAAATTGATGGAAACTTTGGTTTGACAGCGGGGGTAGCAGAGATGCTTTTGCAAAGCCACGATGGTGCTGTGCATTTGTTGCCTGCCTTACCAGAAGTTTGGAAAAATGGTTCTGTTCAAGGAATTATGGCACGTGGTGGATTTGAAATTGATATGAATTGGGAAAATGGAAATGTTGCAAAAGTTAATGTATTGGCTAAGATTGGCGGCAATTTGCGTATACGCTCGCACGTACCATTGACAGGAAAAGGATTGAAGGAGGCTAAAGGTGCAAATCCAAATGTGTTGAATAATAGAATAGAAGTACCAAAGGCATTAATTTCTCCGCAAGCTCAATTAAAAGGAAATAATTTGAAGAAAGTATACGAATATGATGTTGTTACTATAGCTGGCAAGAAGTATTCGTTCAATAGTGTTAAGTAAAAGTGTAGCAATAAATATATATGTTATTATTAGGAATAGATTTAGGCACTTCGTCAATCAAAGTGTCTGTCATAGATGCACAAACAAATAAAAAAATAGCTTCAACTCAATATCCGGAGACCGAAGCAGCGATTTTGTCTGAGCAGCCAGGCTGGGCAGAGCAAGATCCTGCGTCGTGGTGGAATTATACGAAATCAGCTATTCTAAAATTGAATGGTTTGGGATTGTATAACCCCAAAAATATTGGAGCAATAGGTATTGCTTACCAAATGCACGGACTTGTGGTAGTGGATAAAGACTACAAACCATTACGTAATTCGATTATATGGTGTGATAGTCGTGCAGTGGAGATTGGTAATGCGGCTTTTGCCCAACTAAATCCTCCTGCTTTTTTGGATGCGCATCTTAATTCGCCAGGAAATTTTACAGCTTCTAAATTGGCTTGGGTGAAGCAAAATGAGCCAGCGACCTATGAGCAAGTACACAAATTTATGCTACCTGGTGATTACCTCAGCATGTGCTTCACGGGTGAAATTAATTCAAATATCAGTTCGATATCCGAAGGCATATTATGGGATTTTCAGAAAAAAGGTGTTTCTGATACTTTACTAAATCATTATGGAGTTTCATCCGAATTGGTTCCTGAGATTTTGCCTGTTTTTGGTAATTATGGAAGTGTTAAAGCAGATGTTGCCGAAGAACTAGGTTTGTCTACGGATGCTTTTGTGAGCTATAAAGCAGGTGATCAGCCTAATAATGCGTTGTCGCTTAATGTATTTGAAGCGGGTGAAGTTGCGGCGACAGCGGGTACTTCGGGCGTCATTTATGCGGTTACGGATCAATTGGTTTATGACAAAGAATCGCGTGTTAATACATTTGCGCATGTCACACATGAAAATGAAAAACCAAATTTGGGGGTATTGCTTTGTATTAACGGCACAGGAATTCAAAACAGTTGGATTAAAAAGAATACAGCACCTTCATTCGATTACATGCAAATGAATCAATTGGCTGCAGATATATCAATCGGTTCGGATGGGTTAATCATCTTACCTTTTGGGAATGGAGCAGAGCGTATGTTGAATAATCGTATGGTACAAGGGCAAATAGAAAATATTGATTTTGTAAGACACAGCACAGCTCATTTATGGCGTGCCGCACAAGAAGGAATCGCATTCTCATTCCGCTATGGCTTGGATATTCTAAGACAGAATGGTATTGAACCAAAAATCATTAAAGCAGGTCATGCAAATATGTTTTTAAGTCCTGTATTCCAACAATCTTTTGCAGGCGTCACGAATACACCCGTAGAATTATACGATAATGATGGTAGTGTAGGCGCAGCATTGGGTGCGGGATTAGGTGCTGGAGTATTTACTTCGCGAAACGAAGCTTTTGCAGGATTAGAGAAACACGCTACAGTAGAGCCATCGCATGTCACATTGTACGATGAGTTGTACGAAAAATGGAAAAATAGCTTAAACAATAAACTAATAAATTAAGAGAAAAATGGAAATTTTAGTTGGAAATCAAGAGTATTTCAAAGGCATTGGACAAATAAAATTTGAAGGATTAGAATCAGATAATCCATTTGCATTTCGTTGGTACGATGCGAACCGTGTAGTAGCAGGAAAGACAATGGCAGAGCATTTTAAATTTGCTTGTGCATATTGGCATTCATTCAATGGAAATGGTTCGGATCCATTTGGTGGACCTACACAATTTTTCCCTTGGGATGTACGCGCGAATGTACTTGATAGAGCAAAAGATAAGATGGATGCAGCATTTGAATTTATGACTAAGTTGCAACTTCCATATTATTGTTTTCATGATGTAGATTTAGTTGATTACGGAGATAATATCGCTGAGAATGAGAAGAATCTAGAGGCGATTGCTGCGTATGCACAACAAAAACAACAAGATTCTGGAATTCAATTGCTTTGGGGAACAGCAAATTTATTCAGTCATCACCGTTACATGAACGGAGCTTCTACTAATCCTGATTTTCATGTGGTATCGCACGCTGGTGCGCAAGTAAAAGCAGCTATCGACGCTACAATCAAACTTGGAGGTCAAAATTATGTGTTCTGGGGTGGTCGCGAAGGATATATGTCACTGCTTAATACGGATATGAAGCGTGAGCAAGATCACTTAGCACGTTTCTTACATATGGCTAAAGATTACGCACGTAAAAATGGATTTACAGGAACATTCTTTATTGAACCAAAACCTTGTGAGCCATCTAAGCACCAATATGATTATGATGCAGCTACAGTAATTGGCTTCTTACGTAAATACGATTTATTGGATGATTTTAAATTAAATCTAGAAGTAAACCACGCGACATTAGCTGGACATACTTTCCAACATGAGTTGCAAGTTGCAGTAGATGCAGGTTTATTAGGTTCTATTGATGCCAACCGTGGTGATTACCAAAATGGTTGGGATACAGATCAATTTCCAAATGATTTGAATGAATTGACAGAATCAATGTTGATTATATTAGAAGGTGGCGGTTTACAAGGTGGTGGTGTGAATTTCGACGCGAAAATTCGTCGTAACTCCACAGATCCAGCAGATTTATTCTATGCACACATCGGTGGAATGGACAATTTTGCGCGTGCTTTAGTTACTGCTGATAATATTTTACAAAAATCTGATTATAAAAGTATCCGTGCTGCACGCTATGCAAGTTATGATAGTGGAGCAGGTGCAGATTTTGAAAATGGCCGTTTGACACTAGAAGATTTAAGAAATTTTGCAGTAGAAAATGGTGAGCCTAAATTAATTTCAGGCAGACAAGAGTACCTTGAAAACGTAATCAATCGCTTCATTTAAGCGAATCAATTCTTAAATGGATTCTAATTCTAACCTCATCTATAGAACATTTCTATAATATTTTGCAAATAATGTAAAATTGAGGTTAGAATTATTATAAATAAAAAATTAAATGTTAAATTGACATTTATAACCATTTAAACTTTTTATGATGAATTTACTTACCAAAACTATTTATGTACTATTCGGGTACATGTTATTTTTCAATAGTTTTATTTTCGCGCAGAAGGCAACTAATCCTATCATTTTTGCGGATGTGCCAGATGTGTCTATGATTCGTGTCAACGATACATATTACATGAGCAGTACGACGATGCATATGAATCCGGGGGTTCCAATTATGAAATCAAAGGATCTTGTGAATTGGAAATTAATAGGTTATTGCCATGATTCGTTGGCGGATATGGATGAGCTAAATCTAAATAACGGAAAAAGCACATACGGAAGGGGCACTTGGGCGAGTAGTCTTCGTTATCATAATGGCACCTATTATGTAAGTACATTTGCGCAGACTACAGGTAAAACTTACGTCTATACTACAAAAGATATTGAAAAAGGCGATTGGAAAGTAAATGAATTTAGTCCATCTCTACATGATCACACCTTGTTTTTTGAGAATGACAAAGTATACATGATTTGGGGTGGTGGTAAAATAAATATCATCGAATTAAAATCTGACTTTTCAGGTGTTAAGCCAGAAACAGAACGCGTACTGATCGAAAATGCCACAGCGGTAAGTATGCCTGCTGGCAAACAAGGCGGACTTCCCGCGGAAGGATCGCAGTTATTTAAGGTAAACGGAAAATACTATTTGTTTAATATCTCTTGGCCTCCAGGAGGAATGCGTACTGTGATTGTGCACAAAGCGGATAAGTTAGAAGGACCTTATGAAGGCCGTGTGATGCTACAAGATAAAGGTGTGGCACAAGGTGGTTTAATCGATATGCCTAATGGTAAATGGTTTGCTTATTTATTCCAAGATTATGGAGCAGTAGGACGTATTCCATTTTTGGTTCCTGTAGAATGGAAGGATGGATGGCCAACTATTGGCATTGATGGGAAAGTACCAATGGAATTGGATTTGCCTGCAAGTCAAGGTTTGATACCGAATATCGTGAGTTCTGACGAGTTCAACAGAAATATGGATGATCCAGATTTGCCTTTAGTATGGCAATGGAATCACAATCCTGCTAATGACTTATGGTCAGTGAAAGAACGTGTGGGCTACCTTCGCCTAAAAACGGATAGATTGGACACAAACTATATACAAGCCCGTAACACGTTGACACAACGTACGATTGGACCAACGTGTATTGGATCGACCTCATTGGATGTTTCCAACATGAAGGATGGTGATTTCGCGGGATTATCCCTGTTACAGAAAAATTATGGTTTAGTAGGCGTTCGAATTGAGGGTAATAAAAAATCAATTGTCATGGTAAATGCTACTACGGGTACACCTGAAGAAGTTGCTACAGTCACATTGGATCAAGAAGTCGTTCATTTCAAAGCGGAATGTGATTTTACCAACAAAAAGGACGTTGCAAATTTCTTCTACAGTTTGGATGGTTCGGATTGGAAACCTATTGGTACGACATTAAAGATGGCTTATACGCTTCCGCATTTTATGGGGTATCGTTTTGGCTTGTTTAATTATGCTACGAAAAATACAGGTGGATATGCAGATTTTGATTATTTCCATATAAACCAATAATATATCAATAAATAACCCATTATAGTTTTCTGTTATGATCAAAAAAATCATTGCATCAGCATTTCTATGCACTCATTTTGCGCTAAATCTATACGCTCAGAATCCAGTTGTGCAAACCAATTTTACGCCAGATCCAGCACCTATGGTGTACAAAGATCGCGTATATATGTATGCGGGTGACGATATTCCCGGTTATGATTTTTATTATATGACCAAATGGAGATTACATTCTTCAGCGGATATGGTGAATTGGACGGATCATGGGGTGCCGTTAGCTTTAGAAGACTTTTCATGGGCTATTGATCGTGCTTGGGCGGCACAGTGTGTGGAACGTGATGGAAAATTTTATTGGTATATCTGTGCACAAACCAACCAAAATAATGTGGGAATCGGTGTTGCAGTATCAGATAGTCCAACAGGACCTTTTAAGGATGCTATTGGGAAACCTTTGATCATGAATGGAAGTTGGTCAAATATCGACCCCACCGTATATGTGGACGATGATGGACAAGCTTATATGTATTGGGGAAATGGAAGTCTTTATTATGTGAAGCTCAATAAAGATATGATTTCCTATTCGGGTGATATCGTAGAAGTACCACAATCCATTGAGTCATTTGGTGGCGTGCGTCGTCCTCGAGGAAGTGAAAATCAAACACCTCCAGCAGAGCAAAATAAGGATATGTTTATTGAAGGCCCTTGGTTTTATAAGCGAAATGGAATTTATTATCAACTATTCGCTGGTATGGAAAAGGGTACAGAGTGTCTTTCTTATTCGATTAGTAATAGCCCAACAGGCCCTTGGAAATACCAAGGACGAATAATGGTGAACCAACCTACAAATAGTTTTACAAATCATGGTGGAATTATAGACTTTATGGGTAAATCCTATCTATTTTACCATACGGGTTTATTACCAGGTGGCGGAAGTTATGGGCGTTCATCAGCAATCGAGGAGTTTACTTATAATGCGGACGGTACAATACCTTTGATAAATATTTCTAAAGAAGGTGTAAAACCAGTCGGTAAACTTAATCCGTATCAACGTGTCGAAGCAGAAACAATAGCTTGGTCCGAAAAATGTAAAACTACACAAGACGACAAAGTCGGTGTATATGTTAATAATATCCGCACAGGTGGCTATATCAAAGTCAGAGAAGTGGATTTTGGGAATACTTCTCCTAAAGCATTCAAAGCTTCCGTAGCTTCTGGGCTAGGCGCAGGAATATTGGAAGTTTACGCAGACAGTGTTGGCGGACAGAAAATAGCAACATTAAAAGTTCCTCGCACGGGTGGCTGGAATGTTTGGAAAACTTTATCGACTACTATAGAAACCCCAGTTACAGGTAAAAAAGATATTTATTTCTCTTTCAAAGGAGAAAACTTAACAGCTGGTAGAGAACTTTACAACTTCGATTATTGGTCTTTTGAGAAGTAATTATTCATGAGAAAAGATTTTGTTTCAGTAGCCTTAATAATAGGTGGATTAGTGTTTTCTGCGTTAGCAGTGAAAGCGCAAAATCCTATTATTCAGACGATGTATACCGCGGATCCTGCACCACTTGTGTATAATGACACGCTACTTTTGTATGTGGGTAGGGATGAAGCTGAAGCACCAAAAAATCATTACCTCATGCGTGAATATCGATTATTTTCAACTACCGATATGGTGAATTGGACAGATCGTGGTGCAGCTTTGCGTACATCAGAAGTGTCTTGGTCTGTAGGTGATGCAAGTGCAGCTCAAGTTATAGCGCGCAACGGAAAATTCTATTGGTATATTTCTACGATGAATAATACACCGGGCAAAGGCGGTGTATCCATTGGGGTATTAGTTGCAGATAATCCAGCTGGTCCATTCACAGATCCACTGGGTAGGGCACTTGTCACAAATGATATGACGACGCAAGCAAAGCATTCTTGGGATGATCTTGACCCGTCAGTTTATATTGATGATGATGGACAAGCCTACTTGTTTTGGGGAAATGGAATGTGTTATTGGGCTAAATTAAATTCGGATATGATTTCTTTAGCGAGTCCAATTCAGGCTATTGACGCAAAAGATAAGAAGGTATTCGGTCCTGGATTTACAGAAGCTCCATGGGTATACAAAAGAAATGGACAGTACTATATGCATTTCGCTTCAGGTTTTCCAGAGTCCTTGCATTATGCGACAGCGAAAAATATACAAGGACCTTGGACTTATCAAGAAGAGGTTATGCCATTGGAAAAAGGAAGTAATACGAATCATCCGGGTGTGATTGATTATAAAGGCAATTCTTACTTCTTTTATCATAATGATGCATTGCCAGGTGGACATAGTTACGCCAGATCTGTTGCAGTGGAACAATTCGTTTACCTGCAAGATGGAAAAATTTCTCCATTAAAAATGACGGAATCGGGCATTACCAAGCCAGTTGGGGTATTGAATCCTTACCAACGTGTGGAAGCCGAAACAATAGCATTTGCTGAAGGTGTGCAAGCTTTAGATGATAAAGATAGCGGTGTTGTGATTGCTGGCATTCACGATAATGATTACATAAAAGTTCGTGCTGTTGATTTTGGTTCAAAGGGCGCAACAAAATTTAAAGTAACTACTTCCAGTCGTTTTCATGGTGGTACAATAGAAATTCGATTGGGAAAAGTAGATGGCGAATTAATAGGAAGTTTAAAAACACCTTATACGGGTGAATGGTCTAATTGGGTAAATAGCGAAGTGGAAATCAAAAAGACAATTGGTGTTCAGGATGTTTATTTTGTATTCAAAGGAGGTACGCCTCACGAGTTATTTCGATTTGACTATTGGCAATTTCAACACTAGATAAAAAATTTTAGAATGAAAAAGAATCTATTCATTTATTTACTATGCATACTAGTAGGGAATAGCGTATTTGCGCAAAATCCATTTGTTCAGACGAATTATACGGCCGATCCTGCTCCGATGGTTTATAATGATCGAATGTATGTGTACACGACGCACGATGAGGATGAATCTACCTGGTTCAATATGAACAATTGGCGCGTATATTCTACCAATGATATGGTCAACTGGACAGATCATGGCGTTATACTATCGTATTCGGACTTTGAATGGGCAAAGGGTGACGCGTGGGCAGCACAATGTGTCGAGAAAAACGGTAAATTTTATTTGTACATACCAGCTATTTCAAAAGAAAACAATAAACCAGCAATAGGCGTGGCGGTTGGCGATAGTCCAATAGGTCCTTTTTATGATGTATTGGGCAAACCATTGGTACAAACAGATTGGGGCGACATCGATCCTACAGTTTTTATTGATGATGATGGTCAAGCGCATATGTATTGGGGAAATCCAGATTTGAAATATGTGAAATTGAATGAAGACATGATTTCTTTTTCTGGAAATGTTGTAAACGTTCCTATGGTAGAAAAGTCATTTGGAAAACGTGAAGGTGACCCCAAAAGACCAACAGAATATGAAGAAGGTCCTTGGCTTTACAAACGCAATAGTCTGTATTATCTATTTTGGCCCGGAGGTCCTTTGCCTGAATTTATCGGCTATTCAACAAGTAAAAGTCCACAAGGCCCTTGGGAATATGGTGGAGTAGTCATGGCACGTGAGGGCGGCTCTTTTACGAATCATCCTGGTGTCATTGATTTCAGAGGTAAAACGTACTTTTTTTATCATAATGCAGCGTTACCAGGTGGCACAGGCTTTACGCGTTCTGTTGCTGTAGAAGAATTGAAATTCAATAAAGATGGCAGCATATCACCTATTAAAATGACCGAAGGAATTGTAAAACCATTGGCTACGGTCAATCCATATGAAGTTAATCAAGCGGAAACTATTTCTTTTTCAAAAGGAGTAAAATCATTTCAAAATAAAAAGGTAGGTGTTTTTGTTAAAGCAATAAAGAAAGAAGCATACACTTCTATAAAAAATGTGGATTTTGGAAATAAAGGAGCAAATTCAATTTTTGCTCGTGTTGGAACAACACACAATGGTGGAGTTACATTAGAAGTTCGATCTGCTGCTGTTGATGGTGCTTTATTAGGTACCATAAAGGTTCCGATGACAGGTGGTGACGACAGATGGCAAACGGTGGAAGTTAAGTTAGATAATGTAGTTACAGGCATTCATGATTTGTACTTTGTAGCCAAGGGAAATGCGCCATCTAATATTTTATTTTTTGATTATTGGAAATTTGGGAAAGCCCAATAGAAATTTAATCACGCTATGAAAAACCTTTGTCTCGTTTTATTTCTTTTTGGTATAGCACTGCAAGCTATAGCTGAGGTACGACTTCCGTCGATGATCAGCGATAAAATGGTATTGCAGCGTGATACAAAACTCAAAATTTGGGGCTGGGCAAATCCTCAAGAAAAAGTGACTGTTCGTTTCGGTGGAAAATATTTCTATACAGAAGCAACTAATGATGGCAAATGGTTTGTAGAGTTACCGGCACAGCCTGCGGGAGGGCCACATGTTATTGAGGTCAATGAGATAATCATTCGCGATGTCTTGTTTGGTGATGTGTGGCTTTGTTCGGGACAGTCCAATATGGAAACACCTATTGAGCGATTGCTTGAAAAATATCCAGAGATAAATGTGTCAAATAACCACATGATTCGATATTTCAAAGTACCGACACAAAACACAATTTTGGCAAAGCAAGAGAATATTCCCAATGGAAGCAAATGGTTTTCGGGTGTTGCTTCCGAAGCGATTAACTGGACTGCGTTAGCGTATTTCTATGCGCACGAAGCTTATAACCATACAAAAGTTCCTCAAGGAATGTTGGTGTCTAGTTTAGGAGGATCGGCAATCGAAAGTTGGATTAGTCAAGAGAATTTGAAGGGATTTTCAGCATTAACGTTTGATTTTGAGGCTTTGGATAGCATCAAATATTATGAAAGAGATCAAGGTATGCCGCAATGGATTGCCAATGATTATAACGATCAGTCATGGTCAATAGCCAAAATTCCGGGCACTTGGCGCGAGCAAGGAATCCGGAATAGGGGTGTTGTTTATTACAGAAAAAGTGTACATATCGCAGCTGAGAAGGCGGGTCGAAACGGTAAAATTTATTTGGGCACGTTGACTGATAGCGATTCAGTATTTATCAATGGCAAGTTTGTAGGCAGTACAGGGTATCAATATCCTCCGCGCAAGTATAATATTCCAAGTGGACTGTTAAAATCGGGTGAAAATACGGTTGTGGTGCGGCTTCGATCTAATGGCGGGAATGGAGAATTCGTTGCAGATAAGGATTATAAGATACAAGTAGATGATTTCATAGCGGATTTGAAGGGCGAATGGAAATACAAAGTCGCGGTTGATTTGAACAAAGCTTCGCAATTGCGATCAAAAGTCACAAATATGCGAACAGCTGGTTCTGGATTGTTCAATGGTATGATTTATCCATTAAAAGATTACGCTGTAAAAGGAGTGATTTGGTATCAAGGCGAATCAAATGCGGGCAATGCACAATCCTATGAACGTTTCATGGAATTGCTCGTGTCGAATTGGAGAAATTTGCATAACAATGCGCAATTGCCATTTCTGTTTGTTCAACTACCAAATTTCATGCAAGTGAGAGATCAACCTACGGATTCTGGTTGGGCAAGAATTCGCGATGCTCAATTTAAAATATCTAAGCGAATTCCAAACACATTTTTGGCTGTGACATATGATACTGGCGAATGGAACGATATTCACCCATTAAATAAAAAGGATATAGCCAAAAGACTATTTCTTGGGGCACGTGACATAATTTTTAATGAAAAGCTAGTGAGTTCAGGTCCAGTATATCAAAATTATCGTGTAGTAAATGACAAAATTGAAATAGCATTTGAGGAGAATGGAAGTAAATTAAAAGCTAAGGAAAACCAAAAACTAAAATATTTTGCAATTGCAGGAGAAGACAAAAAGTTTTTTTGGGCACGAGCGGAAATCAAGGGAAATAAAATTATTGTGAGTCACCCAGATATTAAGCAACCCAAAGCCGTTCGCTATGCGTGGGCGGATAATCCACATGATGCCAACTTAATAAATCAAAATGGTTTATTGGCATCTCCATTTAGAACTGATGATTGGTAATTACCAGTATTTAATATATTATGAAAAGATACACACATACATTTAAAAAGAAAATGGCTCTTGTGATAGGCACGACATTCGCAATGTTGTCAGCTAGCTATGCACAAGCGCCAACTACACAGCCCAAACCTAGTAAAACGACTAAGTTTGTGCATCAAGCAGCAGGTAATCCATATTTGCCATTGTGGGAACATTTGCCAGATGGTGAACCACGCGTGTTTGAAGATCCGGATCGACCAGGTAAATTCAGAGCGTATATCATTGGTTCGCATGATTTGCGTCTAACCAGCTATTGTGGTCCAGACATCAGGATGTGGTCAGCACCTGTTGAAGATTTGTCCAGTTGGCGCGACGAAGGTGCAATTTTTACATACCAAATAGATGGTAAATGGGATGTGATGTACGCGCCTGATTTAGTGGAAGTGAAACGTAGAAATGGTATGAAGGAATACTACCTGTATCCACACAGTAGAGGCCCAAATAGAGAGGCGATGGTTGCAAAAAGTCATCGTCCAGATGGACCATTTAAGCCGATCAACCTTACAGAAGATGGTAAGCGTACGCTACCTGGATCTATTCTTGGATTTGACCCAGCTGTTTATATCGAGCAAATTGATGATCCAAAAGATCCAGATTACGAAATCGGATTTAGGGCTTATGCCTATTGGGGATTCCAACGTTCATTAGCTGCTGAATTGGATCAAAATACGATGTACTCACTTCGTCCAGGAAAAAAAATAATAGATAGATTCATTCCAGCAAGTGCGCGTTACGGTGTATTGCGTGATCCTGAAGGGACTACTTATCCACATATTTTATCTGGTGAAGATTTAGGTTCATTCAACTTTTTTGAGGCATCATCTATACGTAAGGTCGGTAATAAATTCGTTTCGGTATACAGTGGTTATTCTGGTCCTGAATATGGTATGGGAAGTTCAAACTCTACATTACGTTATTTAGTAGGAGATTCTCCACTTGGACCTTGGAAAAGTGGTGGTGTTTTGGTGGACTCAAGAGGCCCAGTTTTGAGTGAAGATGGTACTAGTCTAGTAGGGACGAACGGAGGGCATAATACGCACGGAAGTATTGAATTGATCAATGGACAATGGTATGCTTTCTACCATAGACCTCCTCGTAATTTTGGATTTGCGCGTCAAGCAGTAGTAGCTCCAGTAAAAATTGAATGGGATGAAAAATCTGTAGCAGATGGTGGAACTGTACGCATCCGCGCATTTGATCCGTATGGTGAAAATAGTATTTGGACTGCAAAAGACAGTAAAGGTAATGAGTATAAAGGTGCTGAAGTGACTTCCGAAGGTTTTCATTTCTACGGCTTGGATCCATATCAATATTATTCGGCAGGATATGCGAGTTATTTATCTGACGTAGGTGCTCAACAAGATTCTTGGGATATTTGGGACAATCATATGCCTGTTCATGCTAAAAATGGTCTTATTCTTGGTTACAAATATTTTGGTTTTGGCGGTTTAGCAAAAGATCAATATGGTTTGAAAGCTTTCAAGGGAACGCAAAAAGGAAATAATACAGCTATTAATTTGTTCTTAATTCCTAAAAGTAAAAATTCATTTAAAGTCAGCATTTGGTTAGATGGTCCATGGGCAAATGCTACTTGGAAAGGTACAAAGATTGGGGAAGTCGTAGTTCCTGCTAATGCAAGTGGAACAGAACAAAAATTTACCGTAAATGTGTCTAAATATGTAGATCATTTAGAAAAGAAGAACGCTATATTTTTGGTGACCGAAGGAGAAGATGGTGAAGTTTTATATGAATTGAGTGGATTAGGATTTAGCGCTAAAAATAAACCATTGAACAGACCTAAAGTACCTCAAATTAATATATTGGTTAATGGTAAACCAATAGAACTTCCTAAAACTCCAGTGCGTTCGACAGACCAAAACGGTATTGTTGGTTACGATTTGTATGAAGCTAAATATGATGAAAAGTTAAGTGCTTTACCAAAGGTTACTGCTTCATCGGATACGAAAAGTGTAAAGGTATCCATTACACAAGCAAAATCGTTGCAAGAGCCATCGGTTGTGAAGTTTGATCATAATGGTGTCGTAAAAACATATCATGTAAAGTTTGCTCAATAATTAGGTAATATATTGTATCGTGAAGGTTGAGGGGATTTATTTGCGCAAGCAAATATTCCCCTCTCTTCTTTTATAGACAAAAACGTTTTATTAAAACGTAAATGTTGGATTTGAGCTATCAAATCCATTTTTTAAACATTTTTATTCTTAAATAATACATATGTACCATTAGCTATTTTATTTGACTGGTACTTTTACAGTATAAACAAAGCAGGATTGCTGTAACCTTTTATAAACTGAATTTTAAAACAAACTTAATTTCCGTAGTGATCAATCTGAAATATACATTTCTATTTTGTTTGGCATTTTTTTATACAACGATAAATGCACAAACTCAATTTACGAAACAATTCATTTACACTAAATCCGAGACAGGATTTTTCCAAGTAGTGGATAAAGGAATTCCTTTGCCAATTATTTACGATGAAAAAGACTGGAAAGGTGTGGTAAGAGCGATTCGTAATTTAGAAGTAGATTTTGAGAATGTAACTACGCATAAGCCGAAAAATAAGAGTGCAAAAAAGACTATTATCATCGGAACAATTGGTCATTCAAAACATATTGATCAAATCATAAAATCAAAAAAAATTAACACCCAAGACCTTACTGGCAAGAACGAAAAATTCATAATTCAATTAATTGCTAATCCTATAGCAGGAGTTGATTCGGCTTTGGTGATTGCTGGAAGTGACAAACGCGGAACTATTTATGGTGTTTACGAATTGTCGAAGCAGATTGGTGTATCACCTTGGTACTATTGGGCGGATATTCCTGTTGAAAAACAAAGTAATATCTACTTCAAACCGGGGATGTACACTGACAATGAACCAGCGGTAAAATATCGTGGTATTTTCTTAAACGATGAATACCCTGCTTTAACACGTTGGGCGAACCACACTTTTGGGGGTTACAATAGTAAATTCTATGAAAAAGTATTTGAACTCATCCTTCGGTTAAAAGGTAATTTTCTGTGGCCAGCGATGTGGGGCAGTGCTTTTTATGATGATGATAAACTAAATGGCGCATTAGCAGATGAAATGGGCATTGTGATGAGTACATCACATCACGAACCTCTAGCTCGAGCACAAGATGAATGGAAACGATTTGGAAATAAAGGTGCTTGGGATTACAGTACGAATGAAAAAGCATTGCGTGACTTTTGGAAAGGTGGCGTAGAAAGAGCCAAAGATTGGGAAACAATCTATACTATAGCCATGCGCGGAGATGGGGATGAGCCGATGAGCGAAGAGCAAAATGTATCGCTATTGGAAAAAATTGTCAAAGACCAACGTCAAATCATTGAAGACGTTACGAAGAAAAAAGCAAGTGAAACGCCGCAGGTGTGGGCATTATACAAGGAGGTGCAAGATTACTACGATAATGGTATGCGTGTGCCAGATGATGTGACATTATTATTTTGTGATGACAACTGGGGAAATGTTAGAAAGTTGCCAGATTTGAATGGTAAGCCACGCAAAGGGGGATACGGCATGTATTATCATTTTGATTATGTTGGTGCTCCTCGTAATTCAAAATGGTTAAATGTTTCGCAAGTTTCTAGAGTTTGGGAACAAATGAATTTGACTTATGAGCATGGTGTAGATCGTATATGGGTAGTGAATGTTGGCGATTTAAAACCTCAAGAATATCCGATTTCTTTCTTTTTGGATATGGCTTGGAATCCAAAACAATTTAATCCATCTAATTTGTTTGATCATACTATTGCATGGTGTACGCAACAATTTGGAGCAGAGCATGCAAAGGAGGCGGCTCGCCTAATAGAACAATATACGAAGTTTAACCACCGCGTCACACCTGAGCTATTGGATCACAGAACTTATAGTCTTGAAAATTACAATGAATTTGAAAATGTGGTAACTGAATACAAAGAATTATTAGTTGATGCCTACAGACTTTATAATAAACTACCGAATGCCTATAAAGATGCTTTTGATCAATTGGTGTTATTCCCGATAAATGGCATGTCAAATCTTTATGATCTATATTATGCTAAAGCAAAACATGATGAGTTGTTTAAGAAAAATGATATTGCAGCGAATTATTGGGCGGATAAAGTTGTAGCTGCTTACAAACAGGATTCCTTATTAACACTTCATTTCAATACACTTTCAAATGGAAAATGGAAGCACATGATGGATCAAGTGCGCATTGGTTATAGAAGTTGGAACAATCCACCAAATAGTATTATGCCTGCTGTATCCTATATAAAACCGTCTTCAAATCCTTCGAAAATATTTGTAGAAGAAGATGGTTATGTAGCCATAGAAGCGAATAATTATTTCAAAGCCAACAATGCAGGAAATGTGAAATGGGAGGAAATTCCAAATCTTGGGAAAACAGAATCAGCTATTACTACATTCCCAATTACAGCGCCTATGGATAAAGATGTCTACTTGGAATATAAAGTAGCAATTTCTACAGCTGGAGAACATAAATTTACAGTTCTTACATCACCAACATTGAATTTTAATGCCAATAAAGGATTGCGTTATGCAATTTCGATAAACGGACAGCCCGAAGTGATCCATAATGTTAACGGACATTATAAAGGTGAGTTAGGAAGATGGCAAGCACAGCGCATCATTGAAAATACGACAACGCATAAGTTTGATTCTGCTGGTGAATACAACATTCGTATTCGTCCATTAGAACATGGCATAGTAATTCAAAAAATAATATTGGATACTGGAGGTCGTAAAAGATCTTATCTAGGTCCACCACAAAGTAAAATGAAACCATAAATTACCAATTATAAAATTGAGAAATGAATCAAGATGCACAAGTAAAAAGTGAATCAAAAGGCTTTTATAAGCTTTCGCAAATTCAAAGAATAGGTTTTGGCTCTGGGGACTTGGCCCAAAATCTAATTTACCAAACTGTGTCCATGTATTTGCTGATATTTTATACCAATGTATTTGGAATATCAGCGGCGGCTGCAGGTGTGATGTTCCTAGTTGTTCGTATTATAGACGTGATATGGGATCCAATTGTTGGTGCACTAGTAGACAAGGGAAATCCCAAAATGGGAAAATACAGATCGTATTTAGTGTTGGGAGGTATACCACTGACGGGCTTTGCGATACTATGTTTTTGGAATGGATTTTCGGGGTCATTGACTTATGCGTACATCACGTATGTAGGTTTGTCGATGCTTTACACATTGATCAATGTTCCTTACGGTGCCCTGAATGCGTCGTTGACGCGTGATACCGATGAGATTACGAAGTTGACATCGACACGTATGTTCATGGCGAATCTTGGAGGCTTGGCCGTTGGATATGGAGTGCCTATTGTCGTTCAATATTTTTCGCCAGATGGCAAAATAAATTCAAGTGCTTCTGGAGAAGCGTGGTTTATTACGATGACAATTTATGCACTTGTAGGTTTAGCATTGTTAATCTTTTGTTATACCAAAACAAAAGAGCGGGTAATCATGGACGAAAAAGATACGGAAAATGTGAAGGTATCTGATTTGTGGGTTGAATTCAAGCACAATGGTCCATTACGTGTCCTAGCATTTTTCTTCATTACCGCGTTTGCGATGATGGCTATTGGTAATTCGGCTGGATCGTATTATATGATTTATAATATTCAATCGCCAGAGATGTTACCTTATTTTATGGCATTGGGATCTATTCCCGCATTTATTTTTATGCCATTAGTTCCAGCTATAAAGAGAGCGATAGGTAAGAAACAAATGTTCTATGTTTTTCTTTCTGTTGCAATTATTGGAATGGTCATGCTCTACATTGTATCTGTAGTTCCGTCTTTGAAATCACAAATATGGCTTGTATTTGTTGCACAATTTATCAAATCAACTGGAATAATTGTGGCAACGGGATATATGTGGGCGCTCGTTCCTGAAGTAATATCATATGGCGAATATAAAACGGGTAAAAGAATATCGGGTATAGTGAATGCACTGACAGGTATATTTTACAAAGCTGGTATGGCACTGGGCGGTGTAGTACCCGGATTGGTATTAGCATACGTTGCATTTGATAAAGATAATGTATTGGAACAATCTGCATTTGCACAACAGGGCATATTGTGGTTAGTAGTCGTAATACCTGCAATTCTTCTTGTAGTGGCTATGTTTATCATATCCAAATATGAATTGGAAGATGATGTAATCGATAAAATAAATCTTGAAATAGAATCTAGAAACTCTAAATAATAACATATTACATGAATATAATAAAGACAATCCTATTGGTGAGTGTGACATCTGTATTTGTTGCATGTTCATCTACGAAGTCACAGACGGTAAATAACACTACGACTTCGAGTGGTACATTAAAAGATGCTTATAAAGGCAAATTTTATATTGGTACAGCATTAAACCTAAATCAGATTTGGGAAAGAAATGATAAGGCTAAACAAGTAATTGAGACGCATTTCAATTCTATTGTTGCGGAAAACTGTATGAAAAGTGAGAATATGCAGCCGCAAGAAGGTGTTTTCAATTTCAAAGATTCTGACAAGTTTGTCGAATATGGTGAAAAACACGGTATGCAAATTATAGGACATACGTTGATTTGGCATTCTCAGGCACCATCTTGGTTTTTCAAAGACGCGAATGGAAATGATGTGTCTAAAGAAGTTTTGATCGAACGCATGCGCAAACACATCCACGCTGTTGTTGGCAGATACAAAGGCAGAGTTCACGGCTGGGATGTTGTTAATGAAGCTATTTTGGATAATGGTGAATACCGCAAAAGTAAATTTTACCAAATAATTGGTGAGGATTTCATCAAGTTGGCATTCCAGTTTGCGCACGAAGCAGATCCAAAAACTCAATTGTATTATAATGACTATTCTACAGCGCTACCCGCAAAAAGAGAAGGAATCTACAGAGCGGTAAAAAAAGTTATTGATAGCGGTGTAAAAGTGCATGGAATAGGTATGCAAGAGCACAATGGTTTGGATTACCCTACAATTCAAGAAACTGAAAATTCAATCTTGAGATTTTCAAGTTTAGGCGTACAAGTGATGGTTACAGAAATGGAAATTTCGGTTTTGCCAAATGCGCGTCCAAACATGGGAGCTGAAATTAGCGATAGAGTAGCGTACCGCAAGGAATTGAATCCATACGTTGATGGTTTGCCAGAGGAGAAGATGAAAGAATTGGGTAACAGATATGCTGAATTCTTTTCACTTTACTTAAAGCATAAAGATAAAATTGATCGTGTAACACTTTGGGGTGTAGGTGATGGTGATTCATGGAAAAACGGATTTCCTGTACCAGGCAGAACTGATTACCCATTATTATTCGATCGTAACTATCAAGCAAAACCATTTATCCAAGATCTAATCAAATTGGGTAAGAAATAAGTATTAATATTTGAAGAGCAATTAAGAAATGAGTAAAGGAAGATATTTGTATCCAAGTGATTTTATGGCGGATCCATCTGCCCATGTATTTGATGGTAAAATATATATTTATCCGTCTCACGATTGGGAAAGTGGTGTAGAAGAAAACGATAATGGTGATCATTTTAATATGAAGGATTATCATGTTTTTTCGATGGATGATATAAATGGTGAGGTTACAGATCACGGTAAAGTGCTAGGCGTGGAAGATATCGCTTGGGCTGGACGACAATTATGGGATTCTGATGTAGCACACAAGGATGGGAAATATTACATGTATTTCTCGATGAAAGATAAAACAGATGTATTTCGTCTTGGTGTTGCGGTAAGTGATAAGCCAGAGGGACCTTTCGTACCTCAAGATGATCCGATAAGAGGAAGTTACAGTATTGATCCATGTGCATTTCAAGACGACGATGGTTCGTACTATCTTTATTTTGGAGGAATTTGGGGCGGACAGTTGCAATATTATAGAAACAATAAATTGATTGATGGCTCTGTATTACCACATTTTGATGAAGATGCATTGACAGGAAAAGTAGCAAAATTGACGGATAATATGTTGCAGTTTGCTGAAGATCCAAAAGATGTTTTGATTCTGGATGAAGATGGAAACCCACTGAAACAAGGAGATACACAAAGACGTTTTTTCGAAGCTTCGTGGATGCACAAATACAATGGAAAGTATTATTTTTCATATTCTACAGGTGATACGCATTTATTGTGTTACGCTGTCGGTGATAATCCGTATGGGCCATTCACCTACCAAGGTGTAATCTTGACGCCAGTTGTGGGTTGGACTACGCATCATAGTATTCTTAACTATCAAGATAAATGGTATTTATTCTATCACGATTCAGTTCCTTCAGGTGGTAAAACTTGGTTGAGAAGCATGAAGGTGATTGAACTGCAATATGATAATGATGGTAAGATAATTACCATCGAAGGACAATAACAATCAAAAATAAAGTAGAAAAAGTAAGTCATTCTTGCTTTTTCTACTCTTATACAATTTCACTTTCTCGACCAATAGAAAGTTAAACCTTATAATCTACCATACTTATGATTTTGCTCAGAACTAAAATTTTGTGTATTCTTTTCACGTTAATCTGCCTTTCAACATATGCTGAAGATGGAAGTTCATTGTGGTTACGCTTTGAAAAAGTATCGCCAGATATTTCTTCAAAACGCACTATTCAAACGAAATCCAAAGACGAAATTGTTCTTTTAGCGAAGAAGGAGTTGGACGAATATTGGAAAGGAAATTCGATTGAATTGGTCGTAGATCGAAAGTTGACAAGGCTTAAAGATGGTTTTAAAATTTCAAGCGCTGGCAACAAGCTACAAATTATAGGAAGTCAATCTGCAGGAATTCTATATGGTGCTTACCATTTATTGCAAAAACAAGCGGTTGGTATTGAAGTAGGGACTTATAATGTAGAAGAAATTCCATCTTATGATATTCGTATTCTAAACCATTGGGATAATCTAGATCGTACGGTAGAGCGTGGTTACGCTGGTTATTCCCTTTGGAAATGGGATGAATTACCACAAGTATTGAGTCCTCGCTACGAAGCTTACGCTAGAGCAAATGCCTCTATTGGTATTAATGCTACCGTTCTAAATAACGTGAACGCATCACCTCAAATATTGACAACCGCATATTTCGAAAAAGTAAAAGCTATTGCAAGCGTGTTTAGAAAATATGGCATTAAAGTGTATCTATCCATTAATTTTTCTTCTCCAAAAGTTATCGGTGGCTTAGAGAATTCGGATCCATTGAATAAGGACGTACAATTGTGGTGGAAGAATAAAGTAAAAGAAGTTTATCAAATCATTCCAGATTTTGGAGGATTTTTGGTTAAAGCAAATTCTGAAGGTCAGCCTGGTCCACAAGATTATGGACGTACGCATGCTGATGGCGCGAATATGCTTGCTGATGCGATTAAGCCTTATGGTGGCACAATAATGTGGCGTGCATTCGTATATAATCCTACTAAAGAAGACCGCGCTAAGCAAGCTTATCAGGAGTTTGTACCATTGGATGGGCAATTTCGAGATAATGTAATCATTCAAATTAAAAATGGACCTATAGATTTTCAACCGAGAGAGCCTTTTACGCCATTGTTTGGAGCGATGAAGAACACTGCGCAGATGATTGAATTTCAGATTACACAAGAATATTTAGGTTTTTCGAATCACTTGGCTTATTTAGCACCCTTATTCAAAGAAACATTTGACAGCGACACCTACGCAGATGGAAAGGGTTCTACCGTAGCCAAAATAACGGATGGATCACTTCGAAAAATTACTAAAACTGCTGTAGCGGGTGTTGCGAATATTGGAGAAGACACCAACTGGACAGGTCACCATTTCGGGCAAGCGAATTGGTATGCTTTCGGCAAATTAGCGTGGAATCATCAACTATCATCTGAAGAAATAGCAAAAGAATGGCTTGGATTGACTTTCACTAATGAATCCAAATTCGTGAATGAATTAACGGATTTGATGATGGCTTCGCGTGAAGCAGTAGTGAATTATATGATGCCGTTGGGCTTACATCACATTTTTGCGTTTGACCATCATTATGGACCTGAACCTTGGGGCAATATGCCGGGGGGAAGAGCCGATTGGATGCCTTGGTACTACCACAATGCGGACTCTGTTGGTGTAGGTTTTAATAGAACAACAAGTGGCAGTAATGCCATAGCACAATACAATGAACCTTTGCGCACGCAATATAATGACATCAAAGCTTGTCCTGAAAATTTATTACTCTGGTTTCATCACGTGCCGTGGAATTATAAAATGAAAAGTGGCAATACATTGTGGGATGAGCTTTGTCTGCACTATGACAAAGGTGTACAAGAGGTGAGGGATTTTCAGCGTGTATGGGATAGCATGGAATCTTATGTGGACAAAGAAAGATTCAAACACGTGCAGAGTAGATTAAAAATTCAAAGTCGTGATGCTGTTTGGTGGAAGGACGCATGTTTACTGTATTTCCAGACATTTTCAAAAATGCCAATTCCGTATCATATCGAACGTCCGGTACATGAATTAGAAGATTTAAAGAAAATAAAACTCCCTATGAAACACCATAATTAATACGATAATGCAAAGACTTAATTTCATATTTAAATTATTTATACTGTTTGCCCTAATTCTTGGCTGTTCTAAATCCGAGGATGAAACTCCTCAAGTAGATTTAAAAGTTAAAGAGGAAGAAATACTTTTGGATGCCCAGGGTGGTTCAGGCGCATTAACAATAATCTGGAGCAATACCGAATGGGAGTTAATAATCCCTTCTGAAGGATTTTTATCAGGTTTTAATTTTCTAAAGGGTGGAAGTTTTAACCACAGTAGTCAAACGCGTGTACAATTTAATTATACCGAGAATAACACCAATACGGAACGCATACAATCCATTCAACTTAAAAATATTTTATCAGGCGAATCTAAGCAAATTACTATAAAGCAGTCAACCAAACCTCCTGTAGTGTTGCAAGTAAAACCTTCTACTTCGTATCAACAGATTACGGGTTTTGGCGGTATGTTAAATCCAGCATTATGGCAAGGCGGAAATCAATTGACCGTGGCTGAAATAGACAGATTGTATGGACAAAATGGCCTCGGCTATAAAATGTTGCGAATGATGATTTATCCCAATTCAAACGATTGGAACAGGGACTTAGAAATAGCAAAAAAAGCACAATCTTTAGGCGCTAGAATATTTGCGTCACCTTGGTCTCCACCGGCACATATGAAGAGTAGTAAACAACAAGGTGGAGGTAATGGTGGTTATTTGTTGCCCGAATATTATGCGGATTATGCACAACATTTAAATGCTTTTGTAGATTACATGGCTGCAAATGGGGTGACTATTGAGGCTGTTTCTATTCAAAATGAACCAGATTGGGATCCGGAATATGATGCTTGCGTATGGACAGGACAGCAAATTTTGAATTTTATAAAAAATCACGGTAAGGACATTAAGGTAAAAGTTATTGCTGCGGAAGCAGTCAATTTCAAAAAAGAATATACAGATCCTACTTTAAATGACCCGATAGCGCGTGAACATTTGGACATTATAGGAACACACTTATACGGTGGGGGAATAGGAGATTATCCGCTAGCACGCCAACACAATAAGGAAATTTGGATGACCGAACATTTGATGAATAACAATTCAGCTAATGACTGGAGTTGGAATGACGCGCTGATATTCGCAAAAGAGCTACATGGTTGTTTGGAAGCGAATTTCAATGCCTATATCTGGTGGTACCTCAAAAGACACTACAGCATGTTGGGCGATGGTGAGTTTGGCACTGTAAAAGGAGAATTGCTTCCACGAGGATACGTTTTATCGCATTATGCACAGTATGCCACAGAGCGTAGGCGAATTGCTGTTGATAAAATAGCAAGTAATAATGATATTCTAGTAACGGCTTATGAAGGAACTTCGGATTATACATTAATCATACAAAATCAAGGTAATGCTTTGATTCCAACTGTACAATTTGAATTACCGCAAGCTTTCACGAGCGTGACTGGCGTGGAAACTACTGCTACTAAGAATATGCAAACGGCTTCCGTTAATGCTACGAAAAATAATCAAGTTGTATCATTAACGATTAATCCAAAGTCTATTTTGTCCATTAAAATTAGAAAATAGTTTATGCTAAGACTTCGTCATATATTGACTTTTATGTTGCTTGCTAGCAATTACTTGTTGATTGCGCAGGTAGCCACCGTAGAAAGTCCAAATAAGCAATTGCGTGTAGAAATACATGTTGATGCCAATAAAGCATTTTACAGTGTAACTCTTAAAGGTAAGACTATTTTAGAAAAATCACCATTAGGTTTTAAATCTAATGAAGGAGATTTTATAAGCGGTTTAGCATTCGAAAATAGTAAAAATTCGGTTGTAGAAAAGCAATATTCGCAAGATAGAATCAAGGTGTCGAACATTAGCTATCACGCTAATGCCTTGACTACCAATTTTACAAATGCAGATAAAAAATCTTTCGCTGTGATTTTTCAAGTAAGCAATAATGATATTGCATTTCGCTATGAATTACCAACTTGGAAAGAAACGCGTAGCGTTGTAATACATGCAGAGAACACGGGCTACAAATTTCCAACGAGCACAACTGCATTTATCTCTACGATGATGAAACCAATGACTGGTTTCGCGCGTACAGCTGTTAGTTATGAAAGTGGGTATAGTATTGATGCACCAATAGCTTCGGCAAAAAGTCAGTTTGGTTTTGTGTTTCCAAGTTTGTTTAAGGTTCAAGATAATGGATGGGTATTATTATCAGAGACTGGCGTGACCAGTGCGTATTGCGCTTCGCACTTAAGCGAAATTTCAGCTGATGGTGTTTTTTATGTTAATTATCCGCAGCAGGAGCAAAATAATGGATTTGGAAGTACGGGAGCTGCACTTTCCTTACCTGGTGCTACGCCGTGGAGAACAATAACTGTCGGTGACAACTTGAGTCCGATTGTCAAGACTACAATTCCTTTTGATGTAGTGGAACCATTGTATGCCCCATCACAAAACTACAAGTTTGGTAAATCTACATGGAGCTGGATTGTATGGCAAGACCAAAGTATGAACTGGAATGATCAAGTAAAATATATTGATTTGGCATCGGCTTTAAATTATCCTTATATATTAATTGATGCGCTTTGGGACACAAATATTGGAAGAGATAGGATGGAGAAATTGATTCAATATGCTAACTCCAAAAATGTAGATGTGTTTTTATGGTACAATTCCAATGGAACTTTCAACGATGCACCTCAAGGTCCTCGAAATTCTATGAGTACATCTATTGCGCGTAAAAAAGAAATGAAATGGCTTCAAAAAGTAGGTGTTAAAGGATTAAAAGTTGATTTTTTTGGTGGAGACAAGCAAGAAACCATGCGCTTGTATGAAGATATATTATCTGATGCGAATGACCATGGGTTGATGATTATATTCCATGGTGCCACATTGCCAAGAGGATGGGAAAGATTGTATCCAAATTTTGTGGGCAGTGAAGCTGTATTAGCGTCAGAAATGTTGATATTCTCGCAATATGCACGAGATAATGAAGCTGTTTTTGCGACTTTGCATCCATTCATTCGTAATGCTGTAGGCAGTATGGAATTTGGTGGCGTGTTTTTAAATGACTTTTTGACCAAAGACAACAAAACTAGAAATAAGAGACTTACCACGGATGCATTTCAAATGGCAACTGCTGTATTATTTCAAAATCCTGTGCAGCCTTTTGCATTGACTCCTAATAATTTGACCGAGGCAGAATCCTTCCTTATAGATTTCATGAAGGAAGTTCCTACTACTTGGGATGAGACATTATTCATTGATGGTTATCCAGGACAATATGCGATTTTGGGAAGAAGACACAAAGATAAATGGTACATAGCAGGTGTGAATGCCCAAAAGGAAAGTTTGAAAATCAAAATTGACATCTCCATGCTGAAAACTAAAAACCTCAACATGATCAATGATGATATCAATAAGAATCCGACAATTAAGAATATCAAATTAGATAAGAATGGGCTTTATGAAGTTACCATACAACCTAACGGAGGATTTGTAATCTATTAATTGCTTTAAACATAAAACCACTAGTTACATGAACAATTTTGGAAAATTATTGAAGACATTACCCATACTAGCGACTACTATATTTATGAGTTGCCAAGAAGGTAAAAATAAAAACACCGAATTGGGTGAGCCGCTTTTCACAAGTTTTACTTATGAAGGAAAGGATAAAATTTACGAGCAAAATCCGCTACAAGCAGGACAGTTTTACAGTCCGATATTACAAGGTTGCTATCCCGATCCCAGTATCACGCGAAAGGGAGATGATTATTACATAGTAAATTCTTCATTTGCGATGTTTCCAGGTGTGCCAATTTTCCATTCCAATGATTTGGTAAATTGGAAACAGATTGGACACGTTTTGGATCGAGAATCTCAGCTCAAAGTCTATACTTCGGGGATTAGTGAAGGCATTTATGCTCCTGTTATTCGTTACAATCCAAATAACGATACGTTCTATATGATTACCACACAATTTGCTGGTGGTATCGGCAATATGGTGGTGAAAACTAAAGATCCTAAAGAAGGAAACTGGTCTGACCCAATTAAACTTGATTTTCAAGGTATTGATCCTTCTTTATTTTTTGATGATAATGGAAAAGCTTACGTCATTCATAATGATGCACCAGATCCGGGTAAAGAATTGTATACCGGTCATCGCGTAATTAAGATATGGGATTATGATGTAGAAAAAGACCAAGTAATTGCTGGTACAGACAAAATAATTGTTGATGGCGGGGTAGATATATCCAAAAAGCCGATTTGGATCGAAGCACCACATATTTACAAAAGAAATAACAAATATTATTTGATGTGTGCGGAGGGTGGAACGGCAGATGATCACAGCGAAGTGATTTTTAGTAGTGACAATCCTCGTGGACCATATGTTCCAGCAGCAAAAAATCCTATTTTGACGCAAAGGCACTTGGACAAAAGCCGTCCGAATCCTGTAGAATGGGCTGGACATGCGGATATTGTCGAAGGTCCTGATGGCGGATTGTATAGTGTATTTTTGGCAATTCGTCCAAACGAAAAAAATCGTGTAAATACAGGACGAGAAACATTTATGTTGCCTGTTGATTGGTCTGGAGAATTTCCAGTATTTCAAGGCGGATTAGAAGTGTTGAAGCCTTCTATTCCTATGCCTTCTGGTGTAGAAAACAAAACGAATTCGGGAGATTATTTTCCAAATGGAAATTTCGTTTTTACGGATAAATTTGACGGAAATGCATTTGATCACAGATGGGTGGCATTGCGTGGCCCAAGAGAGCCTTTTTCAGAATTATCAAAAGATGGAGTAAGAATCAAACCCTTGGATGTATCTATCAAAGAAAAGAAACCAATTTCTGCCTTATTTTATAGACAACAACACAATAGTTTTGCTGCAGAGGTTGAAATGCATTATACGCCTTCTTCTGAAAAAGATTTAGCAGGTCTTACCTGTTTGCAAAGTGAAAATTTCAACTATGTGTTTGGAATTACTAAATCAGGAAATGATAACTATTTACTTTTAGCAAGAACTGAAAAAGGTGAAACTAAAGTGTTGGCTTCGAAAAAATTGGAAGATAATTCAGCCGTCAAATTACAGGTAACTGCTGATGGTGATAATTATAATTTCAATTTCTCCCAAAATGGCAAAGCATTTGAAAATTTAGGTGGTGCAGTTTCAGGTGATATTTTGTCAACAAATATTGCTGGAGGCTTTACTGGTGCGCTTATCGGTATGTACGCAACCAAAAGCAATGATATAAGTCTTTAATCATAATTATTAGTATAGTTAAGCTTGCGATTCATTTGATTCCAATTCCCCTAGGATGATTTTGAATCGCTTTTTTTGTATGGCGATTAACGTAATGGATCTAATTCTTCGATAAATTTTTCAAACTGTCTTTTCGTATTTAACAAGACTGGTCCGTGCCCAAAACAAATTACTTTGGGATGTAAGTCATAAAGTTTCTTTAAGGATTGGATATTTTGATTTTGATCTGAAGTGAAAAGGTATGGAGGCAACTGTAAACCAGGAATTGTGGTCAATAAGTTCATATTGCATAATGCATCTCCAATAATGAGTGTGCCATCATCTTCTCTAAAAAATGACAAATGCCCTGCTGAATGTCCTGGCGTTTCAATTACAATAAAATTTCCTACTATATCACCTTCTTTGAGTGTGTCTGTAACAGGATGACCTTCTCCTGCCCAATATTTTTGTTGAAATCTAGCTATTATTCCTGTAGGTGCTGGATAATCAGATACGGCTAAGCCGCTTTCTGTTCTATGCACTTCCTCCTTGTGGCAAAATAATGGAATATTAAATTCCTTACAAATTTGAGCACTACTTCCCTGATGATCAGCGTGTGCGTGCGTTAATACATGTTTAGTTATTGGTTTTTCGTGGATAGCTTTTTTAATATTATGGTAACTACATTTGATTCCTGCGTCAAATAATATTCCATCAGCAATAAAACAATTGATACTAAGCCTAGGTAAAACTGAAATCTGATAAAGTTGAGTATTGATTTTCTTCATAACATATTGTATTGGTACAATATAATGATTTCAAGTTAATTTATTGTTTTTTACGGTAAGTACTTGGGGTTTCGCCCGTTATTTTCTTAAACAACCTGATGAAATAGGAGATGTTTTCAAAGCCTAATTTATAAGCGACATTTTTTAAACTGATGTTTTCCATCAAAATAAGTAACTGTGCTTTTTCAATTTTCTTTTGATTAATGTATTTTGCAGGCGTACAACCCATTTGTTTTTTAAACAGTCTAATCAAATGATCTTTAGTCAAATTGGCCAAATCAGCTAATTCTTCAATTGCTATGGGATGCTCAATACGTTCATGAATATAGGTAATGACTTTATGGATTCTTTGATCTTGTATTTCTGTTTTAATAATCGAACAATTCAAAAATCGAGATAGTATTATATTTATGATGGATTGTGTCTCCAATTTCGAAGCATCTGAATTATTGTAATTTAATGATAAATTTTTGATGAGTTCTTGGGAATTATCATACGTTGTGGGATCATACTTCTTTAATTCCCGTTCTGGGTTTAAGGAATACAATCTTCTAATAAGCATAGCAAGTAATTCGTCAACAGGTATTTCAAAAGGGAACTTATACCTATCAAAAATGCTGGCTTTTCGGTCTAGATTTTCGTATAAGTGAATGTAGAAAATATGAAATTCACCCTCGCAATCATAACTGTGTTGAACATAGGAGGGGGTTAAATACATATGATTTTCTTGCAGATCGAAACTTTCATTGCTTAGATGAATCTTTGCTTTACCTTTGACCACAAAATGTAATCTAACAAAAGGACTACTTATGCCTTTCCAGTTCCAATCGGCATTGTGTTCAGCGTATCCAATATTTAATAAGATAAAGTCTAAATCATTAATGCTTTCTTGGGTTTTCATATGATGTAAAAGTAGGTTTATTTGTATTGGACTAATGTAATATAAAAATATTTAAAAGTCGATAAAGTACTACTAGTAGTCGATAAATTTTACATTTATACTGTTGTTTAATACTACATTTGAAAAGAGGCATCTAATAAATCCAATTATAATACGCTCAAATCATATCACTTTCTAGAGGGGTATACTTTTTACGAAGTAATATATATCTGTGTAAAGGGTGGAATTTCTTGAGTAAAAAACGATTACTATGAATAGAAGGAGTGCAATAAAATCTATCGGAGCTATAATCCCAACCTTATTTTTAAGTAAGTCATTTGCTGCTACAACCATTAGCAATTGGACAAAAGTTCCATTCAATCCGACTTGGAAATCGCTGGAAGAGTATAATGTACCAAAGTGGTTTCGTGATGCAAAATTCGGAATATGGGCGCATTGGGGACCACAATGTCAGCCCGAGCGTGGCGATTGGTATGCACGAGGAATGTATCAAGAAGGTTCTGATCAGTACAAATACCATGTCGAGAAATATGGGCACCCTTCAAAGTTTGGTTTTAAAGATGTAATCAATTTGTGGAAAGCCGAAAAATGGAATCCAGAAGAATTGATGGATCTATACAAGCGCACAGGAGCACAATATTTCATGACCTTGGCAAATCATCACGATAATTTGGATTTGTACAAGAGTAGTCACCACAAATGGAATAGTCTAAATTTTGGGCCGAAGAAAGATATTGTTGGAGGATGGGAAAAGGCTGCACGTAAACGCGGATTGCGATTTGGTGTAAGTGTTCATGCCGCACATGCATGGACTTGGTACGAGATGGCTCAGCGATCGGATAAAAATGGTCCTCTTCAAGGTGTGCCTTACGATGGAAAATTAAAAAAAGAAGATGGTAAAGGAACATGGTGGGAAGGATATGATCCACAAGAACTCTATGCGCAAAATCATGAATTGAGCAAAGACAGCTTGAATGATCACAAAGTGCACGAGCAATGGCATTGGGACGTAAATACAGGCGTTAGCGTACCAACCGATGAATATTGCAAAAATTTCAAAGATCGAACGATAGAATTAATAGATAATTATAATCCTGATGTAGTTTACTTTGACGATACGGCGTTGCCATTATGGCCTGTAAGTAATGTGGGTTTGGAAATTGCTGCCCATTACTACAATAAAAGTATCAAGGACAATAAAGGTAAGTTAGAAGCTGTCATTACCGGAAAAATACTGGATGAGCAACAGCGTAAATGTATGATCTGGGATATCGAGCGAGGTCAAAGTAACCGCATAGAACCCGAGCCCTGGCAGACATGTACCTGTATAGGATCGTGGCATTATGATCGTCGAGTATACGATAGGGGGCATTATAAGTCAGCAAAAACGGTCATCCATATGTTGGTGGATGTAGTCAGCAAAAATGGCAATCTCTTATTAAGTGTTCCAATGCGTGGAGATGGTTCTGTTGATGACAAAGCACGAGCAACGGTAGAAGGTATTGCTAACTGGATGCAGTTAAATAGTGAAGCAATCATAGGAACTAGGCCGTGGCACACCTTTGGTGAAGGCCCAGCCATAGCACATGCTCCAGAATTGCATGCTCAAGGATTCAATGAAGGTCGAGGAAAGCCGCTTGTTGCTGAAGATTTTCGTTTTACCCAAAAAGGTAAATCTCTGTATGCTTTCGTAATGGGTCAACCAGAATCAAAGCAAGTTAAAATTCAATCTTTGGGAACAACAACATCCAAAGGTTTGAAAGTTAGAAAAATTGAATTACTTGGTTATAAAAAGCCATTGGTTTTCAAACAAAATGCTGATATTTTACAGATTGAATGGCCGAAAGATGCACAGAAAAATGACATTGCTCATGTATTAAAACTTACATAATGGGACGTGAAAAAAATATTTTTCCTATCTTCATAAGATACCAAGGATAAACTACCATGAAGATCACCAGAAGATACATTATTGCATTTTTAATCTCAATGGCATTTCAAATACCTGTTTTTTCTCAGCAAATTAAGTTTGAAAAACTAGAGCTTGAAGTGTTGGATGAAAAGGTAAAAAATATTGTTAATGCCAATGCGCAGGTCGAAGTGTTGATAGAAGGACTGCGTTGGACAGAAGGACCACTTTGGGTAGAGTCAGAAAAAATGCTCTTATTCTCCGAAATTCCTTCCAATACGGTTTATAAATGGACTGAAGCAAAAGGCATGGAACTGTATTTAAATCCGAGTGGATATACCGAAACTGCAGCAGATGCTACGCGCGAACCAGGCAGCAATGGTTTGTTGTTAGACCCGAAGGGTAATTTGGTGCTTTGTCAACACGGGGATCGTCAAATGGGACGTATGAATAGCTCAATAAAATCACCTAAACCTAACTATGTGACGCTAGTAAATAGCTATGAGAAATCAAAATTGAATAGTCCAAATGATGCGGTATACCATTCCAATGGAGATTTATTTTTCACGGATCCTCCGTATGGTTTACCATCTCAAAATGATACAGATCCAGCAAAGGAGCTAGACTTTAATGGTGTTTTTGTATTCAAAAATGATGGAAAATTGAACCTTCTAACAGATAAGTTGACTAGACCAAATGGTATTGCGATTTTTCCGAAATCAAATAAAATAATTGTAAGTAATTCTGATCCACGAAGTGCGACTTGGTATGTGTTAAATGCAAACAATTTGAAACAAGAGCCAACGATTTTTTACGATGCAACGCCTTCATTGGATGGATCTCCAGGCTTACCAGATGGCCTTAAAATAACCAAAAGTAATATTGTACTGGCAAGTGGTCCTGGTGGTGTTTGGATTTTTGATGCTAATGCTAAACTTCTAGGTAAAATTAGATTCAAAAGTCCTGTTTCGAATGTCGCATTATCTGCCGATGAAAAATACATGTATCTTACAAACACAGGGCGAATTGTACGTGTAAAACTTAAATAATCAAAAATACTATAGCCATATTTATATAATGAAAACCCTTCGATGCGAAAAACCTCATAATTTTGAATACTACGAAACAGCAATACCAAAAATAAACGAAGGTGAATCCTTACTAAGAATAAGAAGAGTAGGGGTTTGCGGTACGGATATACATGCATTCGAAGGAACACAACCATATTTCAATTATCCCCGTGTTCTAGGACACGAGTTAGCAGCAGAAATCGTCGAAACTACAGACTCTAATTTTGAGATTGGAGAATATGTGACACTAATTCCTTACAAATCTTGTGGACAGTGCGTCGCTTGTAAGAGAGGTAAAGATAATTGTTGTGTCTCAATGCAGGTGTTGGGTGTGCATATTGATGGCGGAATGACAGAATATATGGTTGCGCCAAACAAATTAATTATAAAAGGGCAAGAATTGGACTTGGATGAATTGGCTTTGGTAGAGCCTTTTGCTATTAGCGCACATGCTATTAGGAGAGCTAATGTTCAGGTAGGAGAAAATATACTCGTTGTGGGGGCAGGTCCTATAGGGTTAGGACTTATAGAATTTAGTCGTATTGCTGGCGCAAATGTAATTGTGATGGATGTCAATGAGGACAGATTACAATTTTGTAGAGAGAAATTAAACGTTGCACATACGATACATGTTGGAGTCGATGAACCGCTCGAAAAGCTACAAGAAATTACGAAAGGTGAAATGCCCACAGCTATTTTTGATGCTACCGGAAATCTAAGAGCTATAGAACAATCTCTTCAATATTTGGCACATGGAGGGACTTTCGTCCTCGTCGGTATTCAAAAAAACAATTTCAGTTTTAGCCATCCAGAATTTCATAAAAGAGAGTCAACCTTAATGAGTAGTCGAAACGCAACTAAGCAAGATTTTCAATTCGTAATGGATAATATCAAATCCAAGAAAATAAACCCGTATACTTTTATCACACATCGGCTTGAATTTGAAAGCGTAGCGCAGGAATTTGACACGTTTTTTAAGCCTGAAAATAAAGTTATAAAAGCTTTAATTGAGCTTTAGAATTTATAGTAGTTAGGGTAGATTATTAAGATTTGAAATTTAGTATTCAATAATCTACCTTAATTTTCTTGCGGATTTTGTGAGCATAATTATTCCCAAAAAATAACTAGGCATTAACGCTACTGCGGTGCTTGTGAAAATGATGTTACCTATATTTTTGTTGATAATAATATTCGGTAGAGATAATACTATTCCTAATATACAGAAAGCTAATACAGCATTGAATTTCCATATTCTTATTCTCCCTCTATAGACATAGAATAATCCTATAAAAATTGGAATAAGATATAAGAGTGCATTTAAGGAAGTGTCTATTCGTATGGGCTTGACTAATTTTGTAATGATATCAGAGGTTTCAATATTATGTTTAGATGCATTATAAATGACTATTAATTCATTAATGTTGTCCCAAATGTGATAGATTATTACGCAGCAAAGGATTCCAAACGTTAACTTTCCAAGTTCGGTTTTCAAAGAATTTAGTGTTCTAATTGTGATAAGTAAAAGAGTAATTAAACTAAACAGTAGACATGTTTGCTTAATATATGTAAGAATTAAAGGAGTATGCTGTGGATATTTCGGAGGGATGATGCCAAGGGTTTCGGTCAAACCGTGCCACTTAAAAGATCATACAATTATATAAAAAAGATATTATTATTTCCGTTTCATTATTCCTTTTCTGAGAGATTCTCCTTTTAGGTCAATACGATGAGATGAGTTAACTATTCGATCTAATATCGCGTCCGCAATAGTCCCTTCTCCTCCAATTATTTCATACCAAGCTGATACAGGTATCTGAGAAGATATTATAGTTGATCTTTTTCCATGTCTGTCATCAATTATATCCATTAAAGATTCACGATCCTGATTGTCGAAAGCCTGCAAACCAAAGTCATCAAGTATAAGTAATTCAATCTTAACTAGTCTTTCCAGTTCCTTAAGATATGTACCGTCCGCTTTACTCATTTTGAGTTTTTTAATGAGTTTTGCAGTTACAGTATAAAAAGTTTTCACTCCAGTAATACAAGCTTGATGCCCTAGCGCTTGAGAAAGAAAACTTTTTCCAGTACCACAAGCACCGCATATTATGATATTTTCTTTACGTAACATAAAGTCCAATGTTCCCAGACGTGCAAACATGTTCTTGTCTAGATTTCTATCCCCAGAATAGTTAATGTCACCTAGGTTAGCATTCTGTCTAAAGCTTGCTTGTTTTAGTAATCTTTCGATCTTGTTATTTTCACGATCTTCCCATTGGTGATTGATAAGTATGGCAAGATATTCATCACAGGTAATACCTTCAAACCTGTTTTCTTTCACGTACTGTTGGTGTAATTGTGCCATAGCACTTAGGCGCATGTTACGTAACTTTTCAATTGTTTGATTATTCATTATTTTTATTTTATGGTTTATTATTCATAAGCAGAAGCACCGCGTATATTCTCATGGAAAGGAATGTGTTGTTGCATTTGTTTAATATTATCTTCAGATATAGGTATCCTGTCCATGTTATTTTTGAGAATGTTTTTCACTCTCAGGTATGAGCATGATTCTGTATCCAAGGCTCTTTTACAGGCGTTATTTAATCGCTCAGATCCATAAGCACGGTGTAATTGTATAATTCCCAGAGAGCGTTTATAGCTTATTTCAGGATAATCATGTGAGGCTAATATTTTTTCAATGCAGGCTACAACATATTCTCCATGTCTAGAAGCTTTATTTTTAAAGAATTCGGGATTCCAGTCCGAATAAAATTTGTGTGTACTACTCAGGTGGTCAGTGTTGGTGATGTAGCTTCCTTTAACAGGGTTGCGTTGGTGCAAAGCAATTCGTTCATGATAATAAAATACCTCAATCCGATTTTTGGTATAATGGATGGTCGTTTCTTTACCGATATAACGGTATGGGACACTGTAATAGCTTTTATCAGGAGAAAAACAAACATACCCCATCTTTTGCACCTTTGCTCTTTTATAATCCTTCAATTCATATGCACTCACAGGTAAGTCTTTGAGATACTGACGTTCAGAACGTTGAAAAAGTTCAATCCGACTGGATTCCTTACGTTTGAATAATAAATTGTTATAACGCTCTAACAGTACAGAAATTTCTTTATTAAGGTCCTCTAATGAGAAAAACGTCATCTCTCGAAGCGGATAATAAATACGTTGATAAGCCAGATGAACAGCATTCTCTACCAGAGCTTTATCTTGTGGAGAGTAACTACGGGTGGGGTTGATAACACAGTTGTAATGACGTGCAAAGTCTTTAAAACTACGATTAATATCTGGCTCGTATCTGCTCGACCTATTAACAGCAGACTTTAGATTGTCCGATACAATAGCTTTAGGTACACCTCCATAGAATCGCAGGGCTTCAACGCAACAAGATATTAGATCCTCACGTTTTTGACTCAAACATGCCCGAATATAAGTGTACTGACTGCATGGTAATATAGCTACAAATATTTCCACGGGGATTATCTCTCCCGTATTTTTATCAATAAGGCTTAGCTTTTTCCCAGCAAAGTCAACAAACATTTCTTCACCAGCAATGTGCTGAAGTTTCATTGAACCTTTCTCTTTTGGATATTTACGACGATAATGCTCTAGAAATTGGGTATAGCTATAAGGCTCTGCAGCAATCTCAACATATTGTTGATAGTGATATAAGAATGTAAAGCCAGGATGATTACGGGCTTTATTGACACCCTCAAAATAGAGCATGAGTTCATTGTGGCGCTTTGTATCAAGGGTGGTATGAGAAGAAAACAGTTCCGATAAAGATGCTGTGTCAAAGTGTAATAGCTCCTGAAATGAATATTCACTTCCAGCAAATAACTGCATATAAGTGTTAACTGTATTTCGGGAAATACCCAAGACAGAACCTATTTTACGGTTACTATAACCGTCCATATGTAAGGTGAGTATTTGTTTTAAGTCCATCGGATCAAGTTTGTTAGCCATATCGCTGTATTTAAAGCGACAAGGTAAGTCATTCTTAATCTTTTAAGTGGCACAAATCAAACCGTAAAAAAACGGAAGTTTGAAAAACTAAACCATTAAAGTGGCATCATTTGAACCGTAATAGCTGGCACAATCAGACCGAAATCACTGGCACGATTCAAAGGTTCTTCGTCAATTTTGGTGAAAGTATGTTAATTAATTACACTTTATGAACTAAACCTTTTTTCTTTTCAAACACA
>NZ_WUQY01000050.1 GCF_009829085.1 Sphingobacterium bovisgrunnientis
CTTTTACCCATACTTACTTTGTTTGTTTCGCAACTTCAAAGTTAGCTAAAGGGTTGGTGATTGCGCCAACCTTTTTTTATTCTTTACCGGACACTAGTGATTTCAAATACCAAAATTTAGTTCTAAACCTACTATTATGAATAGATTAATAATTATAGGAAATGGATTTGACTTAGCTCATGGCTTACCCACATCTTACTCTCATTTTATAAAATATATATGGTCTAATATTTTTAAATATTCCAAGGATAATGACTATAAATATTCACATCTTATTACAACGTCATAGAGTGATACAGCACAAGAATTTCATTTTAATCATTTGGATAAGTTTAATACAGGAACATTAATTGATTTCCTTAATAATTTTAAAAGTCAAAGTGGTGGGAAATATACATTGATTGACGAAAGTGATTTAGAAATACTCTTCCATAATTCTCATATTTCACAAAAGAAACTGGTTTTTAAAATTAAGAATTTATTTTTCTTGCATATTCTTAATAAAAGCTTGAATAATTGGGTGGATGTAGAGCAAGAATATTATTACTTACTTTTAAAATTAAGTAACGGAGAAATGCTATTCAATAAATCTTTTTATAATATAAATGAATTAAACGAGGATTTTAAGCAGATTAAAGATTTATTAGATATATATATATCTGAAGAAATTGATATGAAATACTTGTTTAATTCTGAAATAAAAATAAATAATTCGATCTTAGAGTCTTTCGCATATAATATTAAATATTTGAAAGATGGAATGGATGACGATTATCTAAATGAATTTGATCCTTCTTATAAAGATAATCTCATCAGATTTGATAATAAGGCATTAGAACTATATAACTCATCGTCAACTGCTATTAATGATCTAAATTTTGAAAATCTTTTTTTAGACTTTAATTATTCTAAAAACATTGAGAATTATATAAAAACTCTAAATTCACAAAATAAAGATTCAAAGCCTCGATGTTTTGGAAAGTCAAAATTAATAAAGATTCATGGAGAAGCGTCTAATCAAAATAATGTAATAAATTTTGGATTTGGTGATGAGATGGATAGTAATTATAAAACGATTGAAAATATAAATGACAATAGATTCTTGGATAATATTAAATCATTCATGTACTTGAATAATTCTAATTATAGAGATTTATTGAACTGGATTGAAAACAATGATTTTCAAGTGTTCATAATGGGGCATTCATGCGGTTTATCTGATAGAACCTTACTAAATACAATATTTGAACATCATAACTGTAAATCCTATTAAAATATATTACCATCAGATTAATAACGAAGTGGATAATTTTAGTGATATTGTTAAGAATATTTCAAGGCATTTTAATAAAAAAGCATTAATGAGAAATAAGCTTGTTAATAAATCAATTTGCAAACCATTGCCTCAAGATAATAAGTATGAAATCATTAAATGATTTAAAAAGCGGCTAATGAAAATAGCAATCTTTGGTGCAACAGGTAAAACGGGAATTGAGCTTGTCAAACAAGCTTTAGAGCATGGTCATGAAGTGACTGTGATGGTACGTGATCCAAAAAGATTACCTAAATTTTCTAAGGAGATAAGAGTCTTCACGGGTGATTTTACGAATCTGGATGTTGTAAAATCTACCATAGAAGGACAAGATGTTGTGATCTGTACGCTTGGTTCGAGAGAATTGTATAAAAATACAGGACTTAGAACCTTTGGTACGGGTGTAATTATAGAGGCGATGCAAGAAGTAGCTGTGATGCGATTGGTTGTGATGTCGTCTATGGGGATTGGAGAAAGCTGGAACAATCTTCCGCTATTTACTAAAGCGCTATTCAAACTTTTTATGCCTGCTGCTCGTGAAGATCATGAAGCACAAGAGTTGGCTATCAAATCAAGTGGTTTGGATTGGACTATAATCCGACCCAGTGGCTTAACTAACGATCCGAATGTAACCTCATACGAATACGGCAAACAAATCAAACCAAAGACTTCTCGAATTTCACGCGCTAATGTGGCGAATTTAATTCTTAAGGTTATCGAGTCTAATAGCCATATGCGTGAAGATATTACAATTTCAAATTAGGGTTATAGAATTTAAATTGGGCTAGAATTTCTTGTGCTATGGCAAGAGCTTTTACAAAAACTTAGTTTACTTTTACTGTATTACGTTTAAGTTTTTGACCAATGATTAAATCAGAAATAGCACAAGCTTTCTCTCGTGGGATTTTGAAAAATGTTTTGCGTACTTAACCGACCAAACAACTTGGGATACACCAGGAGAGCAAAATCTAACCGGCAGAAAAGAGATTGAATCTTTCTGTACAAATGTAAGAGCCTATTTTGATAGCGTTACCATAAATTTTCAGCAGCTAAATGTTATTGAGAACGCCAATTGCGTGGTTATAAATGGTACTGCTGAATTTATTCGTGAGGGTAAACGCGTATCTTTCGTGTCATCCTGCGATATCTACGTGTTTGATGCAAATAATAATATCGCAAGCATTACCTCTTATTGTATAAAAGCTAAATCTTAAGCACTTTTAAAATTAGAAATTATTAAATCGTTTGAATTCTCTTCAAAAATTATAAATCATGCAAAAGTTAACATTTGAAAAAGAAATAAACGCATCGGCACAGCGAGTGTACGAGGCGATGTTGGGATTACAGGATAAATCCACCTATGAGTATTGGACAGCGACATTTAATCCGACTTCTACGTATGAAGGAAGCTGGGACAAAGGAAGTAAAATTCTATTTGTAGGTTGTGATGAAAACGGAAAAAGAGGTGGGATGGTTTCAGCAGTTGAAGAAAATCAACCTGCTAAATTGGTATCTGTACGACATTACGGTTTTGTGGATGGTGATGAGGAAATCACAACAGGAGAACAAGTGGAGAAATGGGCAGGGGGTTACGAGATTTATAAGTTTGAAGAGCAAGACGGGAAAACAACTGTAACAGTAGAATTGGATACGATAGATGATTTCTTAGCCTACTTTAACGAGAAATACCCCAAAGCAATGGATAAGCTAGAAGAAATTTGTGAACAATAATTCAGAGATTTTACCTGAATGATAGTTGTTTTTGATTGTGTGTAAAATTTTCTAATTTTATATTATATACACTAATTATGAAAGATTTCTATCTCTTTTTATTTTCAGTTTTGATTTTTGCGAGTAGTTGCAGAAATTCTCCAGCACAAGATCCAGTTCCAGCGCATGATAGCTTACGTGTACAGTCAATAATACTTGGCGAAGAACGTATTATAAATGTTTGGCTGCCTGATCAGTATAAGCAAAGCAAAGATTCGTTACCAATTATGTATATGGCAGATGGTGGTGTGAAAGAAGATTTTCCACACATTGCCAATACGTTAGAGAAATTGATAAACGAAAATAAAATAGCTCCGATGATTTTGGTCGGTATAGAAAATACACAGCGCAGGCGAGACCTCACGCCTGTGACTGAAGTGGCAAAGGATAAGGAAATAGCAGCTAAAGTTGGAGGTTCATCCAAGTTTCGTGAATTTATAAAAGAGGAATTGTTTCCAGAGATTGAAGGTCGATATCGTACTACTTCAGAAAGAAGTATAATTGGGGAATCGTTATCTGGTTTATTTGTGATGGAAACTTTTTTTCTATACCCAGATTTATTTACGAATTATATTGCCTTTGATCCTTCGTTATGGTGGAATAATCACTATTTGAACCGCACAGTGCAAGAACATTTGGAGGGATTTCCAACCGATAAAAAGCGTTTGTGGTTTGCGGGTTCAGCTGCTACGGATATAAATCAATATACAAAGGAGTTGGCAACTATCTTGACATCAACAAGTCCATCCAATCTTAAATGGGCATACTCCGATGAACCAAATGAAAAGCATCATACAATCTTCAGAGCTACAAAAGAGAAGGCATTGATTTGGGCATTTGGTGATTAAATTCACATGCAGTGGTATAAATTTAGCCTTAAACTTTACTTATTGGAGTCAGACAATCTATATTTATGTTACGTTAAGATGAAGATGTTATAAATATATTTAGGTAGTTTTGTATAAGAACAACTATTACTTGGGGTGACGCATCAACAGAAAACAAACATCATAAAAAAGGAAATTATAGCTTCTTATAAAGCTTTAAGAGCAAAATATCCATTATTAAAATATCAAAACTTTATCGGATTTACCATATTCATTTCTTGTCTATTGGCAAGTGCCGGCTTAGGCTATATGTGGTATGTGGATTTACTTCCTGGTTGGGCATTGATACTAGGAAATGCATTTTTATTTGGTGTATTGCATGAACTAGAGCATGATTTGATTCACTTTGTCTATTTCAAAAACAACCGTATCGTTCACAATATTATGTTGTTGTTTATATGGTTGGTTCGTCCACTGACATTGAATCCTTGGTTTAGACGTGTATTGCATTATCATCACCACAAGTTTTCTGGAACAGTACATGATGTTGAAGAACGTGGAGTGACAAATGGAGAGAAATGGTCATTGAAGAGGTTGCTGCTCACACCAGATTTGGTTATTGGGAATGCATTGCGTGTAATCGGCTTATTTAGTGATATGAAAAAGGAAGTCGATAAAGGAAATCTAAAATTGCAAACAGCCAAGAAGTTGAAATTAAGCGGTGTATTTGGTTTAATTCCTTTCACGATTCTTTCCCATGTAATTTTATATGTTTTCTTCACCGATATATTTTTAGATTTTCTACATGCTAAATATCAATTGAATTGGGTTTTTCCAGAGCTGATAAAAGATATTTTAGTTTGGTGTAATCCAATAATTTATATTGTATTATTACCTAATCTATTGCGTCAATTCTGTTTGCATTTTATAACTTCCAACCTGCATTATTTTGGTGATGTGGAGCAGGGAAATGTAATAGAGCAAACTCAGGTATTGACGGTATGGTGGACTTATCCATTCCAATTATTTTGTTTTTTCTTTGGTTGGACACATGCCATTCATCATTTTGTGGTGAATGAGACTTTTTATATTCGTCATTTTGCACGTAAAAAGGCACACGAGGTAATGCGTAAGCATGGTGTTCGTTTTAATGATCTTGGCACTTTCCGTCGCGCAAATCGTTATCACGAAGTGTAATTTGTAAGACTTTGAGTTTAGAGCATAAAAAAGCTTCTAGTTTTCTAGAAGCTTTTATTGTATAACGATTTTAATTTTAGAAGTTTGGTTTTAATAGATACTTGTCGTAGAATCTGAAAATATGCTCTACAGCTTCTTCAGCTGTATCTACAATACGGTAAAGTTTAAGATCTTCTTCAGAAATATAAGCATTTCCAAGCATTGTTTTTTCTACCCATTCCAATAATCCGCCCCAATAATCTGAACCAACTAAGACGATAGGGAAGCGAGCGATTTTACCAGTTTGAATCAATGTAATTGCTTCAAATAATTCGTCCATTGTGCCAAATCCACCGGGCATTACTATATATCCCTGTGAATATTTCATAAACATGACCTTACGCACAAAGAAGTAATTAAACTCCAGTAACTTATCGCGATCGATGTATTTATTGTGGAATTGTTCAAATGGCAATTCGATATTCAGTCCTACAGATTTACCACCAGCGCCGTATGCCCCGCGATTCGCAGCTTCCATGATACCAGGGCCACCACCAGAGATTACACCGTAACCTCTTTCAGCTAATAGTCCTGCGATTTTCACGGTCATTTGGTAATATTTGTGTTCGTCAGGCGTACGAGCTGATCCAAAAATGGAAACACAAGGACCGATTTTGGCTAACTTTTCAAAACCATCTACAAACTCTGACATAATTTTGAAAATCTGCCACGAGTCCTTCACTTTTATTTCTTGCCAAGTCTTATTGGCGAATGAATTTCTAATTCTGTTTTCTCCTGTCATATAATTTCTCTAAGTATATGTATAATTGCAAGATAATAAATTTAACTAATTTACCTGTATCGTATATTATGCAACTTTTAAATTAAGCTTTGTTATCCGAATGCCCTAAATTTTTCTCTGGACAAATTTGATCGCGCACGAGCTGTTTAATAACTTTTATATCTTTAAAACCACCTTCGCGTTTGCGGTCAAAAATGATAATATCTTCCGTACGTATCATATAGCGACCTGCGATTTCTGAAGGCACTAAGGTTACACCATAGACCTCTTCCTGAAAGGTAGTCAGCAGTTCTTGCGCCATATAGGCGGCACGTAAAAGCCAGCCACATTTAGGACAGTATTCGATTTCAATTGTTGGTTTCATTGACATAATTATACAAATTTTGTTTCATATTATGCTGTCCATAGCGGTTATCGTGATGTTCATCTGACAGAAAAAATAATTACCTTTGTACCATGAATTTTTCATCTAAACTATTAGAAAATGCTGTGGAGGAGTTTGGTCGTCTACCTGGAGTAGGGAAGAAGACAGCTTTGCGTTTGGTATTGCATCTATTGAAGCAACAGGACGCAGAAGTAACTCGTTTTACCCAGTCATTGAATCTATTAAAAGAGAAAATTCAATATTGCAAAGCATGCTATAATATATCGGATGATGAAGTTTGTGAGATTTGTCTTTCCGTGAAGCGAGATAAATCGACAATCTGTGTAGTTGAAGATACACGTGATGTGATGGCAATTGAAAATACCAACCAATACCAAGGTGTATACCATGTTTTGGGAGGACTGATTTCACCAATGGATGGTGTAGGTCCTTCGGACTTGAAAATTGATGGTCTTTTGCAACGTTTAAAAACTGGAGAGGTTAAAGAAATTATTTTAGCACTATCCGCTACGATGGAAGGTGATACGACTATATTTTATTTGTACCGAAAGCTCAAAGAGTTCAATGTTCAAGTAAGTACTATTGCGCGCGGTATAGCATTTGGTGGTGAATTGGAGTATGTGGATGAAATTACTTTAGGTCGTTCTATCCTTACCCGCGTGCCTTACGAACGAAATGTAGGATAATAAAATAACTAATTTTTGATTGTCATCTGACGATGTGAGGAATCGATGGTTAGGTTCATTATCTGAAGTCTAACAAATTGAACTTTTTGCTTTAAGACCGTTTACTTATATCTTCATTCTACCAATAATCCAATAAAATCCTATTGCGGCAGTAAGCAGAGTCGTACCAGCTACTGTCCAAAGAACATTATAGCCAAAATGTTCGGCGAGATAGGTTCCGAAATAAGGAGAAAAAATGTTAGCTGCTGCAAATGCTAAAGAATTAAATCCCATGTAAGCTCCCTGATTGTGCAAGCCAGCTCTTTTGATGGATATGGTCGCCATAAAAGGAAGAGCAAGCATTTCACCTGTAGAGAGGATAAACATAGCCATATAAAGCCATACAATACCAAAATCAAGATTGAGCATATAATAGGAAGTAGCTGTCACTACGGTACCCCAAAACATGATTTGACGTACAGAGAACCTATGTTCTACAAAGTGAACCAATACCATTTCAAATATTACAATCACAAAACCACTAAAACCGAGTAATAATCCAATCTGACCAGCATTAAGCGCATATTCATCTTTATAAAATAGTGGAAGGGTGCTCAGCAATTGCAAAAATCCCATGGAAAAGAGACAGCACAAAACATTGAATAGTATGAATGAGCCATCTGTATAGGCATTTCTTTCTTTAGCTTTTGGTTTTAGATCTTGATCCTTAATCGGCAATTTGTTTGGTGTACGGTTATGAAAAAAGTAGATAAAAACGATAACTGCTCCCGCTGCGCCAATAGCATTTCCATAAAAAATCCAATTGTATGAAATTGACGCTAAAAAACCGCCCAATGCAGGTCCTATAGAAAATCCCAAGTTGACGGCCATGCGGTTCAAAGAATAGGCTCTAGTAATGTTTTCAGGTTTTGCATAGCGCGCCACAGAAACCGAGTTTGCTGGTCTAAAAATATCTGCGACTAATGTCAAGATAAATATCATTAGCGCTAAACTTTCAAAAGTTCGAAATAGTGGTAATATTAAGAATAATGGAATTACAGCAATTTGGGAAAAAGCCTGTACTTTGAAACTACCAAATCTATCTGTAAGCCATCCGCCTAGCCAAGAACCACAAACCGATCCAAGTCCGAAACAACCCAAAACAAGACCAATTTGTGTTTTAGAGAAATTCAATTCCGATGACATATACATTCCCAGGAAAGGAATTACCATAGATCCCGTACGGTTGATGAGCATGACTAATGCCAATAACCAAGCTGCAGGAGATAATCCTTTGTAAGAGTTTATATATATCTGAAATAAAGACTTCAATGTTTGTTTATATTAATTTTTTATTTATACTAAATCTTGATTCAAGATATAATTATTAAAAGCTACTTTCTTTTCCTTAGTAGTTGGATTGAAGATAAAATCAATACGTCCTAATACTGCTCCGCCATTTGCAGCTTGATTCACTAATGTGATTTTTCCCGCTGCATTCTTGACTTCTGTAGGTTTCTCTAAGAATGTGTGTGTATGACCTCCAATAATTAAATCGATGTCCTGTGTGGCAGCTGCAAGTCGTAAATCAGACACCTTATCTTCCTTGTATGAATACCCTAGATGTGATAGACAAATAACGATATCACATTTATGTTTGCTTTTTAACGTGGGTATAATTCTATTTGCTACAGCTATTGGATCCAAATAGCGCATTCCCGCATAATTATTCTTATCAACTAAGCCTTCTATATTTACGCCTAACCCAAAAACTCCAATTCTGATTCCATCACGCTCAAAAATTTCATATTCTTTGGTTTTACCCGCTAATGCAGTTTCACTCAAGTCATAATTGGCTGTTAAGAAAGGAAATTTTGCTTTGTCAAAATGTTTTAATAATCCAGCTATACCGTTGTCAAATTCGTGATTACCGAAAGTACCAGCGTCATATTTTAATTTAGACATTAGTGTTAATTCCACCTCACCATCAAACAAATTAAAATATGGTGTACCTTGAAACATATCGCCAGCATCAAATAACAATACGTTCTTTTCTTTAGCACGTATTTGCTGTATCAATGTACTTCTTCTAGCTACTCCACCAAGACCTTGTAATTTTGAGCCATCCATAGGAAAGGGCTCAATTCGGCTATGTACATCATTCGTGTGTAAAATGGTTATTTTAACTTCTTTACGTGAGTTAGCTTGAACAAATTGTGGAAGTCCGTTAACCGCTAGAGCTCCACCAAGTATACTTAGATTTCTAAGAAAATTTCTTCTATTTAATGATTTTAACTCTTCCATCTAGTTGTGTGTTAATAGTTTTACCTTCTTTAGTTAGTTGCTCTACATATTCGATAAGACATTTACGAACGATTATGCCAGAGTCTTTTCTGTTGACTGGATTATCTAAACCTTCGATGTAATCGCCTCCATTTGCTAAGTAATCGTACGTAACGAGTTTGTATGTTTTGTTAACATCAAAAGGCTCACCTTGGATGACAATTGATTTTGGTTTATTTTGTTCAATTTCCATGGTCATGCCAGCTAGTGGCTGACCGTTAGTTTTAGCGATAAAGTTTGCTAACGTTTGTAAATCATTACCTGATAATTCCAAAATTGTGATGGCATTTTCGAAAGGCATGAGTTCGAAGATATTCCCAACAGTCACATTTCCTTGCTTTATATCTGCGCGTATACCAAATTTTGTCGCTATGGCTATTTGCGCCGTTGGATCTATTGACTTTCCGATTTCTAATAAAGCTTCGGCAAAGAAAGTTCCAGCTGTACTTTCGGGTTGAGAAGGGTTGCGCACAAGATTGGATTCAGTGTAACCAATTACCCGATTCATCTCATTTTCTAATTGCTGCTTGAAGGGCAAGTAGTAATTGTTTATGGCTGTATCTTCAGCAATGCTGTTATCAATTTTGTAGGTATGTGTCTCATTCTGTAGCGTTAGACGTGTTGTGCTACAATTTGTTAATGTAATGACAGTAACAAATAATGCAAATATCTTTGTGTAAGAGCGCATGATGGTAGAATTCTTTGATGCGAAGCTAAGAAGAAAGTATGGATAAGCAAATTAACTTTATGTAAAATTTTAAAGTTAATTGGAAATCAAATTTTTAAAAAAGTGCCTTGTTATATTTTATAAACAAACTTTAAGTCGTAATTTGGCAGCTCAATTTTCAAGAAGAAAAATCGAGCAATAATTGACCTAAACGGTAGGAGGAAAAGAAATAATATGCCAGTAAAGATACCAGACAATTTGCCAGCAATAGAACTGTTGAAGCGGGAGAATATTTTCGTAATGAGTAGTTTACGTGCCAATGAGCAGGATATTAGGCCGTTGCGCGTACTTGTTCTAAATCTTATGCCCCTAAAAATTTCAACGGAAACTGATTTTATTCGATTGCTATCAAATAATCCTTTGCAGGTGGAGATGGAGTTTTTGCGTTTGGAAACTCATGTGTCCAAAAATACCCCACAAGAACATTTGGAAATGTTTTATAAGAACTTCGATGATGTATCTGAACAGTTTTATGACGGTTTGATTGTGACGGGAGCTCCTGTAGAAATGCTTCCTTTTGAAGAAGTGAACTACTGGAATGAATTAACGAAAATATTTGACTGGGCGCGCATACACGTTACATCCTCCTTATATATCTGTTGGGCTTCCCAAGCGGCGTTATATCATTTTTATGGCGTGGAGAAAGTAGCTTTAGATGAAAAAATATTTGGTGTTTTCAAGCATACGGCATCTGATAAGCAACATCCGATATTCCGAGGTTTTGATGATGAATTCTTTATTCCACACAGTAGACATACAACCATTGAACGCGATGACATATTGAAGAAAAATGGATTACGTATTTTGTCAGAATCTCCCGATGCTGGTGTAGCTATATTGAGCTCAAGAGGTGGTCGTGAGTTTTACTTAACTGGGCATTCTGAATACAATCCATTCACCTTACATGAGGAATACACACGTGATGTTGAAAAGGGAGCTGCTATTCAAATTCCTCAAAACTACTACCGTAATGACGATCCGAGTCAAGATCCAGTCGTACGTTGGACAAGCCATGCGAACTTGTTATTCAATAATTGGTTGAATTATTTCGTCTACCAAGAAACACCATTCGATCTTCGTGATTTGCCAAAAATGGGAGATATTCAGGATCATACAGGGTAGTGACTTACTAATATCAGTATAATAAGAAACGCATTGATGGATTCAATGCGTTTCTTATTTATATTTTAAAATACTTACAGTATTTCTATGTTTTGTTGCATATGGTCTTTCACCCGATGCCACACATCTTTAAACCAGTACGTGAATTCTTCTGGACGGTTACTCATCCACAATTCTAAATCATCCGCAGCGATCCATTTATAAGCTTGAACTTCTTCAGGATTAGGGTTAGGGCTATCGTTAGATATTCCAAATAGAACTACATCTAATTCGTGCTCGATAAGATTGTTTTCAACTTCAGCATGGTAAATAAAAGAAAATAAAATATCTAGATGAGCTTTCATATTCATCTCAAATGACAATCTATCTTTTGCAGCATCCAACGTATTTTCTCCTTGCTGTTGATGCGAACAACAGGTATTTGTCCACAGATTCGCGCCATGGTATTTGTGAGCGGCTCTTTGTTGAAGCAATAGTTCTCCATTTTCATTGAAAATAAAAATCGAGAACGCACGATGCAACACACCTTGGATATGCGCTTCCTGCTTATCCATTATACCCAACTCTTTATTGTCTTTGTCCACTAAAACAACATGATTTCTTTCCTTGTTCATTTACGCGCTTAATTTGTGTTCAACTTTAGTAGCGAACTTTTTGAAAAAATATAAATTCCAAAGAATCATTACATAACCATATACTGCATCTTCTATGGGAATTGTGCCAATCCGAATCCCCATAAATTCCTGAGGATTATAATTAACGATAGGCGATTCTAAACCCGTGCCAGTCAAAACACCATTTACAGGCAAAAATCCTAGCATTAGTATTGTATACACAAGAGACGCTTCACCGATCCATTCTTGTTTGTCAATGAAATGTAAGTAAAGAATAGAGCCAATGGTCACTAGTGCTGTGACAAAGGTGTAAAGTCTATCGTTGTAGCTCAAAGCAATGACAGCACATACTATGATTGTAACAAATGCTATAATATTGTTGAAGCCATTTGCCCAATCCAGATTGAAGAATTTGGTAAGACAGAAATAGGTGAATGTACAGCTAAACGGTATACATATGAAGAACAAGCACTCTTCTAAGGGCAAACCCAGCAAATTAATCCCTAAGGTATAGTCTGTATTGAACCACCACACACCATTTGCAGTAAATAGCGCATCCCAAATAATAAATGGAATTGCAACTATAATGCTAGCCATAATAAATGGCTTAAAATAACGATCAAATCGTATACGCTTATCGAATGAAAAAATAAAGCATATGATAATCGTTAGAAAGTTGATCAATATATAGGTAAATGACGTCATTGATTTTTAAAATAAATTTTGAAATACTTAATCGGCACAAATAAAAATCCGAAACATTCGCCTTCTTCTTTATTTACATGTTTGTGGTGCTGTTTATGTGCGCGTCTAATAGCTAATAGATAAGGTGATTGCGTATCTCTTAGAAGCTTAATTCGTTGATGTATAAATATGTCATGTACAAAGAAATAGGCTATTCCATATAAAGTAATGCCTAATCCGATGAAGAATAAATAATTTACTTCTCCACGGGTACCAAAATAGAATAATAGAATAGCTGGTATTGAAAAAATAAAGAAGAAATAATCATTTTTTTCAAATACACCCTCGTGACTATGGTCGTGATGATCTTTATGTAAAGACCATAAAAATCCATGCATTACGTATTTATGCATAAACCAAGTTACGGGCTCCATACAAATAAAAGTTATTAGCAGTATTAATATATTCATTTTGTTTTAATTCACTTTTAATAATTCTCTTATGTCCTTTTGTAAAGACACATCTTTAGATGTCTTATATTCTTGCAACATCTTTTTGTCTTCCGAAATCTCAGCATTATAGCCTAGAAACTTTGGAATTGAAATCTGTATTGCATATCGTACATAACGTAATTCTATATCATTAGGCGATTGTGCAATTGCTTTTTCTAATAATTTTTTCCCATCATTGAATGATCCTAATTTCTTTATTGGATTCAGTTGATGATTGGCTTTGATCATCGTAAAAGCTCCCAAATATCCCATTGCTTTTACATTTTCTTTGTTCTTTTCTAAAGAACTCAACATGGCATAGCATACAGATTTATTTTCTGGGGCTATAGCAAGATTTTTTCTTATAGTTGAAAAGTTGTCATTCGCAAAATTTTGAAATGGTAAAAAGAGCAATGCAATTATAAGCCACTTCATATTCTGTCCAATTTTAAATTCAAATACGATTCCATCATTAAATACATTTTCTGCGTATTTGGAACACTTGTGCGTTGTTGTAAAATATCTCTACTTGACTTCGAACGAATCTTTTTGAATAACGACCAATAATAGCGATAAGCCAAATACACCCCAAACTTAGAAGAATTTGGCAACATTTTGATACCAACGAGTGCTTCATTAAATTCTCCTTCAATTTCATGCTCAATAATCTTCTTTGTTTCATCATTGAAAGCAATAAAATCAAGATTTGGGAAGTAAAAACGTCCTAAAGTATAATAATCGTCTTTGAGGTCACGCAAGAAATTGATTTTTTGAAAGGCACTTCCTAATTTCATAGCATAGGGCTTCAGCTCTTCGTATCTTTTTAAATCACCCTCTACAAATACATGTAAACACATTAATCCAACTACCTCAGCTGAGCCTAAGATATATTCATCATAATTCGCTTTTGTATAGATTACTTTGTCCAAGTCCATGGCCATACTATGCAAAAACTGGTCAATTAGCTTTTTATCAATTTTGTATTGATGTACAGTTTCTTGGAATGATTGAATTATAGGGTTTATTGATATTTTCTTATCAAGTCCATCATTTGTTTCTTGTATAAGTTGATTCAACAGTGTGCTTTGATCATAGCCGTGGAAGCTATCTACAATTTCATCCGCCAACCGAACAAAACCATATATAGCATAGATTGCTGGTCTTAATTTTGAGTCTAAAGCTTTAATTCCTAATGAAAATGATGTACTATACGTTTGCGTAGTACATTTACTTATTTTATAGGCTAAATTGTCATAAAGTGTTTTCATAGCTTAGCTTTTTAGATTTCGTTAGCAACTATTTTTCCGGATATAATTGATGGCGGAACACCTGGTCCCGGTACTGTTAATTGACCTGTATAATGTAGGTTTTTTAGTTTCTTATTGCGTATTGCAGGTTTAAATATAGCAGTTTGTTTTAATGTATTTGCCAAACCATATGCATTTCCTCCATACGCATTGTAATCTTCTTTGAAATTATTGACACAATAGCTTTTCTTGTAAACTATTCGATTTTCCAAATGCGTTATGCCTGTATGTTTTTCAATTCGTGCTAACATTTCTTGGAAATATCTTTCCCTTGTCTCCTCATTGTCTGCGATGTCATTTGCTACAGGCATCAATAAGAAAAGGTTTTCATCATCTGGAGGCGCTACTGATGGATCTGTTTTGGATGGGCAACACACGTAAAATAACGGTTTATCTGGCCATTGTTTGTGCACATAGATATCATCAATGTGTGTATCAAGTTCGTGTTCAAAGAATAGCGTATGGTGTTTAAGATTATCAATTTTTCCTTTTACACCTAAATAGAATATTAAGCAAGAAGGAGCGAAGGTTCTAGTTTTCCAATATTTATCGTCGTAATTACGTGCGTTTTCTGGTAAAAGTTTTTCAGTATGATTATAGTCTATTGAACTTATAACTTCATCAAAGAGAAGGTTATCACCATTAACTTGGATAGATTGAGCTTGGTTTGCTTGCGTGTTTATTCCATAGATTTCAGCGTTGAAGTGAAATTTTACACCTAAATTTTCAGCTACCTGTTGCATTGCTTTTATGACTTCAAAAAAACCACCCATCGGATACCAAGTTCCTAAAGCGTAACCACCATAATTCATTAAACTGTAAAGGGCTGGAATATTTGAAGGAGCAGCACCAAGAAATATAACTGGAAATTCCATGATCATTTTCAATCGACGATCACTAAAAAACTTGTTTACATAATCATCGAAGTTACTTAATAAGTCAAGCTGCGTAGCATTTTTGAGTATCTGTAATGATGCAAATTCCGTCCAGCTATGACAAGGTTTATAAATGAATTGCTTCATACCTACCTCGTATTTATTTTTGGCTGAACGCATAAACTCATCTAATTTATGTCCTGCACCGGACTCATACGATTCGAAAAGATTTTTTAAATCTTCGTATTTTTCTGGTATGAGGATTTTGTCATTATCAAAAATAATTTCAAATTGTGGGTTTAAGGATTTTAATTCATAGAAATCTGATGTGGTGTATCCAAAGTCTTTAAAGAAATCTTCAAAAACATCTGGCATCCAATACCAGCTGGGACCCATATCAAAGGTGAAACCGTTGTTTGTTGTGAATTGTCGCGCGCGTCCACCCGCTGTGTCGTGCTTTTCAAAAACATGTACTTCATAGCCTTTCTTAGCAGCATAACACGCTGCCGAAAGACCAGAAAATCCAGCTCCTAATATGGCTACTTTTTTAGATGTCTGTGTATGTTTTTTTAAACCCATTTAGTATAAATGTATACGTTAATAATTTATAAAAGTATAAAATTATACTGTTATTAGCAAGCCGTTATTGTATACAAACCAATTTACTTTAAAAAAGTTTTAATTGATATACGATAAATGCAAATAAAATTTATTTATTGTTAGCTATAGTGTAGCTTTCGTACGCTTCTTGAAGCAGTTCGTTGGGCGTGAGATTTTGATTGTAAATTTTTTGGTGAAATTTATCCATTTTGGTGAGCAATCTTGCAAGCTCATATTTTTCTTCATGAGTCAAATCCGCAGTGACGATTTTTGTCGCTTTACGGATATCGTCCATTTTATAGTTTAAGTAGTTTAAGCCTTCCTCTGTGATTTCTAAAATTTTACTGCGCTTATCTTTTGTAGAATCCACTTGTGTAGCCCACCCGCATTTTATTAATCTATTTATTATTTGGATACCGGTAGGCTTATCCATTTTATTACGCCTAATTAATTCTGTTTTGGACATAGCACCAAAAGAATTAAGTGTGATTAAGTAAATAAATTCGTCTTGCGTCGAGAATTGAGAATCGTGGATGGCTGATTTAGAATAGCTTTTGGCATATTTGTTCATATGAACTAGGAGGGTGCTTATTACACTTTCTATGGATCGACCATTAAGTTTACCTTCCCATTCCATTTCCGGTTGTAAGGTATCCGGCTTGGTGTCCTTTATCCATTGGAAAAAACCATCAACATTGGCAGAGTAATCGCCATTTTGGTTGTTATTCTCAAAAGACTCGACTTGAGTCAACAAATTTGTAATCAGTTCGTAATTCATTGCGCAATAAAAAGTACAAATATAAACTAAATTAGAATAATTGTATACAATAAAGTAATTGTTATGATGTGCTTTTATTAAGTTTTAAAATTTTTGTAGTTTTTCTATGGATAAAATACTTAGAATTAAAGTAACAAATACCTGTTTGCATTATAAATTAAACTGTTGTTCATCTGAAAGGTTATAACTATAAACAATTAAAATAGATAATTATGGCAACATCAAAACAAAATCAAGGTATGAAAAATGCACACTTACATGAGTTATTAGTTGATGGATTGAAAGATATGTTAGGTGCGGAACGTCAATTACTTAAAGGTTTGAAAAAAATGACTACAGCAGCACAAAATCCAACATTGAAAGACGCTTTTCAAACACATTATACGCAAACTGAAAATCAAATTGAAAAACTAAAAGAGGTGTTTGGAGATTTAGGAATCACTGCACGAGGTAAAAAGTGTAAAGCTATGGAAGGCTTATTGGAAGAAGCAGATGAAATTGCGGAAGAATTTGCAGATAGTCCTGAAGTTTTAGATGCTGCACTTATTACCGCAGCACAAAAAGTGGAACATTATGAAATTGCTTCATATGGCTGTTTGGTAACATTTGCTTCTTTAATGGAGCACAACAATGCAGCTTCGATTCTAAAGGAAATTTTAGCTGAGGAAAAAGAAACGGACGAATTATTAACGACTATAGCGATGGAAGAAGCAAACGTCGTTGGTGAGTCAAAATAAAAGGTCATTATATCACACAAAATTTTAGGGTCAGGGAATAGCAACGCATATTGGGTTGCTATTTTTTTATGTGCGCCCGGCATGGGCGTGAACTCTAGGGTGTAAGTCCCGAACGTGCCTTGATAGTGGGAAACGTTAAGGCAAGGGTGTCCTCCGTGAGGAGGAATCTGAAGGAAGCCGGCGGTAAATCTCTGGCCTGACGTACAGGAAGC
>NZ_WUQY01000051.1 GCF_009829085.1 Sphingobacterium bovisgrunnientis
GCCGTAACAGGTGGGAGAGTAGGTCGGTGCCTTTTTTTATACAAAGCCTTATCACATAACGTGGTAAGGCTTTTTTGTGTTTAAACTTTTCATTTATAGCATATTTAGTTAAAATTTATTCCAAATTGTTCTTGAAGCTACAGTTACATCTTTTGGAAAATAGATTTTCCAGATCAAGCTTATAGTATAATAGGCCGTGTCAAAGTGGTGCAAAGCATCGTAATCAATAATCAACTTTATTTGTCTTTTGATTAATTATAACTGGAATTTCAGAATCACAAACAAAGTATTAATACCATCTATTAACCTCGCTCACTGATTTAGTTTTGGATATTAATGGAATTTTACCACTTATAAAAATGTTGTGAAAGCATTAACTGATGCCTTTAACTATCTATAATCCAACTTTTGTTGTAATCTTCATCGTGCTATATTCAAACCATGTTATTTTAAGATATATAATACAATTATAGGGATTAGGTTTAGTGTTGTCTTAATATCTCATCACACTTACAAGCTGTTCGTCCTCTTTCGAGAGTTTGCTGAGCATATAATGTTTGATACCGGCAGACCTAATCTCATCGAAACTGTCTATTATACTTTTGGTATTTGCTTCAGTTGTGGGTTTTATGAGTACAACAGCTTCCTTTCCGTTAGTTAGCGTATAAACGGATTGTTTTATTTCGTTTAGCTTAGCTTTTAGACTTTTATTTGTTGCTGTAATATTGTTTACAGTTTGAATAGGGTTTCGTATATCTCCATGAATCAATGTGTATGAATTATCCTGGACTATGAGATTGATTATTCTCCTTTCATCCATATCTACTTTTGCATCTAAATTTTTATAGGGCACAACCACATCTAATGAATTTGGTTTATTAAGTGACGTTGTTAACATAAAGAAAGTTATTAGAAGAAAAGCTAAATCAACCATCGCTGTTAAATCTACTTTGGGCGCAATTTTTCTACTTCTGCCTCTTTTGTTGGAAATTGCATTATTAGTGTTGTTTAATTCAGCCATAATGTATGATTATAATTGTATTCAAATGAGTTATCACTTTAATGATGAGTTTATATGCCAGTTTCCATAAATTAGATTTTTAAGTTTTATTAGATCGAGTCTTCAATATCTTATTTTAATACAAAGAGCGGAGTAAGGACACTCCGCTAACACACACACTATTATTGGGCAAATAATATTTAAAAAGTAATGCTCGCCAATGAACTATTCACATATCGTAAAACTATGGCTTTTTAGTAGAGGGCGATTTTTTTGTCTTATTTAAATTTTTATTAATTAAATCACGCAATGCATAAATAATTATCTTTAGATGGTTAGGTTTGTAATGTTGCCACATAACATCCTTAAAGATAAATGTATAATTAATAATTAAAAACATATTTTTAGTTTTTAATATGTTATTTTCGGTATAACACTACAGATAGGTTTTAAACCCACTAATTTTTGTTTTCTAATTTAATAGTGTATCTCGATGAATATAGTTTCGATAATTTCGTTTAAACTTTTTTTATTAAAAAATCCTTATTTTGTTGTCTAATTATAAACGTATGGAATTCATCAAGACGCACATTGAAGATCATATTTATCATATTCTTTTAGATCGTGGTAAATCAAATGCTTTGCATTTTGAAATGGTTGAAGAGCTTATTATGGCCATTGATGCAGCTGCTGAAGATCCAGCTGTAGAAGGTCTGATTTTGAGCGGAAAGGAAAATTTTTTCACATCAGGTTTGGATCTAATTACACTTTATCAATATGATGAAGTTCAGATGAAATCTTTTTGGAATTCATTTATAGTATTACTTCATAAGTTAGTATCATTTCCAAAACCAGCAGTATCTGCTATTACCGGACATAGTCCTGCAGGCGGTTGCGTAATGGCGATATGCTGCGATTATAGGGTGATGGCGGATGGCGATTTTATTATTGGGTTGAATGAACTGCCCGTAGGTATTGTAGTGCCAGAAAGTATATTTAAACTGTATAGCTTCTGGCTTGGAGAAGGCAATGCGTACAGAAGCTTATTAGATGGCAAGTTATTCAATCCTTTAGAAGCGAAAGAAATTGGGTTAGTAGATGAAGTCGTGCAATTTAATCGAATTCAAAGTGCGGCAATGCGTAAGATTAAATCTGTAACACAATACGAAAAAAATGCATGGCGTATATCCAAATTGAATTTTAGAAAGAATTTGATAGCCGAATTTGAAAAAGACCAAACAGAAACCATCAATCAGGTGTTAGAGCAGTGGTGGAAACCAAGCACACGCGCAATACTCAAGACAATCATTGAAAATTTGACGCAAAAAAAAGTATAACTATGGTACAGGGAGCGTTGCGCGAAGACGCGCTTTTGGGCAAAACAATTGTGGTTACTGGTGGAGGAACAGGTTTGGGGAAAGCGATGGCAACATATTTTTCTGAATTAGGTGCTAATGTGGTAATCACTAGCCGCAAGCTGGATGTTTTGAGTCAAACGGCTAATGAAATTGAATCTAAAACAAATAATTCTGTGTTGGCAATTAGTTGCGATGTTCGCAATATTGAAGATGTCGAACGATTATATAAGGAGACGGTCGTCAACTTTGGAGCTGTAGACGTACTTGTAAATAATGCAGCTGGAAATTTTATTTCTCCTACCGAAAGACTGTCAGCAAATGCATTTTCAGCAATAATAGATATTGTACTTAAAGGAACAGTAAATTGTACATTAACTTTTGGTAAAAAGTGGATTGAAAGCAAGCAAACGGCGAATATTTTGAATATTATTACAACCTATGCTTTTACAGGTTCGGGATATGTCGTACCTTCGGCTGTGGCAAAAGGAGGTGTGCTTACGATGACAAGATCATTGGCCGCTGAATGGGGAAAATATGGCATTCGAAGCAATGCAATTGCACCAGGACCATTTCCGACCAAAGGAGCTTGGGATCGTCTGTTGCCAGGAGAATTGGCTGCAAAATTTGACTTCAAAAATCGTGTACCATTAAAACGTGTTGGTGAGCACCAAGAGTTAGCGAATTTAGCCGCTTTTCTTGTTTCTGATTTTGCAGGATATATCAACGGAGAAATCATAACGATTGATGGCGGAGAATGGTTGCAAGGTGCTGGTCAGATGAATGGAATGGAAGCCATCGCTCCGGAAATGTGGGATTATATTGAAAAAGCTATCCGTGAAAACAATAAATAATATGTATAAACACTGTATAAGCTTGGTGCTTTTATTTGCTTTGATTATCAGTTGTAATCCAAGGAATAAGTCGGAAAAAGAGACAAAGCAAGATTCCGTAGTTACAGTAGTTCCAACTACTTCGCAAGAGCAGAATCAATTATCTGAAGTAATTACACGTTTTGCAAGAGCATATGCGAGTAAAGATAATCTAAAAGCAAATACTTTGATACATCCAGATTTGGGGATATATATAATCTACCGTCCAGGTGCTGCTGACACTTTTGTTAAAATAGATTCTTTGAATTTCAGTCAGCCGATACCCGAAGTATTCGCCTATCCAGATTTGAGCTTTGATTTTGTATTAACATATGAAAAACTTCCTGCTTTTGATTGTGGTTCAGAAAAATGGGATAAAATGGGTTTTGTATGTGATACAACTTCTCATCCTAACCAATTATCAAATATCGCAGCATTTGAAGATGAGTTTGATGAAGATAAATTTTCAGAAGATGACTTGATTCAAATTGAACGTGCTGAAAAAGAAAGTTATAGAATTATACTCACTTCCCAATACCCTTTAGTTTTTCATGTTCGAAAGTATAAAGGAGGCTGGTATGTTACTACGTTAGATAGAGCATATGCGGGATGTGATGCATAATTTAAATCGTTATATATTACAGCTTTATAAATCTCTGTAATATGAATTATTTTTAATAAATTGTTAATAAATTATAGATTACAGAAAAGAAGATATATGAGCACACTAGACCAACAAACCAAATCAAGAATTGACCAGTGGCTATCAGCTGAATATGATGCTGAAACAGTTGCACAAGTAAAGCAATTGGTTGATAATAATGAAGAAACAGAACTTTTGGATTCTTTTTATAAGGAACTAGAATTTGGTACAGGAGGCTTACGTGGTATTATGGGCGTAGGATCTAATCGTATCAATAAATATACATTAGGTAAGGCAACGCAGGGATTGGCAAACTATTTGAAGAAGCAATTCCCGGATCAACAAATCAAAGTTGCTGTATCCTACGATAGCCGTAATAATTCACAAACATTAGGACATCTTGTTGCGGATGTTTTTTCTGCTAATGATATTCATGTATTTTTATTTGAGCAATTACGTCCTACACCAATGTTGTCATTTGCCGTAAGGCATTTCAATTGCCAAAGTGGTGTAATGTTGACGGCTTCGCACAATCCAAAAGAATACAATGGCTACAAAGCCTATTGGAATGATGGCGGTCAGTTAGTCGCTCCGCATGATGAGAATGTAATCACTGAAGTAAATACAATTACATCTGTTAAAGACATAAAATTTGAACGCAATAGCGAGAATATCACAATCGTTGGAGCGGACTTTGATGACATTTATGTGCAAGCAAATAAGCGCTTAAGTATTCATCCAGAAGCTGTAGAGGCTCAGAAAGATTTGAAAATTGTCTTTTCTCCGATTCACGGCACAGGTATTACGGTAGTTCCTAAGATGTTAGAAGCATGGGGTTTTACGAATGTTACAGTCGTAGAAGAGCAAGCTAAACCTGACGGAAATTTCCCTACAGTAGTATATCCGAATCCAGAGGAAGAGGATGCGATGTCCATGGCAAAGAAACGTGGCGAAGAATTGGGTGCTAATGTTGTTATGGCAACAGACCCTGATGCGGATCGTGTGGGTGTTGCTGTGCGCAATAGCAAAGGTGAATATCAATTATTGAATGGTAACCAAATCGGAAGTTTATTGACCTATTATGTCCTTTCATCGAAGAAAGACAAAAGCGAGCTTAAGGACAACGATTATATTGTTAAAACTATCGTTACTACAAATCTAATCTCAGATATTGGTATAGATTACGGTGTCAAATATTACGATACACTTACAGGGTTCAAATACATTGGTGAGGTAATTACACGTGAATTAGGCAAAGAGAATTACCTTGTAGGCGGAGAAGAAAGTTATGGTTTCTTGGTAGGCGACTTAGTGCGTGACAAAGATGCTGTAAACTCATGTGCATTCATCGCAGAAATGGCGGCTTATTTCAAAACTCAAGGTAAATCCCTTTATGAGGTTCTCTTAGAACTTTATGTAAACTATGGATTTTACAAGGAAAAGCTAATTTCTTTGACTAAAAAAGGAAAAGCTGGAGCCGATGAAATAAAGCAAATGATGGTGGATTTGCGTGCCGATGCACCTAAAACATTAGGTGGTGTGCAGGTAAAAGAAATTCGTGATTACGAGAATCAGGTTGCTACAAATTTAATTTCGGGAGACACTTCTGTAATCGATTTGCCAAAATCTGATGTTTTGCAATTTATCACAGTAGATGGCGATGTTATTTCCGCGAGACCTTCTGGTACAGAGCCGAAAATAAAATTCTACTGCTCAGTAAAGGAAACGTTGCTTGATGCGTCAAACTATGAAGCTATTTCAGCTAAGCTGGAACAAAAAGTAGAAAACATCATGGCTGATATCGTAAAAGGCTAATATGCAAAAGTGGAAATTATTAGAATCTAAATATATCATCCAAAGACCTTGGGCAACGCTACGTGTAGATAAGCTAGAATTGCCCAATGGTAATATAAAAGATGAATATTACGTATTAGAATATCCAACTTGGGTGAATATGGTGGCTATCACGGAGGACGGAAATGTTCTTTTTGTGAAACAATATCGTCATGGAGCGGATCAGATTATGGTAGAATTACCAGCTGGTGTGGTCGAAGATGACGAGGAACCCGAAGTGGCGGCACGTAGGGAGTTGTTGGAGGAAACAGGTTATGCATTTGATAAGATAGAATACATCTGCGAATTATTTGCCAATCCAGCCACGAGTGGAAATCTAACGTACACCTATTTGCTCACAGGAGGAAAGAAAGTACAAGAACAAGACCTAGACAGTTCTGAGGATATAGAAGTGGTAGAAATGACAATTGAAGAAGCTAAGAAGTTCTTATTTGATAATAAAATAGGACAAGCCTTACACAGTTCGGCGCTATTCTATACATTTCACAAAATGGGCTTACTGTAAAAAGTAAGCCCATTTTGTATAATCATTGTTTATCTAACTAATTAAACGCATTTTTTTATCTTTGCATTATGGCAAGAGAGATATTCGAAACAAAGCGCAAGGCTTTGAAAATTAACCTCGATCCAGCTATCTATGGGACGTTTGCGGAGATTGGGGCTGGACAGGAAGTTGCACGTAATTTCTTCGAAGCGGGTGCCGCTTCAGGGACTATTGCGAAAACTATGTCGGCCTACGATATGGCTTTTTCAGACGCAATCTATGGCGCTGAAGATTCGGGAAGATATGTGAGTAGAACACGCTTACGCAAAATGCTAGCGCATGAGTTTACGCTGCTGACAGAAAGACTTCACACCGAAAAATACGATAATAAAAAATTCTTTGCCTTTGCAGATACGGTTACTACACTAAATTTTACCAAAACAAATGAGCCACACGGTTGGTTGGGAATTCGCTTTCAATCGGAAGTCGATGGACCTACAAACGATATCATTATGCACGTGCGTTTATTGGATTCGGATAACCGTCTTCAATCTAAAGTTTTGGGGATTTTAGGTGTTAACTTAGTTTTTGCAGCTTATTATTATGCGCATGATCCGCAAGTGATGATAGAATCTTTGGTCGACAACCTGTCGGTAGGTGCTGTAGAAATTGATTTAATCAAAGTTACAGGTCCTGTTTTCGAAAATGTAAACGAACGTTTGGTTAACCTATATTTGATTGCTAAAGGATTTTCGAATGCTGCAATTTTTAAACCAGATGGTAAAGCAGCACAAATTAAAGACTTTTTGTATAGAAAAGATATTATCGTACTTCGTACAAAATACCGTCAAAAATCTCTACCAAACTTTGATTTATTCAACCAAGCTGTCGAGCAATTCAAGAAAAATACAAATGCTAAGCCCGAAAATACAGTTGTATTGATTGAGGTATTGATGGGAAATGTTTTGGATGAAGATTCGGATTTGACGATCGAAGACTTGCAATATTTTGCAGATCGTGCCGAAGAACTGTGTGCTACAGGCAATAATATTTTGGTGTCTAACTTCAGACGTAATAATCACCTAGCGGAATTTTTCAAAAACTTCAAACCTGCCAATGTAGGTATCGCGACCAACGTTTCGAACTTGCGCAATATCTTCAATTCTGATAATTATAATAAAGAGAACTACACGAATGAATTGTTGTCGTATATCTCTGGGATGTTTAGTAAGAATGTGAAATTGTACGCTTATCCTTATTTGAATAAGAAAGAAAATCAAATTATTACCACGCAAAATCTTAAAGTATCGGAAGAGGCGAAACCTTTATACGACTTCTTGATTCAAAATCGATATATTATCGATATTGAAAATTACGATGAGAAATACGTGAAAACTGTATAAATCTTAATCCCGAAAGCCTCACTTTCGGGATTCGATTTGTCAAATCTTCGCTATAATTGATTGTTGCCCTTTTCCTTTTTGCAATTTTCTGTAAATTGTATACCTAATAACTATACATTTGTCGTGAAATAATTCTTCTTAATGAAAGCAACCTATATTGATTATAAAGATACGAACAGCTTTTCTAGAACCTTGTTGGCATATTTAGCTGGAAATGAAGAGTTAACTTCATTTTATGGCAATCAACCCACTTATGAGGGATTCGAAAAGCAAATTCAAATGAAATCATCCTTCGCGCATCGCGAAATTCTAGTAGAATCTTTAAAAAATCAATACGGCGATTTACTCAATGACGCGCCCGAAGTTGCTCGTCAAATTGACTTACTAGCGCAATCTAATACGTATACAATTACGACTGGTCACCAGTTAAATATCTTTACAGGTCCGCTTTATTTTCTTTTCAAGATTGCTTGCGCCATTCGTTTAGCAAAAGATTTGAAAGTAAAGTTTCCAGATCAAAACTTTGTTCCTGTGTATTGGATGGCTTCAGAAGATCACGATTTTGCTGAAATCAACAATACACGTGTATACGGCAAAAAAATCGTTTGGGATGTTCCGGGAATTTCGGGTACAGGAAAAATGGATACATCTTCCATGGAGGCTGTTGTGCGTCAATATATTGGGATGTTGGGGCTTTCTGAAAACTCCTCGAAATTGGCTGAGATTGTCGAAGAAGCATATTTGCAAGGTCGTAATCTCGCGGATGCAACGCGTGTATTGGTGAATGCATTATTTAAAGAATACGGTTTAGTCATCGTAGATGCGGATCGCAAAGAGCTAAAAGAAGTATTTGTGCCAATTATTCAAGAAGATATTCTCGAAGAGAAAAGTTTCCAAGCAATTTCAAATACTACAAAAGAATTAGAAGAAAAGGGTTTTTCAACGCAAGTTCATGCACGGGAGTGTAATTTCTTTTACTTGACGGATGAATATCGAGAGCGCATAGTGAAAAATGAGGATGGAAGATTTGAAGTTTTGCATCAAGATGTATTTTTTTCGGTAGAAGAATTAAAGCAAGAAATTGCAACAAATCCGGAGCGCTTCAGTCCTAATGTGGTGATGCGACCATTGTATCAAGAAGTAATATTACCGAATTTAGCTTATATTGGAGGTGGTGCTGAGATTGTGTATTGGTTGCAGTTCAAAGCCAATTTTGATCAATTTGGGATTCCTTATCCGATTCTAATTCCGCGGAATTCAGCTATGATTACGGATGATGTTGTAGCAAATAAAATTTACCGATTAGACTTGACCTTTAAATCCATTTTCAAATCTACTACTGCATTGCAGAATGAGTATGTAAGAAGACATACAACTCATAGACTCAATCTACGTGATGAATGGATGGAATTCAATGCGATTTTTGGAAAAATAAAATTGCGTGCACACAAGATTGATGCTAGTCTAGCACCGAGTACGGAAGCTGTACAAGCACGATTGAAAAAGGCAATCGATAATTTGGAAAAGAAATTGTTGAAGGCTGATAAGCACAATCACGAAGAAGCCTTAATCCAAATAGAGCGTGTAAAAGAAAAATTATTCCCCAATGGAGGTTTGCAGGAGCGTTCGGAAAACTTTGCAACGTTATATGTCAAATATGGGGATGATTTAATTAAAGAATTGATAAAGCATTTTAATCCCTTGGATTTCAAGTTTACGATATTGTATTAGCCGAAAATAGCTTAAGCTATCTTCGATTATTTCTATATTTTTGATAATATTTATCGTATTCATTTGGTAGATATTGATTTTTATCGCCAAATTCTTGCAATTCATTATTCAAAAAGAAAAGCCAATTATAGCGTGAATCCAATTGTTCAGAAGTAATTTTGTCAACTTTATATTCTAGAATTTCTAACAATCCATCATCATATTTTTGTGCACCAACCACGCGCTGTGGTTTTCCAATAAGACTAATTACTTCCTGCTTAGACATGTCTAAAGTGATCAGAGAGAAGTCTGGGTTTTTGAATGCAGCGCAGCCATTTATTGATACGGTGATAATAAGCAGAACAAGGGCTTTAATAGTTTTCATAATTTATGTTTAAGTATAATTATCTGTTATTTCTTCTATATTTATGATAGTACCTGTCATAGTCAGAAGGGGCGTATTGTTCCTTAGGTCCCCACTCTTCTAATTTATTATCAATAAAATGATACCAGTTCAATAAGGTATCTGTTCTATATGGACGACTTGGGTATTCATAGATTTCTAAAATTCCATCGTCATATTTTTTTGCTGCAACTATTTGAATTGGTTTTCCAGCTATAGCAATGACTTCCTCTGTAGTCATACCAATTTTGATTAAAGTATAGTCTTGTGAATAATAGACACCACAGCTGGAAAGAATTGCAAGAGTAATCAACACGAAAGAGGCTATTAGTAATTTCATAATATTGTTTTTAGTCGATAAATATGACTTTTAAATATTACGTAGGTTTAGTGCAGATTCAATTGATTTGAAATTTATTTTTTAGAAAATAGAAATTTTTTATCGAGAAGGTAGCACGCAAATGCCCCGATGCTGTAAACAATTAAATCTGACCAAAGAAAACCTTGGCCTAAGACTAATCTTAATAAGGAATGATTTTTAGCTTCAATGAGGAATGGTATTTGGACAAGTTGTAAGAACTCGATACTAAAACAAAATACAATTGATAATAAGAGCGCGTAATGTAAAGGTCTCATGGTAAACAAAAACCGAAACCCCCAATACACCATTATGGCATATAGCGCATCACCAGTTGCTAAAGGAAGAAACTCTATTTTTCGTGAAAACAATCCAAGAGAAATTGTGATAATAATAAGGATAAAATATATGAGTCTTCTTTTTAACATAAAGCAATATAGCGTTATAATACAAAAATACCTCCAAAGTCAGATAACCTTGGAGGATGTAAAAGGTGTGATATAAGCTATTTTTTAGATTAGGGCAAATCGTTTATGGCATCGATGACCTGTTGGATAGTTCCATTTTGCAATTCTGAAAAATTAAAAATTACAGTAGGATTTGCCGTTAGTGTCATCACAGGTTTTACAGCATATTTAAATCCACTATTATATTCTGCTACTAAAATATAATACACTTCAGCACCGACTGGCATTCTAGTACTTGCATAAGCTAGTGAATTTGGTCGTGTCTTTGTCGCCATGAAAATATAACTGTTGCTGTTGTTAAAACCAGCTGGGCTTTGAAACGAAACGCTAGTGAAACCCTGCCCCAAATCCACAAATTTATCGAAATTGAACCAATCAAAATCATTGACAAATGCGTTATAGGCTTCTGCATTTGTAGCTTGGTTAAATCCTGTCCACATCTCTGTCGTCTGTGTAATATCTTCCCAAGACAAATCCCCATTCGCATCTATTGTTCCAGCAAAAGCACCCATATCTTGATCTGTACCACCTGTAATACTTGTAGGAGCATGAATAGAATACCCACATTCCGTAGTTAATTCTTCTCCATTCTGCGTGATTTTGATTAAGAATTCACCACCAGAAGTTAGTAATCTAGGTTCTCCGCCTTGCATTGCTACAGTTGGTTTATTGGTCGCGAGCATGGTCCCTCTATCAAATATTTCCACGTAAGAAAAGTCAACTTCCCCGACTACAGGATCACCGTTTTGTTTTTTGAGACACGAACCATTGATCATGACTTTTACACCTTTTTCTGAAGTAAACATAAAAACATCAGAAGCGTCAAAAGAGTCATGTTGTGTAATAGCATCTAGGTTACTAGCAAATAAGTTTTTTAGCGCTACTCCATTTGGGGCAAATAAGGGCTCGTAAACTGTTTCATTTGAACAAGAAATTGAGCTAATAATTAATGCTCCTATTCCGAATAATTGTATAAGCTTTTTCATAATTTTAAAATTTAATGGGTTATTTATTCTGTTCTTTTCATTATATCAGCAAAATGAATAGAATGTTACCCCTTAATTTTAAAATTATAGTTTTTTAAGTGTGAAATACTTCGGCGATCATGCAGCGTATGGAACCTCCGCCAAATTTTTCAATTGTATAAATTGGCATATAAACGAGTTGCCCAAAGTTTGATAGCTGCTGTTTTTGTTCTTCTGAAAATGCTTTGTACGACTGTTCACTCATGACAATTAATGTTTCGTCATCTTTGTTTTTCAGTTCTAAGATATTACCGCAAAAACGGTGTATTTGGGCTTCGGATATTGGAATAATTGTTTTCTGGGTAGATTCTAAGGATTGGATGAGTTGATTTTGTTCTTCCGTATTTTGAATGCTATTCAAACAAATCACACAAAATTTAGATCCTAATGCCATCATAACATTTGTATGGTAGATTGGAAGACGCTGCTGTTCGACTTCTTGTGTAGCATGGAAAATAATAGGTTGGTAGCCATTATCTTCGCAATACAATTGAACGAGCGATTCATTGGCGCGTTCGGAAATAGAACAATAAGCGATTTTATTCTCTCTGTCCAAAATTAGTATACCCGTTCCTTCTAAGAATATTTCTTGATCTGCATATAGGGAATAATCTTTGATGGTTTTAAATTTTATTCCATGTTTTTCCAATATTCCCAAATGCCCTAAGAAAATCTCACGTCGCCTATTCGCAGCAAACATGGGATAAAGAATCGCCTTGTCATCATGAAAAGAAATGACATTATTTGGAAAGATACTGTCAGGTGTATCAAACTTCCCAGAATCTTCGACTACGATAACTTGTACGCCTGCTGCTTCCAACGTTTTTACAGCATTGTCAAATTCAGCTTTCGCCAATAAATTGGTGTCTTTGTTTACAGTTTCGGTGTCTTGAAAATAATTATTCACTGCGGTCTCTTCATTGGCACGAAAATCAGCAGGGCGAACCATCAATATAGTGTTTGTAGACTGTGTCATTATTCGCGAATTAGGGGTAAGGTGGAGCAACGTAATAAACCTTCTTGTTTGCCGATTTCATGGTATGGAATTCGTTCAACTGTAAAACTTTGTTCCTCCAGCCAAATATTCAACTTATCAAATCGTTGTTCGGAAACAATGATTTCAGGTGAAATAGAAAAGACATTGGAAATCATTTCATACATGCCGTCTGCATCAATATGAAATAAGTTTTCTTTCCCAAAAATCTCCACAATGCGATGGTAATCATTTGGATTGCGGAAACCACCTTTAAAGATAATTCCTTTGTCCAATCCAATGGGTTGAAAACAACAATCTAGATGTAACGCATTGGCTCGGGGATTGGTCATTGATTTTATCAAGTCGCAATCTATAACTGTTTTATTGGGGAATAATTCTTGAATGAATTCTACGCCATGACGATTTGTGCGTGCGGTATTGATTTCTGAATAGTCTACACCATAATACGTGCCGACAAAAAGATAATCGTTCCAAACTATCACATCACCTCCTTCAATATGGACTACTTCGGGAGGAACAACGAGTTTATCTTTTTCGATTTGTGCTACGATAAAATCAATAGCTTCCCACTCTTCTGCGCGGTCTGGTAAAATGTTAGATTTTATAAATTTATCTTCAATTACAAAGCCAATATCCCGGGTGAAAATCTGATTTAAACTGGGTATTAATCGGGGACGTAAAACCTCAACATCATGCTTTTTTAATATCTTTTCGAAAGCTGACATTTCTTCGAGCATATCTGACTCATTGGGGTAAGTTCCAGCAAGAATGTGTTCGAGAGATTTTGGGTCATATGCTTCTTCGGGAAGGGGCGTTGGTCCATTGCTGTCGGCTCTTCCCAAGATTACAGATTTTAATTTTGCAGTCTCATTTTTAACATTTAGTTTCAGCATATAAATTTGGCTTGTACTTGCTTGTAATTTAGCAAATTGTATTGTAATAAATTGATTGATAGAAACTTTTGAGAGTTTTGTCAGGCTATGCCCATGAGACTGAATATTTTTGAATTTTAAATTGTTTTATCTGATTTTTTAATAATAAAATCGAACAAACGTTTGCATGACGATAAATTTTTTTGGAAGGCTGTATTCGTTCAAAAAGTATTCAAAATTCCGTATCTTTGCGCAACCAAACATTTAGCTTTCGTAAAGCGAAAGAAATGTTTGTCAAAGTGTTAATACATTAGTGTTCTTGCAATTATAAAGCAAATGAGTAACGTACATTACCAAGAAAAATTTCAGGACCGTCACAACGGACCTAGTGCTGCACAAACCGAAGAAATGTTGAATTTTTTGGGTGTAGCTTCTTTAGATGAGTTGATCGAACAAACTGTTCCTGCTCAGATTAGAAGAAAAGCTATGAATCTTCCAAATGCATTGAGCGAAGTCGCTTATTTGGAGAAAGTAGCACAGATTGCAGAGAAGAACAAAGTTTTCAAATCGTATATCGGTCAAGGATATAATGATGTAATTCTTCCAGGTGTAATTCAGCGTAATGTATTCGAAAATCCAGGATGGTATACACAATATACGCCGTACCAAGCGGAGATTGCGCAAGGACGTTTGCAAGCGTTATTGAATTTTCAAACTGTAGTTTCAGATTTCACAGGTTTAGAAATTGCGAATGCTTCTTTATTGGATGAGGCTACAGCTGCCGCTGAAGCCATGTTCATGTTGTATTCGGCGCGCAAAAACAAAAATGCTAATGTATTTTTGGTGTCTCCAAATGTATTTCCTCAGACTTTAGATGTATTGACTACGCGTGCTACGCCATTTGGTGTAGAATTACGCATAGCTGATATCACAGAAGATAATTTGGCAGAAGATGTATTTGCTGTTTTCATGCAATACCCAGCTGCTGATGGTACGCTTGCAGATTATAAAAACTTTGCAGAAGCGGCTCACGCTAAAAATATCACAATTTGTGTGGCTGCAGATTTAATGTCATTGGCATTATTAACGCCTCCAGGCGAATGGGGCGCGGATGTTGTTGTAGGTAACTCACAACGTTTTGGTGTACCGATGGGTTTTGGTGGCCCTCATGCTGCATTCTTCGCAACGAAAGATGCATACAAGCGTAACATTCCAGGTCGTATCATTGGTGTGACTTCGGATTCAAATGGCGAATATGCGTTGCGTATGGCATTACAAACCCGTGAGCAACACATTCGTCGTGATAAAGCATCTTCGAATATTTGTACTGCACAAGCTTTATTAGCAATTATGGCGTCATTCTACGCCGTATATCACGGTCCAAAAGGCATCAAAAATATTGCTACACGTATCAATGATCTAGCTAAACTTGCGGATAAAGCAATCCAATCATTGGGCTATGAGCAAGTTAATAAAACGTATTTTGATACATTACGATTCAATTTGGGTAATGAAGTTGACGGTTTGAAATCAGAAGCTTTAAACAATGAATTGAATTTCTATTATAACGAGGGTACAGTTGGAATTTCAATCGATGAAACTACAACTTTTCAAGATATTCAAACTATCGTACGTGTATTTGCTAAAGTAAAAGGCAAATTACAGGACGATTTGGATTTAGAAGAATTGGCAAATGAATTGGGTACTTCTATTCCAGCGGAATTGGAGCGTACTTCAGATTATTTGACGCACCCGATCTTCAATACTTACCACTCAGAGCACGAAATGTTGCGTTATATCAAATCTTTAGAAGCTAAAGATTTGTCATTGTGTCACTCAATGATTCCATTGGGTTCTTGTACAATGAAATTGAATGCAACAACAGAGATGGTTCCTGTGACTTGGGCTCGTTTTGGTGGATTACATCCATTTGCGCCAGCAGACCAAACTTCTGGCTATATGCATTTAATCAACGAATTGAATGATTGGTTGTCAGAAATTACTGGATTTGCGAAAATGTCGTTCCAACCAAACTCAGGTGCGCAAGGTGAGTACGCGGGTCTAATGGTAATCGATGCTTACCACAAAAGCCGTGGTGAAGGTCACCGCAATATCTGTTTGATCCCAGCTTCGGCACATGGCACAAACCCAGCTTCAGCTTCTATGGCTGGTCTAAAGGTTGTAGTTGTGAAAACGGATGACAAAGGTAATATCGATGTTGAAGATTTGAGAGCGAAAGCTAATGAGCATGCAGCAAACTTAAACTCTTTAATGGTTACTTACCCATCGACTCACGGTGTGTTTGAAGAGACAATCATTGAAATCTGTAATATTATCCACGAAAATGGTGGTCAAGTATACATGGACGGGGCGAATATGAATGCGCAGGTTGGTTTGACTAGCCCAGGATTCATTGGTGCTGATGTGTGTCACTTGAATTTACATAAAACATTCTGTATTCCTCATGGTGGTGGTGGTCCTGGTATGGGGCCAATCGGTGTGGCATCGCACTTGGTTCCTTTCTTACCAAACCATAAAGTTGTGGAAATTTCGGGTGAAGAAGGTATTACAGCTGTTTCAGCAGCACCATTTGGTTCGGCTTCCATTTTGTTGATTTCTCATGCTTATATTGCGATGATGGGCGCAAATGGACTTACAGATGCTACTAAAACAGCTATCTTAAATGCAAACTATATTAAAGCGCGTTTAGAAGATCATTATCCTGTGCTTTATGCAGGAGCAAACGGTCGTTGTGCGCACGAGATGATTTTAGATTGTCGTGGTTTCAAAAATGTTGGTGTGGAAGTAGCAGACATCGCAAAACGTTTAATGGACTACGGTTTCCATGCGCCAACGGTATCATTTCCAGTTGCAGGTACATTGATGGTAGAGCCTACTGAGTCGGAATCAAAACCAGAGTTGGATCGTTTCTGTGATGCGTTGATCGCCATCCGTAAAGAAATCGCAGCAGTAGAAGCTGGCGAAGTTGATAAAGAAAATAACGTATTGAAAAATGCACCACATACGGCAGCAGTAGTTTCGGGAGACGAATGGGATAGACCATATTCACGTCAAACTGCAGCTTATCCGCTTCCTTACTTGAAAACGGCTAAATTCTGGCCATCAGTAGGACGTGTGAATGATTCACAAGGTGATAGAATGTTGATTTGTTCTTGTCCTTCAATCGAAGAGTACGCATAATTAATTCTCTTCTCTGAAGAGATAAACTATAAGAAGCCTCAGTCCATCATTTTGATTGATGAGGCTTTTCTTGTTAATAACCAATCAAATATTGACTATAAATAATCAAACTAGAATATTACAACTAATAGTGAACTACCCATTTGCTAAAGACAAATGGGCTTCGGGCTTCACAGACTTGTGCTTTGTTGCCAAAGTCTTATTT
>NZ_WUQY01000052.1 GCF_009829085.1 Sphingobacterium bovisgrunnientis
GGGGTTCGTGATATCAATTTTTTCTTATTCAGATTGACTAAGTTATTTGCTTAGTCCACAGGTTTTGTACATGATCCCTATTTTAGCGAGTTAAATAAACTGTAATTTTAATATAAATTAACCATTTGTAATTTAATGAGATTAAATCACCTAAAACCAGTATGCTTTTTGTTTGTGTCATTTTTATTTATTCATAACGTAAATGCACAAGAACTATACAAAAATGCTAAAGCTCCTGTTCAAAAACGTCTAGATAATCTATTGAAACGTATGACGCTCAAAGAGAAAATCATGCAACTAAATCAGCATACCGAAGGAGACAACGACAACCCAAATAATATTGAAAAATCTGTGAACGAGCTCTCACCAGAAATAGGTTCATTGATTTTTTCAAGTTCAGATCCTGTATTTAGAAATAAAATACAGAAAAAAGCAGTGGAAGAATCCAAATTAGGTATTCCAATTTTATTCGCTTTCGATGTTATCCATGGTTACAAAACCATTTATCCTATTCCACTTGGTCAAGCAGCCTCGTGGAATCTAGCATTAGCGAAAAAAGCTTCAGCGATTGCTGCGAAAGAATCAAGATTAGGTGGTATAGAATGGACATTCTCACCGATGATTGATGTTGCTTACGATCATCGTTGGGGTCGTGTGTCAGAAGGGTATGGTGAAGACCCTTATACCAATGCGCAATTCGGCGTAGCAACAATTTTAGGTTATCAAGGAACACAACCCTACGACAGTCTTCATGTAGCTGCCTGTTTAAAACATTATAAAGGCTACAGTCGAAGTGAAGGTGGACGCGATTATGTATATACGGACATCTCAGACCAAGCAATCTGGGAAACATATATGCCACCCTACATTGCAACTGTCAATGCAGGAGCTGCTACAGTCATGAGTTCATTTATTGATATTAACGGTATACCTTCCACGGCCAACGTGCACTGGTTAAAAGATGTATTACGTACACAACTCGGTTTTAGTGGATTAATTGTTTCGGACTGGTACGGTATCGACCAATTGAAAAGTCAAGGAGTTGCAAAAGATGATAAAGAAGCCGCTTATAAAGCTTTTGCGGCAGGAACAGATGTCGATATGGTAGACAATTTGTATGGCCGACATTTGGAAGACCTAATTAAAGAAAAGAAATTTCTATTGCACAAATTGATGAGGCAGGACGTCGCATTTTGAAATTAAAATTTGAATTAGGATTATTTGAAAAACCATTTGTTAATATTCTTCCTGACGAAAAAAGATTCTTATTGCCAGAAGATATCAAGACAGTTGAGAAATATGCCGAAGAAACTATGGTTCTATTAAAGAATAAGAATCAAATTTTACCGTTAGTGGATGCAAAAAAAATTGCCTTAATCGGTCCATTTGCTAAAGATAATGATCATGTAATGGGTTCATGGAGAGCATTTGGAAAGACCAAAGATGTTACGCCATTCTATGATGGTATTCTAAAAGAGTTTGGTGATAAAGTTAAGTTTGAATACGTTCGTGGTTGTGATTTTGAAGGTAATGAAAAATCAGAATTTGATGCGGCATACCAAGCAGCAATCAATTCAGATGTAGTTGTTTTGTATTTAGGTGAAAAATCAGGGTGGAGCGGAGAAAACGCTTCACGCGCTAACCTTGCATTACCTGGAATTCAAGAGGATTTAGTGAAACATTTGGCTACTGCTGGAAAAAAAATAGTGTTAGTATTATCAAGTGGAAGACCCGTTGAATTATCCCGTATCGAACCATTGGTAGATGGTATTATTGCTGTATGGCAACCTGGTACTGCTGGTAGTGCTCCATTGGCGGGAATTATTTCAGGTAGAATAAATCCTTCTGGAAAATTACCAATTACTTTCCCCTATTCTACTGGACAAATCCCAATTTACTATAATCATAGACAATCTGCACGCGTATATCAGGGGCAGTATCAAGATGTTCAACAAGGTCCATTATACCCATTTGCCCATGGCTTAAGTTATACGAAATATGAATACAGTGACATTAAATTATCTAAAGATGTCATAAACAAAACAGACAAGCTGATTGCATCTGTAACTGTAAAAAATTCAGGTTTACGTAATGGATTAGAAACAGTACATTGGTTTATCAGAGATCCACATGCATCTATTTCAAGACCAGTTAAAGAACTTAAATATTTTGAGAAAAAAGAAGTAAAATCAGGAGAAACAGTTACGTTCACTTTTGAAATAGACCCTATGCGCGATTTATCTTTTCCCGACTCAAAAGGAAAACGTATTTTAGAGTCTGGTGAATTCCAATTAAAGGTGGCAGACAAAGAAGTAAAATTTGTTCTTAACTAAGAAAAAAATCTAAATAGAAATCCCTTTCAATCCTCGTTTGAAAGGGATTTCTATTTAAATCCTTCGTATTCTCCATAAAATTTATAACATTTTTATTTTTTTAAGCTTGAATTGTATCTTTATGGTCGTAATACACATATTGAAAACGAAATAAATGCTAGATTCAATTATAACTTATTTAGAAAGCATTAATCCCATTACCGCAGCTTTGTATGCTACGCTATTCACTTGGCTTGTTACTGCCTTAGGATCTTCATTTGTTTTCTTCTTCAAAGGTTACAATAAAAATATAATGGACACTATGCTTGGATTTACAGGCGGTGTGATGGTTGCAGCGAGTGTTTGGAGTTTGCTAATTCCTGCCATAGATATGAGTGAAGGTACGGGGTTTACGCAAGTGATGCCATCAGTAATAGGGTTTCTTCTTGGTGCGGCGTTCTTATACAGTATTGATAAAGTTTTACCCCATTTGCACGTTAATTTTCAAAAAGTGGAAGGTGTGAAAACACCATGGCAAAAAACCACACTTATGATACTTGCAATAACCCTACATAATATTCCCGAAGGGTTGGCTGTAGGTGTACTCTTTGGGGGTGTTGCTGCAGGAATTCCTGAAGCGAGTATTGCTGGTGCTGTAGCCTTAGCTGTAGGAATAGGATTACAGAACTTCCCAGAAGGTATAGCTGTTGCGATGCCCTTACGTAGAATGGGATTATCAAGACGTAAAAGTTTCTTTTATGGACAAGCTTCGGCAATTGTCGAACCAATTGCGGGTGTGGTAGGTGCTTTAGCCGTCACTTTCTTTTCTCCAATTCTACCATATGCATTATCCTTTGCAGCGGGCGCAATGATTTTTGTTGTTATTGAAGAAGTTATCCCTGAGTCGCAACAAAATAAAAGTTCTGATCTCGCAACAATAGGATTTATTGGAGGATTTATTGTGATGATGACATTGGATGTTGCCTTAGGTTAGAATGTGATGTTTATTGAAAACAGTTTATTTAAAATATCGCCTCCTACAAATGAAGACTTAATTTCAATAAGAGATTTATATACTAATTTATTCCGAATTCTTCACAAATTTGGAATATTCAATCTGTTGAAGCTAAAATAAAAAAGTTTCAGAATGATACTATAGGTATACATGTTGTCAAAACACATGAAAATGAATTTATAGGAGAAGCCTCAATTTTTAGTTCTACACAAGCAGATGTATATGAAATTGGATTTATACTTCATAATAGTTTTTGGGGAAAAGGTTTTGGAACAGTAATATGTTTGATGCTTATCAAATACTGTATTAACTTCCTAAATGCGCGAAAGGTAATTGCTAGAATGTATAAAGAAAATATAGCTTCGCAGAAAGTTTGTCTTAATTCAGGTATGCATCTTTGTCCGCCAAGCACGGGAGATATTAGATTAGGTAGACTAACTTATGTTTACAGCAAATAAAAAGGGATGTTTCGCAACATCCCTTTTCTATTTTAAAAGAAAATAAACCTAAAACTCTTCCTCTTCTGAAAGAAGCTCTTTGTGATTACTTACTGCTGTACGTGTCTTCGTTTTATGTTTATTTATCTGTCTACGTAAGGATTCTACGGCAACATCGGTTGCCTCTTCGAAGCTTTTCGCTTGAGCTTTAGCGAATAATTGAGATCCTGGAATATTAAATTTTAATTCCACAACTTTGTTAGCTTCATCTTCTACATTTTCTAGTCGTAAGTAACATACCCCTTCGATAATATTATCCAAAAATTGTTCTAGTTTACTAGTTTTTCTTTTGATAAAATCGATCAATTTTTGATCCGCATCGAATTTAATTGATTGCACAGTTACGTTCATGTTTTCCTCCTTTTTTTAAGCTTTTGGATGTGCTTGTTTATAAATGTTTTTTAATCGCTCTACAGAATTGTGTGTATATATCTGCGTCGCAGACAATCCTGCATGTCCTAATAATTCTTTGATCGCGTTCAGATCAGCACCATTATCTAGCAGTGATGTAGCAAAACTGTGTCTAAGTATATGAGGACTTCTCTTTTTTTGCGATGTTATCATAGTTAGATATTTATTTACTACACGATATACTAGTTTAGGATACGCTTTCTTGCCTTCTTTAGTAACGATCAAATGCTCAGAATTATTTTGTAATTTACTTTCTCTTTTTTTGTCTAAATACAGTTTAAGTTCATGAATCAATGAAGAATACATAGGAACAAACCTTAATTTGTTCCTTTTACCTAATATAAGGATTTTTTTATTATAAAAATCAATATCTCTTTCTTTTATTTCTAATAATTCTGCCAGACGAATACCTGTTCCGAACAGCAGTTCTACAATGATGAAATCTCGATTATTCTCAAATGAATCATCCATTTCTTCCATCTGCTCCAATAACAATGTCATTTTCTCCTTTTCAACTACTACAGGTAAATTCTTTCCAACTTTCAGTGCTTTAATTAAATGAACAGGGTTTGTTGGTGACAATGATTCACGTTGCAAGTATTTGTAATATGATTTGATAACAGAAATAGCACGATTAACTGAGGAGGCTGTTTTACCATTCTCACGCATTGAAGCAAAATAGTAGCGACAAAATTTGTAATCAACATCAGCAAATGAGATGTTTTCAGCTTCCAAAAAATCTAAATACGATTGTACTTCGGTATCATAGGCCGTAATGGTATGTGCTGAATAACGCTTCTCGTACTTTAAAAAATTAATGAAACTGCTTTTATACATAGATATTGTCTTACTTCAATCAATATAAATAATATCTAGGAATATAACTAGCTTAACGATTAGATTGTTTCCGAAAACTCAAATAAAATTTTTCTATGAGAAAAAGTGCAATAAGATGAGCAAAATACAAGAATATCGATGTGATTTTGAATATCAAAAAGCTTTAACCTATATTTAGATAAATATTTGAGATATGAAATTCGGACAAGTACCTGATCCATCGATCATAGATTTTACAATTCCGCCAACACCTCCAGAGACAATTAAATTATTAAACGAAAACAAGGATAATAATCCTATGGAAGTGTATGTAGGATGTGCCAAATGGAATAAAACCGATTTAAAGGGTTTCTATCCGAGAGGCACAAAAGATGAATTGGCATATTATTCTACGCAATTTAATTCAATCGAATTAAATGCCACTTTCTATAATTCACCAAACAAACAGCAAGTGGAAACTTGGCGAGATAAGACGCCTAAAGATTTCAAGTTTTTTCCAAAAATCCCACAATCTATTAGCCATTTTTCGAGATTGCTTAATACCGACGAAAAAATCAAAGAATTTGTCGATTCTACAGCATTATTTGAAGATAAATTCGGGATGGCTTTTCTTCAGATGATTGATAACTTTAAGCCAAAGGATTTTGATAGACTTGAAAAGTTTTTAAAAGATTTTCCAAAAGGTTATCCGCTAGCAGTTGAAGTGCGCAATGAAGAATGGTTTAAACCAGAAGTAGCAGAAAAATTCTACAAAGTATTAGAAGAGACCAATAAAACAAATGTTTTGGTGGATACAGCAGGTCGACGTGATATGATGCATATGCGATTGACTACTCCTACTGCATTTGTTCGTTATGTTGGTGCGAATCACCCTTCGGATTACACGCGATTAGATGAATGGATTGATACCATTTTGGAATGGAAAGAAGCTGGTTTGAAACAATTATATTTCTTCATACACCAAAATGTGGAAGTGGAATCTCCTCTTTTAGCGGCTCATTTTATTGAAAAATTAAATAAAGCCATAGGTACAAATCTACCCATACCAAAAAAACCAGATGACCCGAAAAAAGGCGGAAACGGCACATTATTCTAAAATATATGAAGCTCAATAAAGTACACCATATAGCCCTAATTGTACGTGATTACGAAAAATCTAAATATTTCTACACCGAGATATTGGGACTAGAAATCATAAAGGAAACTTTTCGAGCGTCTCGTAATTCCTATAAATTAGATTTAGCGCTAAATGGTCAATACATTATTGAGCTTTTTTCTTTTCCTGATTATGTGACACGTCCAAGCTATCCCGAAGCATTAGGTTTACGTCACCTTGCATTTGAAGTAAACGATATCGAGCAAGCAACCAATGAACTGCAGCTAAACAATATCCCCACAGAAGCTATACGCACGGATGAAATCACGGGAAAAAGATTTCTTTTCTTCGCCGATCCTGATGGATTGCCGCTGGAGTTTTATGAAGGTTAAAACAATTAAATACCTATCTCACGACAGCTAAAACTTCCGTAGCCATTTTAAGATTATATTCTTCAGTCATGGATTTGTGGTTTATCAGATCCACGATAGTTCCTATAAGACAAAATCCTCCTGTAAAAAAGTAAAGTATTCCCATAGCAATCTGTCCCAATACAAAACGTTGTACACCTGCAATTATGACTAATCCTAATAAAGTAAATAATAAGATATCTTGTGCTTTCTTTCTTCTGGTAGTATAGATTTGAACAAAAGTCCTGAGTTTTGATTCTTCGAGACCTGCTGTGATGTGATTTAAATTCATCAATTCCTCATTGGTAATCCCATCAAGGTGTATAAAAGCGTTAGTTGCCATTTTTATATTTAAGTTTATATCTTATCAATTGAATAATCCGGTAAAATAAGACTATACATACAGGAATCCCAAGCCAATGCATCTCAAAGGAATTCCGAAATTCGCCATGCAAAACTAGATGTATAGACTTCCCTAATCCACAACCAGGACACCATTTGAATCCAAGATTATGTACAGGACATATTGTAGAGTCATTCTCTTCTAAGTTCAGGTTATAAAGAATTATAAACGCAGTAACCCATATCAGGAGTTCTAATGGAATATTCTTTAATGCCTTAACCATATGTCTCAGAAAGTTAGATAAATTATGGATTTAAAGCAAATGATTAATATTGTATTTTAATCCTTCCAAATACCTAATTTATGTTCACGAGCAAAGACTTGAGCTTCGTAAAATAATTTATCATGCTTAACGTTCGGACTAATGGTCATTACGGTAGCATAACCATTTTTAACTAGATCTTCATTGAGAAATGTACCATCATTTAAATATACATAAGCTAAAGTCCTGCCGTAACGATCGATTGAGTCCACATCAAATGCTAACTTCAGGTAAGAATGTTTGGTTAAGATACTATCTGTATATGCTTTAGCGTGGACTCCAAAAGGATGTTTCTTCTTGTTAAAAACATTTTTGTTCTCTGGAGCGTCAATACCAATAAGGCGAATTTTTACGCGCTGACTATCTGCATTTAACACCCAAAATGTATCGCCATCTACAAAACCATCAACTTTAAAAATAGTTGGATCTGTAAACATTTTCTCTTCGAATTTTTCATCAAATGAAATCGTAGAATAAGTATTAATCTGGGATTGGCAATAGGCAAGCAAGGTCGTTATGAACAGTAAAATAACTCTCAGCATATTTTTCATTTGGGTACAAATATACCTTAACTTACAATTTTTCCATAAAACTTTTTACTAACTCAACCCCTTTTCTTTCTACTTTACAACCAACAGCTTTCCTTACGGTTTCCCGTAAACAATACATTTATATAAAATAAAAAAAGTAGACCTTTCGATCTACTTTCTTATTGATATTTAAGTTAATAAGGGATTAGTAAAATTTTTAGTAGCTATATAAAACCTTTGTCTTTACAATAAGCTACTAGCTGTTCGTTGTTAGTAAATGAGAGTACTTCACGCATGGTGTTAAGGCGTTTTTCTATACTACTTAGCCCAGACGGTTTTACATTCATTTGTTTTAAATAATGAGGGATATCCATTTGTTTTACACCATCAGCAAGGTATTTTACAATTAGAATATCCACTGTACTAAATTCAAATGTATTTTTTTCTTTAAGAATTTGTTTAATATCTTGCGAGGCATACGTTTTATCGTTTCTTAATGCTTTTAACGCTTCATTCAAATATTGTGCATCACGTCTCGCTTTACGTACATAAGCATCAATTCCATAATTATTAAATAATTTATTGATTATAACTGGACGGTTCTCTCCAGAAAAAACTAATATTTTGATTGTTGGTTGTATCACTTTTACCGCTTGAATTAAATCGATTCCGCTTGTAATACGTTGCTTATTGTTATCTTCTTCAAAAGATAAATCAGTTATAAGTACATCATACGGGGCTTGATCTTGCAATGCTTTGCTAATCCAAGCTAAGGCATCATCACAATAGTATACATATTTAGCTTCCTGCACGCCCAAATCATTCAATGTACGTTGTACTGAAATATTGGCGACTTCGTGATCTTCTGCAATTAAAACTTTTTTAAACATACAACCTTGTAAAGTTTAGTAGAAAGGAATTTCCACGTTAATTTGCGTCCCGTTTTTCCTTTCTAAATCAAAGTTAATCGTACCGCCTAACTTTTCAATACGGTTTCCCGTATTAACCAATCCATTTCCTTTATTAAAATTTTTTAAAAGACCAACACCATTGTCAGAGTAGTGAATATGCAGTTTATCAGAAATCAATTCAAACCTAATAATCAACTCGTTAGCACCACTGTGTTTTCGCATATTTACAAGCAACTCTTGTAGGATTGATAATAACTCTTCTTTAATATTTTTTGAAATTTTATTCCAAAGTACGTCATCATTACCTAAGATAAATAATTTTAATTTTTCATGCGTAAACGATTTTATCAGATTAGCTATCTCATTCTCAAAAGACCTATTTGATTCCATATCATCTGTATCGTAAGAAATATCTCTTGACTTTTCGTACATATATTCTAACCTATCCAAAAGCTCATCGCGATCGAAATCTGCTTTATACTCTATTTCGGACATGACACGATAGATGCCATTTGCGACTACATCATGCACTTTTTTGGAAGTTTTTAGTTGATTTTCTTTGATTTTGGCTTCAGTTTCTAATTTAAGCTGCTGCCTACGTTTATTGTATCGATAAATAAAAAATCCAAAACTGATTAAGAAAATCGCAATTATACTAATTGCAATAGATCTATGCCTTATCATTTTGATATCTTTATCCAATATTTCTTTTTGCAATTGAAAGTTTTCTGTCTTATTCTTTTCGGCTTCATAGCGAATCATCGCATATTGATTGCTCGCTTTGAGACGTGCAATCCGCACACTGTCACTTAAATTCTTATAAATAGCAAAATAATACTTAGCCGAATCCGCTTTACTTAATTGTACTAACCTTTCTGCTGCATTAATTTTATCCTTTGCGCTTTTTAATTTTGTAGCAATTTGAAATGTTCTTTGCGCATAGAATAAAGCCGAGTCTAGATTTTTATTTGAATAATACTGATACAAATGTGCATAAGACGCATTCATACCGTATAAATCATCCTCTTTAATACGAATATTTAATGCTTTATGAAAATCTTGAGTAGGGTTATATGTAGCATCTATGTGCCATTTTGTATTTGCATAATTGGATAGTGCACGTGCATATTCATTCTTCGAAGAAAAATTTGAGCTTAGAATGGTATCAAAAATTGCATAAGCCTCTTTAAATTTTTTCGCATAGGATAAAGTGACTGCCTTATTATTAGAATATGTTGCGGTATTCAAACTATCAGTTGCAAATTCAATTGCCAAATCATAATATTTAATTGCCTCACTATGATCACCATAACCCGATATTGCATTCCCCAAATTATTATAATTATAAGCCAAGAGTGCATAATGGTCCTTATTTCTCTTATTTATCAGCCTATCTGCTTCAATAGATGTCTCTTGTGAACCGTAAAAATCACCCTCCAAAAAGAGTGTAATAGCCATCTGAATAAGACATGTAGCAGCAGTAAGGCTATCCCCCTTTTCCAAAAATTCATCAGATGCCAAGTCGAAATAAAAAAATGAACTATCTAATTTATTTTCTTGAAGTAAGGTATTGGCTATTGTGTAATTCGTATTTATCTCAGTTTTATGAGGAGAATTACGAATTGATTTAGTTGGATTCTCACCGCAAGAAACAGTAATCAACAGGATAAAGGCAAATAATATAATAACTGATTTTAACACTAGATTTCTTAGATGTTTGGATCAACAATATAGCTAAAAAAAATAAGGCAGGTAAAATTACCTGCCTTATTTTTTTAGCTAATTATAGGATTCCCTATCGGTAATATAGGTGGTACTGGTGGAATCGGAGGTCTGACAGCACCCTTGTCTCCTGTATTTTCATTGTTATCAGTCAGAATTACATTATTTTCATTTTGTAAATTGCATACTGGTCCCGTGCTCCATAGCAAGGCTATGAACAAAATCATTTTCATGGTATTAAAAATTAAAGGTCAAAAACTAGTCTCAGTCGTTTCCTCACGACTATGACTTTGTAATTCAGAAGGCCTTTTGATTTTGCGGGAAGTAGTAAGTGCAAAGGGAACCATTTATACTTCCCTTTTCGTAAATAATTACCATTGCAATTACCGTTTGAAAACCATTTTATATCTTTATGTCTTACTGATCAATAGATGTATCTTGATTTCCTTGAAGCAAATATATTCAGCTACAAAACGCTGTAATGCACACATTTCTGAGATTTCTGCTATTTCCGATTTTTCCGATGCAATAAAATAGTTAGTTTGAATTGGAGACTTGATATGTCAACTAAAAATAAATGTGTATAATAGCTAACATCATTAATAACCTAATATGTTTTATTTTGACAGTTTTAAATCCGAAGTAATTGTTGATTACGTTTCAAAAAAAGAGAATGGAAAGCTATCCTCCTGGATGGAAAACCCCACTCCTGCTAATCTCCGAGATCATGCTATTCTTTGTTTAAAAAATGAATTGGAAACAGATGATAAGAATATTTTTCAAGAGTTTTTCGACCCAAAAAGAGGGTATGAAAGTCTCGAATTTGCAATTAAAAGAACAGATCTAGGCAAATTGAAATCAGTTCAAAATTATCTAATTGGTAGTACCAAAGAACCAAGTGAAATAATCGTTAAATTAAGTGCCATACTAATAGATTTTCAGCCTAGACCTTATCACAAATGGAGAATAGAAAAGTCAGAAGAAGTAAATACAGAAATTTCGGAATGCAATAGCCAAACGTATATTTCCGATAAAAAAAAGCTTGATGAACCAGATATACAGAAAGAAGATGATAATTTAGAAAATCCTATAAATAAAAATAACATTAATATTTTTTCATGGTTAAATAAAATCAATCGCTTCAATAGTAGGAATTATGACCATGCTTCCTATTGGCTTGATAACATATAATAAATTTAATGACAATGACTGCGCCTATTGGGATGGAGAAAAATATATAGCAGTCGATTGTGGGGAACGCAATATTGAACAAGAAATTATCCATGTAAAAGACAAATCTTTATTATCCTTAAGGAAAATCACACGACCAGATACTTTAACGGACAAAGACTTAAAAAAAATTTGGTATTCAAAGGTTAAAAATAAAGTAGAATTTTTCACAGGACCAGGATATCATCCAGTAAATAGAGATAGGGCTCTTAAAGCAGCGACCATTTATATTATCGAGAAATATGGAACATTAGACTCCATTAACTCCAATAAATAATCCTGAAACAACAATTTAACCAACAATTAATATCGGCATCATAATTGAAAGATATTTACAGAACACTATAAACTTTCGATTATGAAAAAGCTAAAATTACTTCTAATATGCCCAATTTTTACAGTGCTACTATTAAGCTGTAGTAAAGACGAAAATGAAATAACTTACCCAACAAATGAAGATATTATTTTAGAGAATATAAGCTATGATCCTCATGAAAGAAATAAAATGGATATCATGCTTCCGTCAGGAAGAAACACAACTAAAACTAAGATTCTCGTTTTAATTCATGGTGGAGGCTGGATTGGTGGTGATAAATCAGATTTTGATGTAATTCTAAATAGAGATAATATCGAAAATTTAAAAAAAGAATTTCCTGACATCGCTGTATTTTCATTTAACTACCGATTAGCCACTAGTGAAGCAAATCAATATCCAGCAGCCGAACAAGATGTCAAAGCGGCTATGGACTTTATCTTAAAAAATGCTACATCCTACCAAATCAACAGTAATGCTACATATATCTTAGGTGGTAGTGCTGGTGCACATTTAGCAGCATTGTATACTGTCAAGAACCCTTCTCCTCGTATCAAAGGTACAATTGGAATATCAGGAGCCTACGAGCTGAAATCTTTGTATACCGATGGAAATGCGGAAGCTAAACAAGTTCTGGAAGCATTCTTGGGAGGTACACCACAAAACAAGGAACAAAACTATTTTCAAGCTTCGCCTTTAAATTTTATAAATAATACAACAACAAAATACTTGTTGTTACATGGACAAGATGATAGGTTATTACCGATTTCACAAGCGCAAAAATTTGAAACAGCATTAAAAAGTAAAAATATTGACGTGCAGAAATTCTACTATTCAGGAGGGCATGGACTACCACCAGAACATGTAGTACAAGGCTTGCAAATAATAAGAGATTTTTTGAAGTAATAAATTACTTCAATAATATTGTATTCTATACAGCTATAATACTTTTTGAAGAAACAATATCTGCCCAACCAATATTAGGGCATTTAAGAAAAAAGCCCTTGCTCAAATAATAAGCAAGGGCTTTATAATTTTATAATCCACAAATCTTCTCTAAATAATGGTATTCAATACCAAAATAGGCTTTTGTGGTTTTTAACTTCGCTAAGATTTCCGCTTGTTTTGCTTTATCAATATTTTTATTCACTGCTACAATCATCACATTCTTAGGCGTATGCGCATCCGAAATAAACTGCATAACTTTAGTTTGGTAACCAAAATATTCTAAGATCAACGAACGGATGCCATCTGTCAACATTTCGGCATGACGTTCCAAAAAAATGCCGTGCTTAGTCATAAAAGACAAATCATTTTTGGCTTTTACTTGTTCGAGTTGACGCCGAACTTGCTTGTGGCAACACGGAGCTACGACGATAAGATTTGCATTGTGCTGAATACCTTTGTAAATGGCATCGTCTGTCGCCGTATCACAAGCATGCAAAGCGATTAGTATATCCAAATCCGAATTAGGTTTGTAGTCCTCAATAGTTCCCTGCACAAAATTCAACTGATCAAAATCACTTCTTTGCGCAATCGCATTACACAATTCCACCAAATCTTGTCGGTATTCTACCCCTTCGACTTCGGCTTTACGATTCAATTCATTGTTCAGATAATCGTATAATGCAAAGGTCAAATACCCTTTTCCGGCGCCCATGTCCACGACACGCAATAAATTCTTAGCAGGCAAAGCGTTCAACTCTGTACTCAACAGTTCGATATAATGGTTGATTTGTTTCCACTTATCTTGTGCATTTTTGTATACTTTCCCCTGCTCATCCGTCAAACGCAATTCTTTCAAATACGCTTTGTTTGAATCTCCAACTTTACGTTCCTTTTGCTTATCGTGAGAAAGATCTATAGGCTTTACCGCTGTTGCTTTCTCAGACTTCACAGACCAAACCTGCTTTGCATTAAGCTCACAAATACGATTTTCTGTAGTTGTAAATAACGTACATATACGAAATCCTGTTGAATCCAACATATTTTCAATCTCCGTCTGCCACGCTTCTACCTCAAAATTCTTCGTAATGTCACGTGTTTGATAGCGGTAGGTAAACGAAAGTTTGAGTTCACGCTTTATCAATACAGCTTTGACATAGATATTCTTAAGCTGCGCAATTTCGCCTTTGTAGTTTCCCAAAGACAGTTTGATAAAGCTCTCATTTGCTATACTTTCTTTGATTTGAGTCAAGAATGCGGGTAAAACGCTCATGTTTGTTCTGTTGATGAATCGTCAAAGATACGAAAAGCGCCTTCGAAGTTGAATTTTGAAGAATATCTTTTTACTTTTGAACCACATTACATTTATATGCAAAACCCAAACATTCAAGCCGTATTTTTCGATATTGATGGTACCTTATTGAGTTTCAAGACTCACGAAGTATCTCCTTCTACCGAAGAAGCAATCGAACAATTGCAAGCCAAAGGCATCAAAACTATTCTTTCTACTGGTCGTTCTATAAATAGTATTGATCATGTTCGTTACCTTAATTTTGATGGTTACATCACCTTTAATGGGGGTTACTGTCTGAGTAAAGAAGGCGAAATACTATTCAAAAAAGCAATAGATTGTAACGATATCCAATCGATCTTGAACTATGCGAAAGAAAACCCATTGAGTTTTTCATTTATGTCCGAAAAAGAAGTGAGCATACACGATGTGACGCCTGAAATAGCTGGTATGTATGCGCATCTCAATCTTCCTGTACCTCCTTTGGTGGATATGGAAAAAGTAGATACTTCGTCCATCTTGCAAACAAACATTTTCTTAGGTCCAGAGGAAGAAAAGGAATTTATGCAGAAAGTAATGCCTAATTCATTGGCTTCACGCTGGTCTCCCCTTTTTGCAGATGTAAATCCCCAAGGACAAAGCAAGCAAGTAGGTATTGATGTATTTTGTGAATACTTTGGAATCGATAGAGCTAATACAATGGCTTTTGGGGATGGCGGTAATGATATCACCATGCTGAAACATGTAGGTATTGGGGTAGCGATGGGTAATGCCAATCCAGAAGTCAAAGAAATTGCTGATTATACGACCGACGATGTAGACTCCGATGGCATCTGGAATGCACTAAAACATTTTGGTGTTTTATAGATTTTATCGTAATTTAATAGAAAAAATAAAAGGATAATACAGTACGTATTATCTTTTTTAGTATAAGTAGAGATAAAACGTAAAAAATAGCTACAGATAATAACTAAGCTTTCGTCTTGCCCGTAGGGCTCGAGATGAAAGCCCGTTGAACGGAACCGGTTACTGGATACCTATCTTTATGGAGTTTTCATTTTTAGGTTAGAAGATATTCGAGCAGGTGGAGGCCTGCTTTTTTGTTTTTTATGGTTTTAACTATTAATAATCAGTTTATTATACTGATTACCATCACTTCTGAACACAAGTTCCCTTACCCATAAAAGCTAATTTACAGGGACAAGTTTATGGTCAAGAAGGTAATCTTTTGGTGGACCTCTCTTTCCAAAAATCAATATCGTAACCAAGTTTCCTTCATGACAACAGCGACATTTAAGATGTTGCATTTTGGCTGCTTTTTCGGGTCTAGTAATTTTTAACGTATCTTGTAATTGCTGAAGCTTACCTCGTTTCCAGCGGCTACTTAAAATACCGTAATGACGAATACGAACAAATCTGCGCGGCAAAATGTGCAAGCTAAAACGTCGGGCAAATTCTTCATGTTTCAACTTCAGTTCCTTGGTTTTACTTCCATCTTTATAGTCTTTGTAGTTAATCGTAACTTCTTGATGGCTTACGCTTTTTATCCGATGATTACTGATAGCTACCTTATGTGTATACCGTCCTAAGTATTCTATCACTTGCTTGGGGCCACCAAATGGTCGTTTAGCATACACTACCCAATTCTTTTCAAACAAACTCTGGTTAATAGCAGAGTTGGTGAGTTTCTCTTTACGCAATAACGCCACATATTTAGCCCGAAAGACTTTACTCAATGCTAGCACTGAAAACATATATTTATCAGCTTTAATTTTACCTCTCCACTTCCCATTTTCATCGATACCTCCACCTGGAACAATACAGTGCAAATGCGGATGTAAACTCAGATTTTGTCCCCAAGTGTGCAGAATGGAAATCATACCCGATTGTAATCCTTCGGTTTTACCAAACTGTGATAAGGTAGACCAAGTGGTTTCAAACAACAGGCGGTAAATGATATGCGGATGTGAGATGGCCAAACCATTAAGCGTATCGGGCAAAGTGAAAACCAAATGATAGTACGAACAAGGCAATAAATCTTGCTCTCGAGCTTGAATCCATTCTTCACGTTTATGACCTTGACATTTCGGACAATGACGATTTCGACAACTGTTGTAACTAATACTTATGTTCCCACAAGAATCACATGCATCAACATGACCTCCCAAAGCGGCTGTTCTACATAATGTTAAAGCTCTTAGTGTTTTCTCTTGGTGAACCGTAAAGTTTTGATGGGATAAATCTACTTTTCCTAGCACATCGGCGACTTCCCAGTGCGGCTGCATAAAGCAAAAACGATATCAAGAGGACTATGGACTTTTTGTTGGGCTAACTGACAAACATGCAGGTACTCCATCGTGCTCTCCACACGTTCATGCCCCAGAAGCTTCTGAACTTGTAGAATATTCACACCATCTTCTAACAAATGCGTAGCATAGCTGTGGCGTAGTGTATGGGTATGTACCTCCTTGAGGATTCCCGCTTTTTTACAAACGGTTTTGACAACCCATTGAACGCCACGCTGGCTATAACGCGAATCAAAACCTTTGCCTTCTTTGCT
>NZ_WUQY01000053.1 GCF_009829085.1 Sphingobacterium bovisgrunnientis
AACACTTCCCACTGTAAAGGCGTGTTCGGGACTTACACCCTAGAGTTATTGCCCATGCTGGGCACACAACAAAAAAGTCAACCCTAATGGATTGACTTTAATATTGTGTTCTACACAACAACTACGCAGTTACTTCCTGTTGTAATCCTTGTTTGTAGATTGCTTTCTTAACTTGAATACGACGAGTTACAGACTTCTTCTCGAATGCTTGACGAGAACGTAATTCACGTAAAACCCCAGTCTTCTCAAATTTCTTTTTGAAGCGTTTTAATGCTCTATCTAGAGATTCTCCTTCTTTAACATTTACGATAATCATAGTTCCTGTATACCTCCTTTCGTTTTGAAAAATTCTTTGTGGTGCAAAGGTAGAAATAAAAGTGGATTCTGCAAACCCTTAACTCAAATAATCAACTTAAATTCCTATTATAGATATATAAAACACAAATATATAGTAATATGTTTCCTTAATTTACAGCAAATTCCATTTTTTAACTATTACATCAAGTGGTTCTTTCGTTGTACACAGCGCTGTCTGTAAGCCCAACGAATTTGCTGTACGTAAATGCTGCGGGCTATCATCAATAAATAAAGTACGCGTCGGATCTAATTTCTGTTCCTTCAACACATATTCAAAAATATCAGCGTTTGGTTTTCGCATACCCATCAAATGAGAATAATAGGTTTGTTCAAATAAACAACTGTTGTCTTCAAAACCATATGTATCCTGAATATGCTTCATGCAATAATCGTAGTGTATTGCATTGTTATTGCTCAAAAGAAAAGTTCTGTATTTACTTTTTAAGGCAAGTAATAACTCATGCTTGCCTTGTGGAACACCAATCAATAGTGCGTTCCAAGTAGTATCAATTTGATCGTCCGTCAAGGTATTGTTTTTCGTTAAATCACGCACGCCATCTCTAAATTGTGCAGATGTAATGTTACCTTTATCAAAATCATCAAAAAGCTCGATTTGACCCGAATGCGCAAATATTTCACCTACGTTTGTGATACCTAATTGAGTAAAAGCTTGTTGCGATTTTGCGAAGTCAATCATGAAAATTACATTGCCATAATCAAGAATAATATTTTCAATTTTTTGCATTTTTAATTTGGTTTTCTCGGTACAAATATCAATATTTGCATCGTCAAAAGGGAATAAACTTCACAATTGACACCAACAAAAATCTGCTCCTATAGCTCAGTTGGTTAGAGTAGAAGACTCATAATCTTTTGGTCACTGGTTCGAGCCCAGTTGGGAGCACTGAAATCCTCACAGAAATGTGGGGATTTTTTGTTTTTAAACCTATCCAAATACTATTTAAACACTGTTTTTAATTCTTTCGCCTTATGAGTGGTTAAAAAATCTGTTAATAATATTTATATCAATATATAGTTGAAACGGTACTTTTTGATGAATTGTCTCGCTTTTGTCTCGCAAATCATTAATAAATTTATTGTTTACGATTTATAATACAGCTTTACTCCTATTCGCTCGCCGTCCTGCTAGTTGAGCGCAAGGTCGTTGAAGAGAAATTATTAGCTTTTATAAAACGAATCATCAATAGATTGAATAATTATGGCAAACTGAGAAGTGATAGAAGAGTTGTGTTGATTATGCTGGAAAACTTAAATATCCAAGCATGGTGAAATTAATCCCCTACAATGATGAGAAATATGCCTAATAACCAAAATTAAATCTTATGAATTTTGATGACTATTTTGGATTATTCAATAATTATAAAAGCCAACTTAATATAATTTATAAAAAGATGGTTTTGCAAAGCTACCACAAGTTCTAAAGTTATACATTATTTAAAGATGTTCCAGGGTTGCTTGGAACTAATATCATATAGGAAAAAATTATATAGTGGTTGTAAAATGGTAGACTTTCTTTTTGTTCAGCTCAATTACAAATTGTTAAATTAGTTGGTTAAACATTTTGAAGCAGAACAATTTTTAGAACATTAAATCGTAAATATTCTAAAAGATTATTATTTAGAGAAATCTAGCAAAACAATTATTTCTGCCTTAAAATAGTAGAAATGTTATTAAATTAAAATGGGCTGAATGTTTTTTGCATTCAACCCATTTTAAAATTTGAAAAAATCAAATATCATTTATCTTTTACAAGACGGATACTATAGGCTGTATTAGCTGTACGTGTAGTACCTCTTAGCATTTGATCGTTATCAAAGCGCAATGATCTAATATAATACGTGCTATCTACTGCTGTTTCGTCTTTTGTTGACGTCCACCAATAGCCACGTAAACCTTTATTCTTAAAGTTGTCATTACTATTTTCACTAATTCCATAGATATATGCTCCACCAAGTGTTGCATTAAAATTATCTACAAGAGGATTAGACTTTAATAAACTACCGATGTTTCCTCTCCACTCTTCTTTCTTACGAATATCTTGATCGGACATGCCCATCGCTTTCTCTAAATTCATCCAATCTTCATCCGATGGAATTCTCCAACCTTCAGGAACTACTTTTTTACTCGCTTCAAATGTGTATAAATTACCATGTGTTTGAAGGTAATCTTGATCAGCTGCATTTAGAAGAACAATTTTCTTAGCCTCAACAAATAATCTGGTAACTTCATTTTTAACCAAATCTATAGTAGTACGACTATATCTAGCTTGCCAGTCTGTCCAGTAATCATACCAATTGACATGGTCGATCCATGTTTGCGATGTATTATTAAAGAAGTTTCCAGACAATTCTTCAATCATAAGTTTAGATTCTTGATTAACAGTATTGTTAACATTAAAAAATCCTGCTTCCCATTGCTTGATAATTTCAGCTTCTGCTATTCTTCTAAGCTCTAATGACTCTTTAGATGCAAAAGTAACAAAGGGTTCATTGAAAGTCATAGTTCCATCTGCGCGACCTCCATCCAAACGAGTTCTCAAGTTTTCTGCCATCCAAACCTGATCACCTATTGTTATACATTTATAAGATACACCATTTATTAATTCTTGACTTATCTCATAAGTTTCTATAGTTTTACTTTCATTATCCTTTTCACAAGATGTGAATGAATAAGCAAGTATAACGACTAATGTTTTAATTAATGAGTTCATTATTTTACTATTTGATCTAAAGGAATGTTCATATCATTAACAATAATATCTTTCATAATCGAGTATTTTTCCATCACTAAAGGACTATTTCCCCATACACGTTCGAAGGTTTCTTGATTATAACTCAATATCGCATCGATGTATAAGTTTCTATCGTCAGTAGTATTAGGACTATACCATATACCATATCTAGTTGAAAAACCTATAAATCCGTACGGACCAAATACACTAATTATTTTATTATACGTAGTAGCAAGAGCTCCAGTATATTCCGTATTATAATTAAATGTTCTCCAGCTTGCAGGTGTAAAACCAGTTTCATTGGCTCCAAGTGCAGACCACCTTTGCTCAAATTGTGTTGCACTATTTACTAATTGAAATTCAATCAACTTGGCATTATATGCACTACTGGTAATAGCTTTTTTGACCTGAGATTTCAATAAAGTAATAGTATATTGCGGCCAAAAATCCTCACTGAATGATTTCTGCGCTTGCGATACAACTAATGTTCTATACGTATTAACAGTAGTCACTCTATTACGAGGAGCAGGTGTAGTTAGATCGTCTATCGTCAATACATCACTACTACCTTTAGCTTCAAACTGATCTACTAAGAAAATAGAAAAAGGTCTCAAATTAGGAAGAGAATTTTGTAAGTATTTTTCGATATTATCTAAAGCCTTTAGTTGGTCCTCTTTAGCTTGTATGAATTTATATGTATATTCTACTGAACCTACAGAAGTAAAACCCCAGTTTAGATCTAGCTTCTCGTATGTGAATACCGAGTCTCCATGTACGTTTTTAGTAAGATAAATTGAGCTTACTGTATCTGTAAAAAACACCGGAACTCCATATTCTTTATATAAAAGATAACGCTTGTGTTGAACCTCATCTGCTGGATTATCCGTGATGACATACGGAGAACCAAAATTTATATTCGGAGTGATTGCATCTTCTTTGCAACTAACAAATAATAGCACAAAAAAGAAGTAAATTATTTTTTTCATAGTGTATATTATTATTTTTTAGTCCAATAACGCTTCATATTCACGTGAATTTCTCGGATTGTTAACTAACCCTGGCTCAAATTCAATTACCGATTTTGGAATTAAAAAAGTATATGCAGGATCTCCAGCCGGTAAGCGATATATTTCAGTTTGAATTAACGCGTCTGAATTGTTATCATAAACTGTATAATAGCGAATAATATCTTTTTGGAAAGGCTGAACTTGATTAACTGCATAACGTCTCAAATCGAACCAACGGTGTCCTTCAAAACACAACTCTTTTCTGCGCTCTGCTCTCACCTCCTCAACAATACTACTTGCATCATATTGAGCCGCAGTATATTCTTTAATTCTTACATTACGTAATGTATTTAATGCGTTAGCAGCATCATCTACTCTACCTAACATCGCTGCCGCTTCTGCAAGATTTAAATAACCTTCGACATTTCTCAAAGTGAATATATCTGATACGTATGTACGGCGAAGCGTTCTGTCGTATTTATTGCTTAATCCTACGCTATCTGTGCGAGCGTGAACTGCGAAGTATGCATCTTTACGTGAATCATCATCAGCGTACAAATCATACAAATCTCTACTTACACATACATCATCCGATGCACCTTTTAACACTGTACGTGTACTTAGATTTCCATGCGAAAAAATAACTTCTCTGTTATTCTCATCCAAGACCGGTTTAGTAATGTCATGTATGTTTAAGTTTACAAGCGAATTATTTTTAGCTACAAAGCTTGCAGCTGTATTATAGGCTTTTTCCCAATCTTGCATGTATAAATAAACTCGGCTCAACAAAAGTTTTGAAGCAGGACCTGATGCACGATATAGCTTTTTAGTTTGAGGACTTTCATCAAAACAAGCTACCGATCTTTCCAAATCAGCTACGATCTGACTGTACATTTCTTTTGCTGTAGCACGGTTAAATTGTGTAGAAGCACTTCCTTCATGCTCAACAAACTCCGTTAATTTCAAAGGTACAGTTAGCTTAACATCTGCATCAGCCGGATTATATGCATCACCATATAGATTACTCAACAATAGATAATATTGAGCTCGTAAAAATAAAGCTTCTCCTTCAATTCTTACCGCTGCTAACTTATCAGCATCCGTATTTCTTGGTACATTTTCTAATTCTTTTAATACCATATTCACGATATTAATTCGATTATAGATATATTGCCAAGCTAAATCGTCGGTATAAGCAATAGTATTATCATATCCTCGATCTACTTCAAGTTGCCAAGTCATATAGCCATACAAGTATGGATTTAAGAATGGATTACTTTTTTGTTCAAATGCTTTGGTTATACCAATTACAGTGTTGATATCGTCATCCAAAAAATTTAGAAAAGGTGCTGTATTACGTGACGATACGAAAGCCGTTAATCCATCTTGACTCGGGAGATAAGCCGATCCTAACATGATTTCATCTAAATCAGTAGTTGTCTTCACGATTACTAAATCTTGAGAGTAATCTGTCAAAAACTTTTTACACCCTATATTGATGAATACAACTAATAAAATAAGTAGTTTTTTCATAGTTTTCATTATTAGAAAGAAACATTAAATTGAAGTGTGTACGCCGGACGAATCGATAACGAAGCTGCCGCAAATCCTGCTTGCGAAGGATCCTGACCTCTTAATTCTTTAGCACTTAGTGTAAATAAGTTCTGTGTATTGAAACTTAACGCCGCTGCAGAGAAAGGTGTCTTTTTAAGTTGATCCGGTTTTAATGTATAGCGCATCGACAAAGATGTCATCTTCAAGAAATTACCACTAACAACTCGCTGATTTCCATTATCATACATATCCCAAACACTTGCTACAAATACAGGGATTTTAGAGTTTACCATTCTTGAGTAGTGTGTGCTATATGCTGAGTATAATGGGTTAGATGGAGAAATGATTGCAGGAATATTTGTAATCAACTCGTCACCTGGAGTTTGCCATCTTTCTACGAATTCTTTACGTACGTTTGTTTCAGCTTTGATACCACCACTCACTGGTGAATACATTGGGAATAAACGAACCTTAGAACCTAAGCTATACGTCATATTCATTGACAATGAGAAAGATTTATATCTAAAGCTATTTGAAAAACTTCCGTTAAATCTTGGCTCTCTTACGCCACTATTCACCATTGTCATTTTTACAGTTTCTTCTAATGACTTTCCTTCCAATACGTGTTTGCGATCTTCGTAATCCTCAAAAAGTGGTAAACCATTTTGTGGATTCAGTCCCAAGAATTGGTAAGAATAAAATGTACCTACTGATTCACCATCTACTAATGCAGTACCATTCAAATAATTCGAATACTCAAAATTCTCTAAAGAACCTACACGAAGCTTATTTTTATTAGCTGAATACATCGTATAAAAATTCCAAGTGAAATCATCAGTTGATATTGGTTTTGCACCAATTGTTAAACTATATCCATAATTACGCAAACCTCCATTATTCATCACGTATTCTAGGATACCGTTTACACTAGAAACTTTGACACTAGTAAAAGCATCTTCTGTTTGCTTGTTATAATATGTACCACTTAAGCTTAGACGATTTCTGAAAAAGCCTAAATCTACCGACGCATTAAATGATGCTGTTTGCTCCCAACGTAGATTAGGATTAGGGAATCTTGCTACTGTAGAAGTATTCTCATTATAATGTGGATCTAACACACCTAATTTCATGATTAAATTAGGACCTTGATCTGGCAACATGTTACCTTGTTTACCAAATGATGTTCTGAATCTTAATTCAGATAATGCGTCAAAATTATTAAATAAAGTATGTTTAGGATTCCACATACCTGACACTGCCCATACTGGTAAGAATTTTTCATTACTACGGCTACCAAAATTATTTGAGTAATCTGTACGTCCATTCATCGAAACCGTAAAGTGATTTGAATACGAATAACTTCCTGTTAAATATCCTGAAACGACATTGGAGAGCCCCGCACCTACCGATCTATGATTTTGGTTGAGCCATGATTTATAGAGTGGATAATCATCAAGATTTGATACACCGTTAATAAATTGGTTACCTCTTTCTTTGATAAAACCTCTCGCTTCGTCAGCATACGAGCTATTTGATGTGCTGTGCACCTCAAAACCTGCAGTACTTGTAATTAAATGTTGCTTATCACTACCAAATGATTTTCTATAATCACTCTGAATACGGAAACCATAGTTGTCACTTATCGTATTCGTATTCTTGATAGAACCACCGTATGGTAATTCAGAGCGGCCCAATTCTCCTTTTGGAGGCAAAACACCATATTCCGAATTACGCCAACCTGCAACTTGATTCGTTTTCTCTCCCCACCACATTTCTTGCGTTGTACTATTACGCGTATATGTACCACCAACGCTTACATCTAATGAAGGAGAAAAAGTATATTTTAAATCCAAGTTAGCATTCATACCGGCCCCATTGTATAAATCACTTGAATTTTCTAATTCATTCGAAATATTAAATCTGAATCTATCAGCTTCACGATTTGTACTTGCTGGAATCTTGTTATAGTAATAATATGAGCCATCCTCATTGAAAGCTGGTAAAGCACGTGTAGTATTATATGCATAATCAATAGGATTGATATCACGCATATGGCTAGCTTTATTTTGTACATTACCATTCAAGCGAAGATTCATTTTTAATTTGGAAGTAATGTTCGCATCCAAATTCATACGCATACTATAGCGATCATTGAAGGAATTTTTGATAACGCCGTTATCCTTATCATATCCCAATGAACCGTAATAACGTACTTCTTTTGTACCACCAGAAACATCTACTGTATGGAATGAAGAATAAGCATCTCTTGTCAAAACATCAAACCAATCTGTATTAACAGTTTCGTAATGCTGTACCTCTTTCAAAAATCCATCATAATCGATTTGTCCTGTATAATACTTATTGATCGCGCCTTCATATCCTACTTGAGCCATGCTTGTAGGAAAACGATAATGAAGATTAGCTAAATTACGACCAAATTCTACGCGCTCTTGCGAATTCATTAAGTTGATTGCACGATCCGTATACCTTGGCCTTCTTGTGATTTTAGATGAGTGGTTATAACTCACTCTTGTTTTTCCAACGACACCTTTTTTGGTTGTCACTACGATTACTCCATTTGCGGCACGTGTACCATATAATGCTGTAGCAGCAGCATCTTTTAAAACATCAATACGCTCAATATCTTGAGGATTGATACCTGCAATAGCATTACCAATAATGTTGATGTAATCTGGGTTATTCAAATCTTCGGGAGAAACATTAACTGGGTCCGTCATTGGCCATCCATCTAATACCCAAAGTGGTTCACGGTTACCTAAAATAGTAGAAGTACCACGTACACGAAGTCTTGCCGTAGCACCTGCTTCACCTGAATTATTCATGACCATTAGTTCTGGCACGCGACCTTCTAGCATTTGATCTAAACTACTAACACCGGGCATCATAATATCTTCCATTTTCAAAGATGTGATAGCTGCTGTCTGCTCACGTTTATTAATTGTCTGATATCCTGTTACCACGACATCTTCAAACAAAATAGCCTTCTCATCAAGATAAACCTCAACCACAATCGGTTCTGTTCCTGAAACATGTACTTGTTGTTTATTACGCAAATACCCTACAAAAGAAAAAGTTAAATCGTATTGACCGTTTGATTTTACATTTATTGAAAAGTTTCCCTTATTATCAGAACTAGCCGAATAAATTGCTCCACCTTTTTCAGCAATGACACTCACACCAGCTATAGGCTTCTTAGTGATGTTGTCTTTCACATTACCTGTCAATATAAAATTTTGGTTTACATTGCTAGTGATTTTAACTTTAGGTTTGATGACGATTGTATTGTTTTTGATGGTATATGCATGATGTTCATGTAAATTCAATTCATTGAATAATTCATCAAATGTCAAATTGGATACGTTAACATCATATCTCAAATTATTATTAATTTGATTTGGTTGCCATATGATGTGCAAATCAGTATGTGACTGTATATTTTTTAAAATTGTTTCAAGATTGATATTCTTTTTTACAATTGTGATTTTATTTCCATATTGGCTCGCAAAGAGTTGGAAATTTATACACAGAAGGAATATTAATATATACCTCATATTAAACAAATATTATTTAGGATTAATTATTTAAATTTTTCATGCGATAGACGCTTGGTTTAAGATTAGTTCAGTAAAGTTTAATTCATAAATACGATCCTCCTTCCTTCGCGTTTATATTTAATCGCTTCCGTTTCTGATAGAATTGACAAAACTTCGTCAACCGTATTATGCTTTGGAATCGTACCACTAAATAATTGATTTAAAATTTTCGAGTTTTTGGTAGTATCAAATTCTACATTGTACCAACGTGACAAAATGTGGCATATATCCCCCAAATTATCATTGTCAAATACAAAAACACCACTTCTCCAGCCCAACACATTTTTCAATAATACCTTACGCTTTACAATTTTTTCGCCTACTATTACAGCCTGCTCACCTGGAAAAAGCATTAAAGTTTTATTTAATGCGATCGCATTGATAGCTATTTTTCCTTCCAATAATGTGCTCTTCACTGACGAATCATCTGTATACGCTTCTACATTAAACTTGGTACCAAGCACTTTCAATTCCTGCCCCTCACTCTCCACAATGAAAGGTTTAGAAGCATTCGTCACAACCTCAAAGTAGCCTTCACCGATAAGCTGGACACGTCTTTCATTACCATCAAAATTGATTGGAAATCGCAACATTGATTTAGCATTTAGCCAAACTTTAGTTCCATCAGCTAAGACGATGTGATATGTTTTACCAGCTGGCGTAAAAAGCGTATTATGAACAACTTCTTTTGTGTTGGACACATCTGACTTTATATCACTTAAGTCCAAATCATATTGGATATTACCATCCTTATTAGCGATCTTTTTATCGGCAAACTCATTGAGCTTGTCACTTGATATAGCTGATATATCAATCTTATCACCATTACCAAGAATCAGCGTAACACCTTGATTTTCAACAAAATTTACTTTACTATATTCTTTTTGAACCACATGAAGTGGGTTTTGATTTCTCACATAATTAACACTAAACATGATTATGAGGATAGCTGCAGCTGCAGATACATACCACCATTTGGACAATAGATATTTTCTGATTTTTACAGATTTATTTACTTGGTTTTCGTTGTTATCTAATATTGGTTTCAATCGGTTAAATATCTCTTCAGATACTCCCCGTTTTGCATTCTCAAGTTCCTGCTCATCAAGAGATTTGAGTAGTTGTTTATCATACCATCTATAATACAACAACATTTCTTCTTCTGTAGCAGAACCTGATGTAATTTTTGCCAATAATTGATCAAATTGTGTGTTTTTCATAAGTCACTATATATTAGTAACACAAGTCATGCATTACCCTAGGTGAGAAAGTAAAAAAATTAAAAAAAGATCAGCAAAAGATTGAGATATTCACCAACCCAATGCCTTAATCTCTTTAATGCCAATGAAATATGCATTTCAACAGTTTTTTCAGAAATTCCCAAATTATCAGCAATTTGTTTATTTGTCAGATGTTCATCTCGGCTCAATATGAAAACTTGTCGACATTTTTCAGGCAAAAGCCCTTTAAGATGGCTGATAAGATTCTTCAATTCTTTAATTTCGTAAACCGTATCGACTACTGAATTGGAAGAATTTAAAATAAGATAATTATCGACATACGATTCATGCATTTTATTTTTACGAATATAATTTGCCACTTGGAATTTGACTGCCGCAAGTAGATAAGGCTTCAAGGAATTAATCTCCAAAAACTCTCGATTTGTCCAAATCCAAGTAAAAATATCTTGGACAATATCCATGCAAACGTCTCGTTCTCTGATTATTCGGTAAGCATGCTCAAATAAAATATCACAATACTTATTGTAAATAATTTCAAAAGATTTCTGATCACTTATTTTGATTAATTGAAGCAATTCCAAATCGCTATCAATCTGACTATCAATAATATTATCCAAATAAGCCATTAATTAATTCAAAAGTGATTTTTTTTTAAAAATCACGGTTATTAGGCGCATATTTACAAAAAATTGCAACATTTTCCTGAAAAAAAATGCAAATTTGACAATTATACTTTAAAATTTACACCACAAACAGTAACGCTAATGTTACTAACAAATTTTATTGAAGCAGATTTTTGAATTAGTTTTTGTACATATATTTGGCGCCATTAAATCCAAATATTTAAATACATATAACCTATGTTAAAATTTAAAAGTAAACATTTATTGGAATGCTTCGTTGTTCTGAGCTGCCTTTTACCCGCTACTGTATACTGTTCGGAAAATGATAGTTTGACAATTAAATACTTCAAAAATAGAATCAATGATTTCGAAAAATCAGGCAATTATGAGTTTAAAAAAGGTAAGAATATTTCCCTTAAAGAAATAGAATCTGAAAAACAAAAAACTTGGAAATTATGGAAAGTTGCTAATACAACTTTTGAAAAACTTCCAACAGAATTTCCGGAAAATCCTAAAGTAATTGGAGACATTCCAGTTCACACTTGGCAACTCAAAGGTGAAGAACCAATGCCGTTTTACTACATCAAAAAGAAAGAGAAACCAGCTGATGGATATCCTGTATTTTTGAACCTTCACGGTTCCGGTCCAAAGGGTCCAGAATTCTTAAGCGCTCTTGGATTGAGCTATCAATACAAAGATGGTGCAACGGCTTATATCGTACCACAAATACCGAGCGAACAAAGATACCGTTGGTGGTATAAAGCTCATCAGTATGCGTGGGAAAATTTGATACGCATGATAATGATTGATGACACTTTCAATCCTAATAAATTTTATATTATGGGTATTTCTGAAGGTGGTTACGGTAGCCAAAGATTGGGCGCGTATTATGCAGATTATCTAGCTGGTGCTGGCCCTATGGCGGGTGGTGAACCTTTACATAATGCACCTCCAATCAACTTTAGACACATTGCATTCTCATTAGAAACAGGAGAATTCGACCACATGTTCGGTCGCAACAAATTGACTGCAAGCGCAAAACAACAATTCGACACTCTTAGTAATGTCTACCCTGGTGATTTTGTACATAAAATCAATATCCAGAAAGGTAAAGGTCATGGTGTTGACTACAGCGTAACTACACCTTGGTTAGTGCAATATAGCAGAACAGCTCGTCCTACTTCATACGAATGGATACTATTCGCAATGGATGGTCGTTACCGTAAATCATTCTATAATATTGCCATTACTAACCCTATTGACATCAAGGAAAATGATGAATTCAATCGTGCTTCATTTGCTTTTAATATTGACAAAAAAACAAATACAATTTATTTAAATGCGTCTTTGAAAAACACTGATTTAAGTCAATCAAAACCAATCGAATCTGGCAGTATAAATATCTACTTAAGTGAAGACATGATAGACTTATCTAAGAAGGTGAATGTAGTGTATGGCAACAAAAAAGTTTTCAATAAGAAAGTGGAACTTTCAGAGAATAATCTGATAGAAAGTTGTGCAATATTCAATGATCCTGAAAGAATTTTTCCAGCAAAAATCAGTTTGGATTTAAGACATAAAATCAAATAACCACAGATATTTTTAATCTATAATTAAAGAAAAAATGAGACAAAATTTTATAAAAAAATCGATATTAATGCTTGGATTAATTCCTACTTTGGCGTTAGCTCAAGAGGGACAAAGTACGCTAAAATTCAATTTTGAAGGCAAGAAGCCTTCTGGCAAAGTATATATTAAATACAATTTATATGGCCCAAACCTTGTTGATTCTCTAATAATTGACAAACCTACTGCTGAATTTTCAATCAATGTCAACCAGCCTACTCAAGTTACTATTGCTTATAGTAAAGATACAAATGTCACAAAGAAAACTGTTTTGAGTGACGAAAGAACAATTTATGTTGAAAAAGGAACAGCAAATATTAGCATTAATGATTCCATCAAAACGGCTTCTATAACAGGCATGCCTATAAATGATAAATATGAAAAATATATTAATCATATAAAACCTTCGGAAGTTCTATTTGAAGAAATCAGAAAAGAGTACGATGCTTTGTCTCCAGAGCAAAAAAGCGATCTTGCATTTACAAAACCAATTTTTGCAAAGCAAGATGAAATTAACATTCTTAGAAAGGATTTAGTAAGCCAATTCATAAAAGAAAATCCTACATCATTATTTAGTATACATGGATTGAGAGGAATTCACCATATGCTATTACCAGATGATTTTGATACACTATTTAATACTTTATCTACTGAAGTTCAAAATTCATCAGTTGGTAATTTGGTGAATGAATACTTAAAATCTGCTCTTATTGCTGGAGTTGGAAAAATAGCGCCTGATTTCACTCAAAACGACGTCAATGACAAGCCTGTTAAATTATCAGATTTTAGAGGTCAATATGTATTATTAGATTTTTGGGCGAGCTGGTGTGGTCCATGCCGTGCTGACAACCCAAAATTGGTGAAAGCTTATCAACGATATAAAGATAAAGGTTTTACCATACTTGGTGTTTCTCTTGATTCTCCAAATGGCAAAAATGCGTGGTTGAAAGCCATCGCTGATGACAAACTTGAATGGACTAATGTGAGTGATCTAAAAGGTTGGAAAAATGAAGCTTCAACACTTTATAGAGTTAAAGCAGTTCCTCAAAATTATTTAATAGATCCAAATGGTAGAATTATTGCGGTTAATCTAAGAGGTTATAAATTAGACGAAAAATTACAAGAAATTTTCAATAATCAATAATTTGATTAGCCAAAAGCCTTAATCGAAAGATTAAGGCTTTTTTATTCTATGCAGTTTAATGTTAAAATAGAAATCTCCGTAGATCGTATTAAACTTTATGACTAGAGGTTAGTATTATTAAAATTACTAAGAACAGCTTAAGCAAATAAATGCATTATCATATATAGAAAATTGCGTAACGAATGATTCGAATTTATTAGTATACAGATTACTTTTAAATCAATAGTGCAGCTCAATAATATTTATAACGAATTAATTGATGTATATCCCCCGCTAATTTTGACGGGGGATAATGCTTTAAGATTTCTATTAATCATGAATAATCGTGCTATAAAATATATCGGTAAATAAACATCACGCAACTTTTCACCTAGCTCATTTTATAGTTCTTCTAATAGAAAATCATCCCCAACAACAGTTCCATTTGAAAATTTATAAAAATAAATTGTCGCGGATGTGGATGACGTACCTGTCGTAAACGTTACAGATTTAGTAGTATAAGAATTGGTATTAAAACTTGTTGCTATTTGAGAACCGCCATAATTTTTAACTCCTAAACTAACTGAGCTACCTGTTGTCAGAATTTTAGCAGATCCCGTAATACGGTATGTCGTATTCGCTTTTAAACCAGACACCACTTGTTCAATAGCGGTTTCATTAGTACCAGTCAATTGAATACATTTTGTTCCTGACTGCATATTTGAATTTTGAATTGAAGCTCCTCCTCCCCATGTTGTCCAAGGTGATAACGAACCAGTTTCAAATCCACCATTTCCAAAAAGAGGAATACTATAAACTCTAACATAATCCACCTGCATACTAAATGGAAGATCTGTATTGGTTATTGGACCTGGCCAACCTGCACCACCAGCCTGATTTAGGATCAAATAAAATGGTACATCAAAAGGCCATTGCTGCCATCCTGCACTAGCATTTCTACTGTAAGTATATTGTAAAACATTATTTACATAAAATCTAATTGCATTAGGTGTCCATTCCATCGTATAGATATTAAAATTGTTTACAGAAAAAGATGCAGCTTTACTTGCTGTACTTCCTCCGTTAGAATTTGTTACACTCGCATTATGGATTGTGTGATAAACGACATTTTCATTATTAACATGTTCCATAATATCTATTTCACCTCCTCCTGGCCAGCCTGCATATTGGGTTGCGGGTTCTGGCATCATCCAAATGGCAGGCCAAGAACCTCTACCTTGCGTAAATTTCGCTCTCACTTCCACTTTTCCATATCGCATGCTAAATTTTCCTATTGATTTTACACCTCCAGCATGATAAGGTACATTATCACCAGGTATTACTGCATTGTCCATACGTAACAGTAGATTGCTACCATCTGTTGAAACATAATCCGTAGTATGTGTCATGTATCGATTCCATGCTACAGTGCCTCTTTCAGCGTAACTCCATTTCGTTGTATCGAAAGATCCAACTGTGTTAAATTCATCTGACCAAATCAAATCAGATTGAGATAGATTTACTGAAGCAGACTTTTCACCAATTTTGATGGATTTTAAGGATAAATCGGGTTCTTTCACTAATTCAGACTTTAAACAAGAAAATAGTAGCCCACTAGAAAGCGTAAAAGTTGCAATCAACTTCAAAGTTGTAATTTGGTTTTTCATTATGTTTATAATTATGGTTGTTAAGTAGCTAATTGATATATATAAATGCAAAAATACATTTACATTATGTAATACATAACGCATTATTTGTTGTAATATTTTATTCTAATTCAAATTATTTTGAAAAAATTTCAATCTTTCTTATCACATGAATTATACGTTCATTAAATATTATTTTAGATATAATTTAGATATGCTATATGTGCAAAACCTATTAATGTGTCATATATATTTCATATCCTTTAAAAACCTTAATCTTGCCTATTAATCTATCTATAATATCGACGTCTATAGGTTAACTTTGTTAAATGAAAGAATTTGAGAACATACAGGCTTTTATTGAGGAAGAAAAACACTTACTAAATAATCATCCACTTTATAGTAAGATTAAAACTTTAGAACATATATAAAAATTTACACAAGTACATGTTTTTGCGGTTTGGGATTTCATGTCTCTTCTCAAAGCGTTACAAATTGAACTCACTTGTGTGACTATTCCTTGGTTTGCATCAGAATATCCAAATACGCGTTATTTGATTAATGAGATTGTTTTGGCAGAGGAATCAGATACGTATATTGATGGCAGAAGATTAAGCCATTTTGAAATGTACATGGATGCTATGGAATCAATGGGATCTAATACCAGATCTATTAAAGATTTTTTGACTAATGTTAAAAAATCAAATGATATATTCCAAAGTATTGAAAATTTGGATATAGATATTAGAATTAAAGAGTTTCTAAAGTTCACCTTTCGAATCATTGAAACCAAAGAGCCGCACAAAATAGCAGCTGCCTTTACTTTTGGAAGAGAAGACTTGATCCCTCATATGTTCTCATCCATATTAAAGGAAATTCAAATAAACTTCCCCGAATCTGATTTAGCGAAGTTTATTTACTATTTCCAAAGACATATAGAATTAGATGGAGATGAACATGGACCGTTGGCAATGAAAATGATTGAAGAGTTAGCACAAGATGATGCCCAAAAATGGGAAGAAATCCAACTAGTTTCGAAACATGATTATTCCGAACAAAGTGGTTCTTCGTCAATTTTGGTGAATCATGCTGATTTTGCAAGTATCATTTTCCTCAATAGCTGAAATCCTGC
>NZ_WUQY01000054.1 GCF_009829085.1 Sphingobacterium bovisgrunnientis
CCAATTATTTGATCACTAAGTAACAAAAACTACTCGCAAAGGGGTCAGCATGCTCCAGCGCAATGAACTATTAAATGTATTTAGGAAGTCAACATGAGCCAGTATGGCAGTTGAATATGGGCTTTAAACACAATATGCCTCCCTAAAACTAATTCAATTTTGAGGGGTCAGTATGTTCCAGTATATCCAACCATAACTTGCACCCGATAACCAAAAACTTTACCGCCACTTTTTGTCTGTAAAAAATCTTCTTTCTTTTATTGATATTTTTGGTAATAACGATCATGGATAAAGACGCAGTAAATAAACTCCTCTACTTTTTTCTATACAAGCCCGGCCCTTTGACCAGAGCTTTAGAAATTATAAAAGGATTACCATATCCGTTGTGTTCTCTCGAAGAACAAACCCAAATTGTAAAAGAAATAGAATTCCGTTTATCGGTTTGCATCCAGTTGAGCACCAAATTAAAGATTGCCTAATCCCAGTAGAAGGCCTTCGCCAGTGTATTTTGAAACCAGTAGAATGATTATGAGCCTGCATCTGTTTTGTTGGAGAAATAAAAGGCGATAAGGTAGCAACATAGACAAGTAAGAAATAAAGATAAAGAAATAGTCAATTTAAATATTGACTTATAATTTTATTAGTCAATTTACAGATTTACTTTATTTTGTTTATGTAAACATATATATTGATTTTTTTTAAAAAAAGTAAACTTGTATATTTACTTTTATCAAAGTAAATATTGATGAATTATGAAAAATAATTTACAAAGAAAGCAATTGGACGAAAAGTTTAAGGCATTTTCTGTGCTCCGCAACTCTCCCCCACCCGTTGGCGGATGGTTGAAAGCCATACGTACAACGCTCGGTATGAGCTTAGAACAATTGGGTAATAAATTAGGTGTTACAAAGCAAAGTATACAAAGTTTAGAAAAGAGAGAAATAGAAGGGAATATCACTATTAATTCTTTGAAAGAAACGGCTCATGCATTGGATATGAAATTTGTTTATGTGTTGTTACCGAAAGATGGAAGTCTAGAACAATTGATAGAACGTAAAGCTGCAATATTAGCTAAAGAAATTGTGATGCGCACGACGCAAACGATGGCTCTAGAAGATCAAGAAAATGCTCAAGCTCGATTAAAGGACGCTATAGAAGAACGTAAAAAAGAGATTATTGAAAGTAATCCAAAAATATTATGGGATTAAATCTGCAATACGAATATGGTCAAACACCTTTAGATCCTGAAGAATTAGATGAGTTAAAAATACATTCCATTTCAACAAAAGCAGAACTCGATCAACTAGAACAACAAAATATTGAAGAAGCTATGTTTTGGGCTATGGGATTGAAATTTGCTTACGGGAAATTAATTTCAGAAAAGTTTGTTTTGGATTTACACAAAAGAATGTATAAGAATAGAATGTATAAGAATGTTTGGAAATGGGCGGGTACCTATAGAAATACAGAGAAAAATATTGGGGTAAAACAGTATATGATAACTCATAACCTAAGAAACTTATTAGATGATACCCTATATTGGATAAAGAATCAAACGTATTCACCTCATGAAATTGCCATTCGTTTTAAACATAAGTTAGTATCAATTCATTGTTTTCCAAACGGGAATGGTAGACATAGTCGCTTGATGGCGGATATCATTATGGAAAAAATTTTTAAATTACCACCATTTACTTGGGGGCGAAATCAAGTCACTCTTTCAAAAGAGCAGATTAGAAAAGAATATATAAATGCGGTAAGAGCCGCTGATCTAAATGATTATCAACCTTTACTGCATTTTTCACAAACTTAAAGATAAAAAATGACAGAGTAAGCAACTTATATATAATTCACTTAATACTGTTTCCAAGAATTAAATTTTGCTGACAAAAATACATTGTTCACTTACAGCTAAAAAGTAAATGAACAATGTAAATAAAAAATAATTATTTCTTAATAACGAATACTGTAGCTACTCCGCGTTCACCTTCATTATCGAATTTACCATTATCAGATGGGTGATTTACAACACCATAATTTTTAACCCAAGCTGTAGAGGATCCACCACCGTCATAATTAAGCGCTGAAACACAATCTAATGCGGACATGAAGCTTGAAAGCTCCGCAATAGACATGCCTCTTGATGAAGAAGCGCGTCCATCAACGACGACGACTAATAATTTATTATTGGATGTCAGTCCCACGGCGGTTCTAGGATGTCTAGCGGTATTAAAGTCTACTTCCAATTGAGTTAATTCTTTACCGCCAAATATTAAAAGTGGACCTCCTGCCAGCGCTGTAGGCTCAGTGATTGATGACCATCCTGCTGAGGGCTTCATCACTATGCTTGGTGATCCAGAGGTATTTAGTGTTAAAGCACCATTTTCTCTGTAGCTGTTAAAGCCAGTATTTGTTTCTTTGATAACTTTGCCATCACTTTTTAAGAATACTGTTGATCCGCCCGATGTAGTATTAAAATAGCTACCATTAAAGGCAACTAATGCGTTATGCTGGGTTGCCGCTTCGCTTGTCTTCAGAAAACCTGAAGCGACAAATGGTAATTCTATTTTTGCACCTTTTGACAAGTCTATTTCTAAAATAGTAACAAACTGTTTTGTTTCGAACAAATTATTAAAATGAAAACTTTTCCACTCTATACCCTCGGCTACGGTTTTTACGTCCCACTTGGTGCTGGCTAAGATTGCTTTAACGTCTAATTTCTCGACGTTAGTGTAATCGTATGGGAGTTGTGTTCCTTCCTCTTTTTTTGAACAATTTACAAAAAGGAATAAAAATAGAATACTATATAAAATTCTGTTTTTCATAGTAAATAATTAGGGGTTGTTAACCCATTTAACATTTAATTTCAATGGTTCTTGAATGATATTCAACTGCTTATCAAGTTTTAAATACTCTCTGTTTCTATAAAGATTTATTTCCTGACTATTATTCTGATAATTAACACCTGCGACATTAGATTTTCCCCAAGAAAATGGCCAATTTGGTATGAGCTGCTTGGCCTCCGCTTGCCTTTTAAACACGAATTTATTATTTTTTTTCTCCGCGATTAGAACAGCATTGTTTGAAAAAAGCACTAATTTATCATTTAATATTATCCCAGCATTAAAACCATTAATTCTCCAGTCATTAGGAATATTATCTATAAAATTATCCCATAAAAGGATCTCTTTAACTTTCATATTCCTTTTATTAACAACATGAATCTTATTTAAAGTTTTTATATACCATGTATTGCCATTATCAATGAATGACCAAGAACCCGTTTGATCGGAAATTTTAGGGTCATTAAAGACATGGTTTCGTTGAATAATATTTATGACTTTTCCACCATTCACCTCGTATACAGTAGAATCCATGAGATAGTAGGTGTTATCATTATTTTCCCATGATACTTGAGGTGTCAACCAGAGGGCATTTTTAATAAATTTTTCATTATCTATTTCTCCATTGAAGATATACACATAATCAAGTTTATCATTTTCTTTAGGGGTTAGGTCTCCTTCAATAAAAAACTTCGCATGTACTGCATCATGTTTTCTCAAGCGTGCAGCAACAGATACGGCATGCCAGTGATTTGAAACAACCAATACGGTATCTCCTTTTTGAATTATGTTCGATCCATATTCATCCTTCAGCACACGACTAAACACATAATTCTGAACAGTTGTTTTTGCATTTTCCTCTTTATATATCTTTGAGGGCTCAATGCCTAATTGAACTAATCCATTGTACATAACACTTGCCTCACAGATCGAAGACTTATGCGCACCGCAACCACCAGATACAATTATTTTATCTATATTTTGCACTTTATACAACCGATTAGCTATTTGTATTCGAGTAGCCAGAATTTCTGGATTGTCCGAACCTAGAACTAACATTATAGTCTTAGGGCTGGAAGCCATACTTACATGCAGAGAAAACAATATCAAAAGAAAGATAAATAATAACTTGTTCATCCTTACTTAACTTTATATCCCATTATCTTTAATTGTCTTTCAGCACCAAACATATCTTTAGTAATATGATCAGAAAATATTGGATTGAACGTACTAGCGTAAGCAGATAAACCATCTTTATCTACCCCCTTAAGTAAGGCTGGATTGTTTTGTCCAATAGGCATAAAATCACTATTGAGCATAGCACTAGGAACAAAAGAAGATCCAGCCTCTATAGTACCTTGGTCGGAATAAACAGAAGTCATAATAACAGAATTTCTAATAGTTGGATTAGTAGCTGTTGCCTCAACAAAATTATCTACATCTTTAGACGTAGAGGCTTGTATATTGCTAGCCACCAGAGAATTGTAAATTTCTAAATTATTCACCAGATTACGTCTATAAACTCCACCTCCAGGTCCAACGGATGTATTATTCACTATCGTGGAACTAATTAAATAAACTGTAGTGCCCCCATATAGCATCACTCCTCCTCCACCATTGGCAGATGTTGACTTATTTCCCGAAATAAGAGAATTGATGACATAAGCCTTAGAATTCTCACGAACATACAAGCCTGCGCCATATGATGTATTAGAATTGTTTTTTATTTCACAGTTATATAATGTGATAGTGGCATTAGGGTACCCATGGAGTCCTGCTGCCGTGCCTGATGCGGAATTATTGTTAAACTGTGAGTTATAGGCGGTTAACTTGCCATCAGCTAACCACATCCCTCCACCATTATTTCCACCTTTATTATCGTTAATTTTCACATTTCTAAATGTAATATCCGCATTATTAAAGGCATAAATTCCAGCTCCATAACCTACTGTACCACCAGAGTTTGATGTTTTATTATCAACAACTTCTACATCATTTAATTCAACTTTAGCGTTTGCAATTAGCATTCCGCCGCCCCAGCCACGGTTATATCGTACATCAGCGATTGTTACGTTACTTCCTCTATTGGTCGCATTACCTCCTTTTATAATAATTCCGCTGATAGAAACTTTTGACTCGGCATCAAATGCTGCTGTAATGGTTACCGTGTGATAACAATTAACAGAAGCTGAGAGCTGTCCATCAAGAATTGTTTTATAAATAAAAGGATTCGATTTAGAGGCAGAAGTAGCATTAGCTTCAAAGCCACCGATTAGGGTTAAATTTTTAGAAATTTCGAATGTTTTATCAGCTTCGTTTGTTGCATCACCATTTCTAATTGTCCTACTTGGTTTATATACACCCTCTGATAAATAGATGATACTATTAGTGGTAGATTTTTCCAAAGCTGTATTCAAATCTGTTGCATTAGCCCAAGATTTACCATCACCAGTTCCATCAGGCTTTACATAAAATACGGGAGCTTTCCCGGTTTCCTGAACAACTAATACCTCACGCTCATTTTCAGCACCCATTTTCACCAGTATTATTCCCGAGCGCTCATCATCCTCGTTAGTCAAGGCTGTAAATCCAACTTTATTTTTTCCTTTTTCAAAATTAGCACTATCCAGCGTAATCCACGAGGCATCAGTACTAACCTCAATATTCTGATTTGATAGGACATCAAAAGTGTAACGTTGTGATTTATTACTTACCTCCAAATAGGCATTTCCTATCATAAGCTTGCTTTCAAAAGTATTACTTTCTTTTTTACAAGCTATGAAGAGTGAAACAAAGGCAATTATTAAGATTAAACAATTAATATTCTTCATAATTAAATACGTTTGTTGTTAAGTTTATACTTGTTATAATCAGCTTCTAAAAAATCATAACAATCTTTAAGTTCCTTTTCGTCAGTATATTTACATTCATACATAAATACACCGGTATAATTAATCTTCTCCAGTGCGGCAAATATTAGGTTCCAATTATTTTTACCCAATTTATTACATGGAAGATAATGGGCCTCGGAAAGTCCATCTCCGTCGGACACATGTAAAGTCTTGACACGGGATCCAAATCTTTCAATTAATAATTCGGAGTTCATAATATGGCACATATCTACGGCAAGTCCTACATCATCAGGAAAAAGGGAGAACACTGTTTCACATTCAGCAATAGTGCGCATTAAGGGTCTTTCTCTTTCACCTACTGTTAGCTGCGGTCCTAGCATGTTTTCAACCACCATTTGCATATTATGACGGCGGGTTTCTGTGTTCAATTCAATTACCGATTTCACCAACTGTGAGATCCTTAATTCTCGTTCATTGTTTCCTAAATAATAGGAAGGATGAAAAAGAATAATTTGCGGCTGCAAAGCAGAGAGCACCTTAATTAACTCAATATGTGTCTGTACCACTGCGGTTCTCTGAGATTCTGTTATTTGCGATAAATCAATCTTTTGTGAGAAAGGCATATGAATAGACCATACTTTGACACCTGTAGCATCTAGTATCGTTTTTAAACTGTCTATTTTTACTTTCCAATAATCTTGATCATACTTTAAACTTAGGTCCTTGTTAAGCAAAGATCCTATATTAGATAGTTCAATGTAACGGATTCCTAAAGACTTAGCATAAAGCATTTTCTCTTTGGTAATTGACTGTATATTTACGGAATATCCAATTGGCATTGAGGAGGGTCTTACCCCTGCAAAAAGCAGTGATAAAGACATCGTAAATAATGTAATAAAAACTAGAAAAAGCTTGAAAGTTCTCATATTACCAATTTGGATTTTGCACTAAATTCTTATTAAGTAATAAATCCTCAGAAGGTATTGGTGCTAAATAGTCTTTTTCTTCATCAAATTTCCCTCCAGTTGGGAATGGATCGATATTTCCCGAATTTGAATTTTGCGCTCCCGTGAGTGGATTTCGTAATGTTCGTTGTAAAATATTTACTAAAGAAGTTACAGAGGAAGGCGCACCTGCTGTAGATCCCGTATGTAAGAATACATCAGCATTACCGTCTCCGTTAAAATCATGACTTCCAACACCTGAGAAATAAATACCCACCATAGGCTGTTCAATCTTTTTGCCTGCTTTCCAGCGCATCAAATCGTCCCAACGAAATCCTTCATTGAATAGCTCAGCGCGGCGTTCACGACGAATTTCCAAAATCACTCCTTTATTGGGACCCTGATCAACATTTGTGTACATATTTTCCAAATAGGGATCAGGATTTGCGTTGGCATTTACTAAATTCAAATTCGGCATCCCTGCGCGTGCTCTCAATTTATTGATTGATAGATCGAGATCCGCTTGAGTGATGGTGCCCAATTCGGCTTTTGCTTCTGCATAAACCAATAAAGCCTCTGCATATCTAAATAATATAATGTCAAAGAAAGATCCAGAAGTTGCCCACTGTGAATTATCCGGAAGAGCTTTTATCAGTCTATATCCAGTTGTTGTAATAGATAAATTCACGGGTTCTCTTGTAGTTTTTCCTGTTACCTTAAAATCAGGACCTGCGGTAATCTGCGTTAAACGTGGATCTCTATTTTGCATCTCTTGAAAGAAGCTATAGGTTTGATATCCTGACCTATCGGTAAAACGCGATCCATCACTCATTAAGAAACTATTTACAAAGTCTTTAGTTATACCGTATGATCCTTGGGTAGCGGAAGTAAAAGAACTTCCCAATGAATGTACGCGCTTTCCTGTTTCGTAATCAATGGCCAAAATAGTTTCTATATCATTTTGACTGTTTCTTCCAAAAAGATTTCGATATGCAGCCTCACTTCCTCCTTCAGTAAACAGGGTATAGGCACCAGAATTTATTAATTGTTGTGCTGCCTGCTGGGCTAGAGTAAGATACTCTTGATGTCCAGCTATGCCGTGATACTTTCTATAAGTCCCTTCAAATAATGCAATTCGCGCCTTCAATAACATCGCTGTGTAGCGTGTCACTAAGTTTACTTGTTTTTCAGCCGGAATATTTTCAATTGCATAATCTAGATCTGCCATCACCGAATCCATTACTACTATGCGAGAATCACGACCTTTATAAAGGGCTGGATCCTTAGCGTCCAGAACAGTACTATACCAGGGAACATCTCCAAAAGTTTTCACTTTATCATAGTAAAAGTAGGCCCTAAAAAAGCGTGCTATACCACTAAATTTTGCTTTTGCGGCCTGATCATCGGCTTTGTGGTAATTACTTAAAAAATAATTAATCATCCTTAAGTTACCCCACGACCAGCCCCCTGATCCGCTACCCACGGGAACTATTCTACTGCCACGAATTTTTGTACTGGGATTTAGTGGCATCAGGTTATCTGAACCAGCATCCTCTGTATATATGTTAAAATCAGGCAACATTGCATATAATGCATTTGATGCAACTTCAAGATCCTTAGCCGTATTAAAGAAAAAAGGTGCCTCCACTTTATCTTTAGAGGATCTATCTAAAAAATCATCGTTACATGAACTCAAAAACGACAATACTGCTAGAATAATTATGTTTATATATAGAATCGAAATCTTCATTTTACACCTGTTTTATAAATCCAATATTAAACCAAAAGAATAAGTCTTACCCATAGGATAAACACGCTGATCTCCTCTATCATCTGCCGTAGCTGGTGAAGAGAGGTTAATAGCAGAACCTGCTTGTTCAGGATCAATATATTTGGTTAATCCTCCAAAAGTCCATGTGAAAATATTTTCCCCACTAAAAAATAGCCTTAGCTTTTCTATTTTGACCTTGCGTGTCATTTCTTGTGGTAAAGAATAACCTACAGTAAGATTTTTCGCGCGAATAAAACCCACATTAGTTAGGTAGTAATCATTGATTTGATACAAAGATCTATTACTTTGCAGTGAAGAATATCCTCTATATATCTGCGGATAGGTATTTGTTTTATTATCAGGAGTCCAAGCATTATCCACCAAATCTTTCCTCAAGAAGGATAAGTAAGGTCTTTGATAAGTTCCCCAGTACAGCTCACCAGTAGGGTACCAATCTTGTCTAGCAACTCCTGATAAGGCCACAGAGAAGTCTAAACTTTTCCAGCTTGCACTTAAATTAAGTCCAAATGGAAACCTTGGTGTAGCATTACCAATGCGCTCTAAATCTCCATGATTATCTAGCGTATTCTCGCCATTATCAATTTTTCCATCACCATTTAAATCTAAATATTTTACATCCCCACCACGCAGGTAATTCCATTCACTATTTTGCACTACGTTAAAAATGTCACCATATACTCGAGCCAGTGAAGTGGCTGGGTTAGTAAATGTACTTTGATATGCTGCCGCTTCTTCATCAGACTGGAATTGTCCAGCCACACGATAGCCCCAAATTTCACCTAGTCTCTGGCCTTCATAGTAAGAACTTAACAATCCGTTAGGGTTATTGTATTTAGTGATGATACCTTTGAAATTGGAAACATTTGCCGATACGCGGAATTTCAATGGGGAGCTTAGCACATCAAAACTATTCTGGTAGGAAATATTCAGCTCATAGCCTTCATTGCGCAGACCTGCGTAATTCTCCTTAGGCTCACTAGCACCAAATACTGCAGGCAATGGCTCTCCAGGAAGATACATCCCCTCTACATTCTTACGGTATACATCCAAATTCAAGAATAATTTATTATTTAGCAAACCAATATCAGCTCCAAAGTTCAAGCTTCTAGTCGTTTCCCAAGTCACTACACTAGGCAGTGGTCCAGGCATCTGTGCTATTGTTAATGGGTTTCCTTGATTTAACCAATTATTAGATCGCGTTACGTTCATCAGCTCTTTGAACGTATTTACATCTACAGTTTGGTTACCCAATTTACCATATGATGTTCTAAGTTTAAACGAGGAAACATAAGGCTTTAGGTTTTGCCAAAAATTCTCCCTATCCACTTGCCAACCTACAGATACGGAGGGGAAGAATCCCCAACGGCTATCTTGAGGAAAACGTGAAGAACCGTCATAGCGTCCATTCATTTCAAGGAGGTACTTATTATCATAATCATAATTGAAGCGCCCAAAAAATCCTCTCACAGCCCAATCCATTGCCGAGCTCGAAATATTATTCATGGTAGTAGCTAAAGCAAGATTGGAGAGGTCTTCTAATAGCAAATCATCGGCAGTTACCTCTACGCGGTCTCTGTTAAATTGTTCTTGGTTAAAACCTGCCAACAATTTAAAATTATGTTTTGAATCTAATGTTAAGTTATAGGTAGCAAAAGCATTTAATGCATTATATTTATCTTTCCAGCGATACTCTGTTAATCGGTTAAGCCCCTCTACGGTATAGTTTAATCTGTTACCTTTTAAATATTCAAATTGATTTAACCGTAATGTTCTTCCCGTGTTATCAATACGATTACTATAATCAAAATTTAACACTAATCCTTTAACAGGCTTAGCTACTGCACGAAAAGTATTGGTAAATTCTTCTGTAGTAAATACACGCCAAGAGTTCCCAGCAAATAATCCTGCATTACCACCTTGTCCACCCGTACCAGTACCAATATCTGCAGGAATGCCATCAACACTCACGGGGTAGAAGGCCATTAAATTGTACCACGTTGTGGTACTCCATAAACCGCCGAATCCGTTTGAAAAACCGCCATAATCTTTATCACGCTCGTTTATAAACTGCGTGTTGGCAGACAATTCTAGCCAGTCGTTAGGACGGAATACAATATTCGATTTAAAGTTCTGACGTTCTATGCCTGCATCTTTATTAATATTATTAATACTTTGTCTGTCATAAACCCTTCCTGAGAAATAAGCAGTTAATTTCTCCGATCCCCCTGATACCGAGACATTGTGAAAATTTGACAATTGGTTCTTACGGAATAATTCATCCCACCAATTGGTCTTATAGAAGAATTTATTTGTTCCATCAGCTTGCAATTCATGAAATGGTGAAATTTGTCCATCGGCCACCATTCTAATTGTTTCCCAGTCCATAGCATTATACTGACTATAGCTAGTACCATTATATCCATAAAGGGCTGCATCTACAGTTTTTGCGTACACATACGGATCGGTAATAAAATCAGTCCTTGCAGCTGGAGATGTCCAAGCAAAATTATTAGAATAGTTAATGGATGTTACACCTGACTTTCCGGTTTTTGTTGTAATAAGTATTACCCCGAAAGCTCCACGCGCTCCATATATCGCTGCTGAAGCGGCATCTTTTAATACGGTCACCGACTCTATATCATTTGGATTAACACGTGTTATATTACCTTCAATTCCGTCAATTAATACAAGTGGACCTCCACCATTAATGGAATTAAATCCACGAACATTAATATCTGGCGTCTCCGATGGGTCTCCATTATTAATCTGAATATTTAGTCCTGGCATTAACCCTTGCAGAGCCGTTGCTATATTAGCATCAGGTCTAAGTGCTATGTCTGAGGCGTTGACTTGTGAAACTGCACCCGTCAAATTAGCCTTCTTTTGGACACCATACCCAACGATTACCACTTCCTCTAAATCACTTGATTTAGCCTTTAGGGTAACATTAACAGCCTGGCCAGCGAGATAGGCAATGGTTTTATCCTCGTATCCCATGGCAGTGATTATCACCTGACCTTCTCTTTGGATGACATTAAGGGAGAAAGATCCATCTTCTGTTGTCGCTGTTGCGGCATTACTGTTTACAATTCTTACAGAAGCTCCTACTAGGGGGCTGCCATCATCGCCCACAACTTTTCCTTGAAGCAACATTTGTTGCCCTTGATTTATAGAAGAGTTCGCCGTGATCTCCGGTGCTTTTCTTATCAGCACGGTCTTATTTTGAACACTATATACAAGACCACGTGGGCTTAAGCAATGGTCCAATACAGCTTGTAGATCAGCATTTTTCATATGCAGATCAATTTTTCCGACATTTTTTAACTCAGAGCTATTAAATAGGAAGTCCAAATCCGTTTGTTTTTGAACAATATTAAGTACATCTGAGAGTTCTGCTTTTGATACCGAAATATTTATTTTTTGAGCAAACACATTAGCTTGAGTTTGTATAAATAATCCGAATACGAAAAATGAAATGAATTTCATCATAAGTACACATTTAAACAACTGTGGGTGGGTCCGCACAATTGCAGTAATATTTTTATACATTTGGTTATATTTGGTTTTATAAGTTACACACAATTTAATTGGCCAAGTATTATATTCTTAAGGGGTAGTATTGCCGTACTGCCCTTTAAAAAATTTTAGGTAATCTATCCCTACTTCATCACCTTCACCCTCCCCTCTTGTAATTCAAAATGCAAATCAGAGACCTCCTGTATTGCTGTTAAAACATCTTTAAGTTGCTTTGTTCTTTTTATGCTTCCCGTGAATTTATCTTTAAGGTTAGTTGCCACTTGGACATCTTCTATATAATACCACTTGGAGAGTTCATTCAAGATGGATTCAATCGACTGATCTTGAAACCTAAATACTCCCTCACGCCATGCTAGTATCTGATTTAGATCAACATTACTATCGACCCGGATTGCAGACCGGGCACCTACTGTTGCCTTTTGACCTGGCTTAATAACTGTTTGATCAATGCTTGTATTTACCGCAATGGATCCACTTATTAATGTTGCCTGGACTTCCTTATCTTGATCATACGCAGATAAATTGAATACTGTTCCTAAGACATTGATTTGTGCATCTTTCACCTCGACTATGAAGGGTGTCTGTTTATTATGCGCTACTTCAAAGAAGCCCTCTCCTTTAAGCAATACGTTACGATCCTTAATACCATAACTGGAAGAAATATTTATACTAGATCCAGAGTTAAGTTGCACTGTGGATTTATCAGGCAGGGTCAACTTCAGTGTAGATCCTTTTTTGGCGGCAAACATATGAAAGCTATTTAGATCGAAGTCTGCCGAGCCTGTTTCATTATGTATAGTCAGCTCGTTCTCTGCAACACGAACAATAGATATACCTCTATGGGAAATACTATCATCAGGCAATAAATCTAGGTCTAAAGTTCTCCCATCAGCAAATTGAATATTACTACTGTTACTAGCTAGGGTTTTAGTATTATCGTTGGATAAGCTTTCAAGAGCGGACTTATTGGATTCTATACTGGAATCATGAGCTATATGATTCAGAATGAAATAAGAGAAAATAAAGAACACAGCCACAGCAGCTGCAACTCTATAGTACAACACCTTATTCGACTTTTTAATAGAAAATTCTTTCTGCTTTTCTAAATCATCTATTTTGCTTGAAATACGATTAAAGACATCTTCTTTAGCAAAAGAGTCAGCTGCTTTGTCCTGACCACTATCGGCATAGAGACTAAGAAGTGACTGGGCATCAATATCTTCTAGAGCCTGATGAAATTCCTCAAATTCTTCCGCCGTTAATGCGTTATTACAATGTTTCTTATATAATATTTTAAGTCTTTGCTCGTCCAATGTACCGTCTTTTTATACAGTACACATAACTAAGGGTGTAGTACTAGTTGAAAAGAAAAAAAATAATTAAAAGGGGGATTTCATATTTAGTGGCCCTGAAGGATTTCCTCAAATAGGCTAATGCTTGCGCTATATGGTTTTTAACAGTATGGGGAGAAACACCCATTTTATCTGCTATTTGCTGGTGTGTAAAACCTTCAAATCTACTTAATTCAAATGCTATCCTTTGCTGCTTTGGCAATAATGCTACTTTTGAAATCATTGATTTTTCAAATTCTGAATACTCAATTTTCTCCTGCACATCATTTATATGTTGAACAGACACCTGTGTTAAATAGGTATTTGCATACTTGAGTTTTCGTAGGTTATTTAAGCAAATTCTTTTAGCGATAACAAAAATAAGTGAGGTGATTTCTTTACTCTGGTCAATATACTCTTTGTTTACCCACAAGTTGACAAAGGTTTCCTGCACGACTTCTTCTGCAAGATAAGGATCTCTTAAAATTTTATAGGCCACCTGATAAACAAATGAAGAATAGGTGTTGTAAAAAATCTCAAAAGCTTTTCTATCTCCCTGCTTTACAGCATGAATTATATCCTTTGACAGAGAATGCATAATTAAACTTGATATCCAGTTAGTTCTATACTAATTTCAAATCAAAGATATAAAACTTAATATTCTTTGCGTCATTTTCATGATTATCCTTATGTTAACTTTTACCGCGGGACAATTAAAATTTTGGTAGATTATAAAATGAATCAGTAAATAGAAAAGCTGCCTCCATTTACATGATAGCTCCAGGGGATGTAGAAGATAGCATACCCTAATTATTAAAAAGTCATAGTGTATATTACCGAATTAATTTTTTCATCTGGGTAAATTGTAGCGGTTCTGAAGTGTTCGAAATGATGAAAAAAACCGTAAAGCTTACCGCTTGACACACTCAAGCAGCTGGAGATGGGTCATAAGCAACAGAACTCAAAACGCAGCTAAAAGGTTTTAAAATTGAATATACTGCATAGCAAACAGTATTTTAAGAAAAAAATATTCCATATAATGAAAAATGTTTGAAATTATTTTTTGTATATTTAGGATAAGGAAATTCCCTCGAATAGAGCGTATGAAATCTAAGTTATGACAGCAAATTAAATCACTAAGTATTAGCCTTTTCTGCTATAGAATTGTATATCATACACGGTTAATTCTGTTAGAGTTAAAATTCAGCTTTTTCCGAGTAACTCACATAAAAAAGTGTATTTATCATGAAATCAATTCGAGTAACACTTGTTGAGGATAACATTCTACATCGGTTTTTATATTCAAATTTTATTAAATCATATCCTTCATGTACTATTGAAATCGAAACCTTTGAAAATGGGCTTGAGGCGTGGGAACATTTCAATTCTATTAAAGATCGGCCATCATTATTTCCCGATTTACTATTATTAGATATAAATATGCCTATAATGAATGGTTGGGATTTAGTTGAAAACTTGGCCGTCAATCAATTTGATTTCATCTATAAAACAACTATATATATTTTTAGTTCTTCGTCCCTATCACTAGATACGAATAAACTATACGACTACGAATTTCTTGATGGCTATATCATTAAGCCAATCAACCGGCAAGATGTCTATAAAATCCTAGATCATACCCTTGGAAAGGGTAACAAGTAAGTGAACTACCCATTTGCTAAAGACAAATGGGCTTCGGGCTTCACAGACTTGTGCTTTGTTGCCAAAGTCTTATTT
>NZ_WUQY01000055.1 GCF_009829085.1 Sphingobacterium bovisgrunnientis
GAATTTTTGCAAATTAAATATAGCAATCCCTGCTATATAAATTACCGCCATTTTTTACCTTATTTGGGACGCTTCTGTATTAATATATATCCTTTTATAAAATTGGTATTTGTCTTTTTCATAATACTACTATTTTTTACCATTGAATATTTCTTTCATCATCTGGAAGTTCATCCCATTCCTGCTCATAGTCAGTTTTGAGCTCGCTCATTGTAATAGTTGATGATGTGTTGCATAGACTATTCTCAATGTCAATAATAGTCACTGTAAACCCAGGAGGAGTGTATTTCGTTTTCATTCTTGTGTGTATTTTTTTTAGTTAGTGTGAAGTATTAAGTAAATACTCAAGGGCAAAAATGTGAAATTTAACTAAGCTTTATGATTGTAGTAATTTGGCTAAAAGTATGTCTAAATTTAATCTTTAGTGTATTACTACTTCTAGGGGGTATATGCATTTCATCTTTAAAAAACATAAAATCCACATCAGCATTTATTATTTCAGCAGTATTTATATTTTGTTTTTGGGATAAGTAACTTGGAAATACTAATTTAGAATTGTTAGAGTAAGCTACGAAAATGTAATCTTTCCCACCGATCAGTCGTAAGTCTTTTGCTTGTTTCTCTTCGCCTCTAATGTAAGTTGCAGAATCAACTAAATTTCCTGACGTTTTATCAAATGCATACAGCCTATATCTAACTCCTGCATCAACAGATTTAGTGATTGTTTGCGCTAATTTTGTAGACTTAAAACTCGCACTTTTAGAGTCAGGTGAAAGTGTGACATTGCAAAGAAATCCGTTCTCAGATGTTCCTATTTTGTTTGATGAAATGCTTTCATTATTTAGACGCAGCTTAGCATTTGCATTTTTATTTCCATTAAGACTTTCTTCTTGGATCGTAATTTCAGGAAGATCAATCTTAACTAAGGAATATCCCTCAGGTAAATCTTTAATTTCATCTTCGGTGTAAGTTTCTTTTTTAGAGCAACTTACTGTAGTGAAAACGATAAATGTAAATAATAAAAAACTTTTAAATTTAGAATTTATTTTCATAATTTTTAAGATTACCATTCAAAATAGCGTTTATAATCGTTGCCGATTTCCCATTCTTCCATGACATCTTCATCCATGTGTCCGACGCGTAAAGTCGCAGATGCATTAGCTATACATTCTTCAATATGAATGTTATGAACTTCTGCTTTTGGTCTATAATATACGTTCTTCATGCAGCAAAGATGTTGCAAGATTTTTAACCATTTATAGGAATCTTCGGAAAGTTTCGTGTAGCTGTAGTTGTTATGCTACCTTAAGCTATAGATTTAATTTTTTATTAATAATTAATATCTTGTTATTAAAAAAAATTATTTGTCATAAGAGCTTATTTCATGGCCTTTGGGCTACCATGAATCAATATAGATTGGGAATACTGTGGCGAGTTACTTAATCACAATTGCGCTTGATGAAAACAATGCTTTATTATCCTCGTATATCATTACCAATTCAATATTTGGTTTAATATAATTAATCATTTATATCTATGGTTATTTAGGACAAATGTAAATTATGTACATGGTTTATTTTTGGTTATTTTACTAAATCACCTTTTTAGGTTAGTTTTTAGAAATACTCTTAATAAATACACGGTATACTAGTGATTTTTAAATCAACATAGAAAGAAAAGAAATCAAAAAATATCTTGTAACTCTTTCAAGTCAACGATCATATGTGGTATATCTTGGGGTTTATCTGTTCCTACTACATTGAAATATATCGCATCAAGTCCGGCATTGAGGGCGCCGCGAACATCTGCATCGATATTGTCACCGATCATTATTGAATTTTCTTTGGAAGCTTCTCCATTATTTACGGCATAGTCAAAAATACGTGGATCAGGTTTATTAACCCCAAAAACTTCTGAAATAACAATAGTTTTAAAGTATTTGCGTAGATCGCTATGTGTCAATTTGGCTTCACATGCTTCTTTAAAGCCGTTGGAAATTAGATGTAGATTATATCTATTTTGCAAGTACTCTAATGTTTCTATTGCATGTGGGAATAGATTGGTCTTTGTAGGACAAATTTTTAAATATTCTTCCTCAAAACCTACTGGAAATAATGCAGGATCAACGCCTAATTGCGTGAATGTATCTGCAAAACGTAATTTTCGAAGCGTAGGCTTGTCTATTTTACCGTGATGATAAAGTTCCCAAACACGGTGGTTGTTTATGGTGTATGTTTCAATAAATTCATCCGAATTAGGTCTATTAAATAGCGAGTCAAATTTATAAACGTAGTACAATTCATGCAAAGTCTCTTGTGCATTACGGTCAAAATCCCAAATCGTATGATCTAAATCGAAGAAAATATCTTTTTTGTACTGAAACATATACAAAGATATAAAATGTATTGAGATGTCTTTTAATGCAGTTTTTCTTCTTAGTGTCATAAAACCTGACGTATTTTCTATTGCTGTGTGATTTAAGTATTTTTGTTGAAATAAAGGATATGAGAAGAGCTCTATTTTGGTTTTATGTATTAGCGTTTTATGCCATCTGCCAACTTTTTGCATGGGGCTATATGTTTATCAAGTATGTTCCAGATCGCAAAGGAATGGTGATTGGTGAGGGAATGATTTTTATTTTGATCTTTATTTTGGGGATCATTCGACTAAAAAGACATTTAGAAAAAGAACGCAATTACTCACAACAACAAAATAACTTTTTACTTTCAGTCACGCACGAGCTTAAATCGCCTTTGGCATCTGTTAAGTTGTATTTGCAGACTATTCTGAAGAGAGATTTGGATAGAGAGCAACAAAAAAACTTTTTGTCAAATTCTTTGAAAGATATCGAACGTTTGGATTATTTGGTGGAAAATGTATTGTTGGCTACCAAATTAGAGAATCGCAGCTTTAATCTCCCAAAAGAGAATTTTGATTTTTCTATGCTAGTTGAGGATGTATCTGAGAGATTACAGAAGAATTCTTGTAAGACAGAAATGATTCATACAGAGATTGAGCCAAACATCACCTTGAATGCAGATAAGTTTGCAATAACTAATGTAGTCAACAATTTGGTGGAGAATGCTATTAAATATTCGCCGCCATGTGCTACAGTGGATGTAAAATTGAATAAAAAGGGCAATGATCTCGTACTCATTGTAGCAGACCATGGTCAAGGTATTGCAGATGAGGAAAAAAAGCTTATTTTTAATAAATTTTACCGCGTTGGAAATGAATCAACCCGGAAAACCAAAGGAACTGGTTTAGGGTTATATATAGTAAAAACCGTTTTACAAAAACATAATGCTACCATTAAAGTGAAGGACAATACGCCTTCCGGTAGTATTTTTGAAGTAATATTTGAAAACTATGCAAGCTAAACAAAGAATACTATTAGTCGAAGACGAAGAACATTTGTTGGAAGCTATAAAACTTAATCTGGAATTGGAAGGTTACCGCGTAACCACGGCAACAGACGGAAAGAAAGCGCTTAAAATCTTCAAAGAAGAGCGCTTTAACTTGATTATTTTGGATGTAATGATTCCAGAAATCGATGGTTTCCAAGTAGCTGAAACAATTCGTTTGCAAAATACAGAAGTCCCAATTATGTTCTTGACAGCTAAAAACAGCAGTGAAGACCGTATCACAGGGCTTAAAAAAGGAGCTGATGATTATTTGGTTAAACCATTTAATTTGGAGGAATTGATTCTTCGTGTTGGTAACTTGATTCGTCGCGGATTGAAACCTGAGGATTTGAAAGAATTGAATTCCTATACAATAGGTGACAAAACAATTTATTTCAATTCGTTCGAATTGCATCATTCAGACGGTTCGATTACCTCGTTGACGAAGAAAGAGACAATGTTGTTGAAATTATTGATTGAGCGACGCAATGAAGCGGTTTCACGTGAGCAAATTTTGGAGACAGTTTGGAATTATGACGTATATCCATCAACAAGAACAATTGATAATTTCATCTTGACATTTCGTAAATATTTTGAACCAGACCAAAAACATCCTATTTATTTCCACTCCATTCGTGGCGTAGGTTATAAATTCACGGATAACGGAGAAGCTCAATAGTTCGATCAATGAATACTAAAATTCGTTTAATTATTATAGCATTGGCTGTAATCACACTTGCATATTGCCTTGTTTCGGGCTACTATTACGCTTGTGTGTATATTTTAGGTTTGATTGGTTATATGGTCTGGAGCCAATACCGTGATGGCACTGTTTTTTTGGCTACACAAGCTTTCCATAAGCAAGATTACGAGAAGACCAAAACGCTTTTGGAAGAAATTAAAAATCCGGATCATCTTCGTAAGGGTAGAAGAAATTTCTACGAATTTATGATGGGTAATATCGCACTCAAAGAAGACAAGATCGAGGAAGCGGAGTATCATTTTCAGCTTGCTTCACGATTGCCTTGGCGTAAAGATTATGAAAAAGCAATGGTCTTGATCAATCTGGCGAATATAAATTTGCGCAAAAAGGAATACGAACGAACAGAAACTTATTTGTCGGTAGCTGATAAACTGAATTTGACGCAAAGACAAAAGGACATTGTCCAAAAAATTAAAAACGAAATAGAAAAATATAAATAAAAGCATAGTGAGTACGATTTTACAAAACGATTTGTTTATGAGGGCTGCTTCGTCGCAGCTAACGGAAAGACCTCCAGTATGGTTTATGCGTCAAGCGGGACGTTTTATGCCAGAATATTGGGAGATTAAAAATAAATACACGTTCTTAGAAATGTGTAAAACTCCCGAAATAGCAGCTGATGTAACCATGTTGCCTGTTGATTTGTTAGGAATCGACGCAGCTATTTTGTTTTCAGATATCTTGGTGACAGCTGAGGCAATGGGAGGTGATCTTTCTTTTGAACAAGGTGTAGGGCCTCGTTTTTCAAATCCTGTACGTTCACTGGCTGATGCGCAAAAATTGGCAGGAGCTGAAAGTGTAGACAAATTGCAATATGTAGCGGATGCGATCAAAGTTATTCAACAACGTTTGAATGGTTCGATTCCTTTGATTGGTTTCGCGGGAGCACCGTTTACTATTTTGAGTTATTTGGTTGAAGGGGGGTCTACGAGAGATTTCAAATTGACGAAGTTGATGTTGAACAATGAACCTGAATTAGCACACCACATTTTACAAAAAATTGCTGATTTGACAATTGCGTATTTAAATATGCAAATTGATGCAGGAGTGAATGCAGTTCAATTATTTGATAGTTGGGCATCTGCATTATCATGGAATGATTACAGCGAATTTTCACACAAATACAACAAATACATCATCGATAACTTGAAACGTACTGTACCGGTAATTTCATTTGCTAAAGGAGCATCGGTATTTGCGCCATTGATGGTTGAAACGAAGCCTGATGTTATTTCTGTAGATTGGAATGCGGATTTGTTGAATATGAAGAAGTCATTGCCAGAAGGTATTGCAGTTCAAGGTAACTTAGATCCGTTTATCATGTACGCGGATAAGCCAGTTATCAAAGCTAAGATTCATCAGCTATTCGAAAGAATGCGTGGCGAAAAAGGATTTATTTGTAATCTTGGCCACGGAATTTCTCCTGATATGAAATTTGATCACGTAAAATTTGCAATTGATACTATTAAGGAATTTAGGTATTAATCTGTATTATCAATACATATATGAGGAGCAAAGACAACTTTGCTCCTTATTATTTTAATAGTATTCACCGTTATTTTTTAATTTTGACTATTAATTTTGAATCATGATCTATTTATACGCTAAAGCGGTTCATATTATTTTTGTGGTTTGTTGGATGGCAGGATTATTTTATATGCCTCGTTTGTTTATTTATCACACAGAAGCAAAAGATAAAGGACAAGAGATTTATTCGATATTGCACAAGCAATTCACAATAATGGAAAATAGATTGTGGTGGGTTATCACAACTCCAGCGATGTATATAACTATTGCGTCCGCGTTGGTTATGTTACATATGAATCCAGCATTACTCTCGATGGGTTGGATGCAACTCAAATTGGCCTTTGTTGTGGGATTGATAATTTATCATTTCAAATCTCAACAAATCATGTATCGACTGCGTGATGAAAAGTCAACTTGGACTTCTGGTCAATTACGTATGTGGAATGAGGTTTCAACCCTAATTTTATTCGCTATTGTTTTCTTGGTAATACTTAAATCTACATTAAATTGGATTTTTGGTGTTGTTGGATTATTCGGATTAGCGATTCTCCTCATGATTCTGATTAAAGTTTATAAGAAATATAGAAAGTCAAAGGGTGAGAAAGTTGATTAAAAACTTTTTAAATAATTCATGCACTTCCAATTCTGCAGGTGGATGAATTAAAAGTTTGATTAACACTTAAACGCCATAGCATAAATATTTTAGTTCCATATATTCGTCCAATCCATATTTCGAACCTTCACGACCTATTCCAGATTGTTTGACACCTCCAAATGGTGCTGCAGCATTCGATATTAAACCTGTATTAATGCCGATCATCCCAGCTTCAAATGCTTCAGAAACGCGCTGACATCTTCTTACATTTTCACTATAAAAATATGCAGCCAATCCAAATGGTGTATCGTTAGCTTTTTGGATAGCTTCTTCTTCAGTTTTAAATTTAAATAGTGCGCAGACAGGACCAAAAGTTTCCTCAGACTGAATTAATGCATCATCAGTTATTTCCGTTACAACTGTAGGCGCATAGAAATTTCCTTCTAACTTTTTACCACCGGTTTGGACTTTAGCTCCTTTTTTTACCGCGTCTTTTACGTGTTCATTGACTTTGTCTACAGCAGACGAATTGATTAGTGGACCAACTTGGCTTCCTTCTTCAAATCCATCAGTAACTTTAAGATTTGCTACTGCTTTTGTTAATTTCTCTGCAAAAAGATCATAAACTGATTCTTGTACATAGAACCTATTAATGGATACACAAGTTTGTCCCGCATTACGGAATTTTCCAGCTATTGCTCCTTTGACTGCTTCGTCAATATCAGCGTCATCAAATACAATAAATGGGGCATTGCCACCCAATTCAAACGAAATGCGTTTAATCGTTCCAGCAGCTTGCTGCATCAACGTACTACCAACTTCAGTCGATCCCGTAAATGTAAGTTTACGAATTAGCGAATTCGTAGCTAATTCTTTCCCAATTCCTTTGCTGTCTTTGGACGTAATGACTGAAAATACACCTTTGGGTAAACCTGCGAGTTCACAAATTTTGGCTAACGCGATAGCAGTAAAAGGAGTTTGAGAAGCAGGTTTCAGTACTACGGTACACCCTGCAACTAGGGCAGGAGCTAGCTTACGTGAAATCATAGCCAATGGAAAATTCCAAGGCGTGATTGCCGCTACAACACCAACACCTTGTTTGATAGTAGAAATCCTAGTGTTGCCATTTAAAGAAGGAATTGTTTCACCATAGGCACGTTTGCCTTCTTCGGCGAACCATTCCACAAAAGAATTTCCGTAATCCACCTCTCCAAGAGATTCTGTCAAGGGTTTTCCAGATTCCAAAGTCATGATCTCTGCTAGTTCATTTTTATATTGAAGGGTGAGTTCATATATCCTGCGCACTATTGCACAACGCTCGCCAACGGATGTGTTTTTCCAAATTAGCCAAGCTTCTTGTGCAGCATCTATCACATTTTTACAATCTGCAACAGTTAAGTTTGGAAGTGACCCAATACTTTTATTTGTTGAGGGATTAATGATTTCAAACCTGTTATCATTTGAGATAAACTCTCCGTTTAAGTATGCCTTCTCAATAAAAAGTGGATTTTTCATATGCTATGAAACGTTCTGATGAAATAGAAAGTTTTGGTAAACTAAAAAAGAGGATGTCATCCTCTTTTTAGTTATTATAAGTTTTTCAGAATGGTATGACCCATTCGATCTCTTTTTGTTTTTAAGTATTCTTCGTTATACGGATTAGGTTGAATTTCTATAGCAACATTATCCACTATTTCCAATCCATAACCAACTAAACCAGCGCGTTTTGTTGGGTTATTAGACATTAAGCGCATTTTAGTAACGCCCATATAACGTAAAATCTGTGCGCCAACACCATAATCACGAAGATCTGCTTTGAAACCTAATTGAATATTAGCATCAATCGTATCAACGCCATTTTCTTGCAATTTGTAAGCATGCAGTTTATTGATTAAGCCAATGCCACGACCTTCTTGATTCATGTACACAATTACACCTTTTCCTTCTTTCTCGATCATTTCCATTGCTTTGTGCAATTGCGGTCCGCAATCACAACGGCATGAACCAAATATATCACCCGTCACACATGAGCTGTGTACGCGTACTAAAACAGGCTCATCTTCTTTCCATTCGCCTTTGAAAATGGCTAAATGTTGCTCGCCTGAATTTTTTTGTGTGAATGCTTTCATTTTGAAATCACCGTATTCAGTAGGCATATGCACCGCTACTTCTTCTTGGATTAAAGTGTCGTGTTTTAGACGGTATTCGATTAAATCTTCAATACTTATAATCTTAAGATCAAAACGCTTAGCCACTTCCATTAAATCAGGAAGTCTCGCCATCTCGCCATCGTCTTTTAATATTTCAACCAAAACGCCAGCTGGTTCGAAACCCGCCAAACGAGCTAAATCCACCGAAGCCTCAGTATGCCCTGTACGTCTCAATACACCTCCATCCATCGCGATCAATGGGAAAATGTGTCCTGGGCGACCTAACTCCGCAGGGTCAATGTTTGGGTCAATTAAAGCTTTAATGGTTTTTGATCTATCTGAAGCAGAAATACCTGTAGTACATCCGTAACCTTGCAAATCAACAGAAACGGTAAAATTCGTTTCATAGACTGCCGTATTTTGACCTACCATCGGATGAAGATTTAATTCTTCACAACGCTCTCTCGTTAGCGGAGCACATACCAGCCCTCTTCCGTGCGTAGCCATAAAATTGATAACTTCAGGCGTAGCATTGCGTGCTGCAGTTACGAAATCACCTTCATTCTCACGGTCTTCATCATCCACCACAATGATTACTTTCCCTGCTTTAATATCTTCAATAGCTTCTTCTATGGTGTTCAATTTTATATCCATCGATATGATATATAGTTATATTACGCTAAGTAAATAAGATTTTATGAATTTAGTATAAGGACAAAGTCAAATTAGAATTATGCATTCAGTTTTCTTCCTCCTAATTTGTTTTTGACCCATTCCCAAGCACGTTCCGCCTTGAGTTTATATTGCGCAGCATCAAATAATGTAGAGTCTGTCGTAGATTTATAGGTTAGAAATGCTGCTAGTGGAGCCAATACAATAATTGCCATCCACATGCCCCAAAAAGGTGTTAACGCACCGTCTTTTGCGGATTTCTCAGCAACTGTAGAAATGATGTGATAAATCAAGAAAAATATAATTGACATCACTACTGGTGCTCCCAAACCACCCTTCCGAACTATAGCACCAAGTGGTGCGCCAATAGCAAAGAGGAGAAGACAGGAAACCGCTAAAGTAAACTTACGGTGCCATTCTACATCATATTTAATATCTTTGTCTACCAATTCTTTGTACATACTTCCTCGAATAAACGTAGCATCGCGAAAATATTGCAAATTACTCATAGCACTACTCACTACACTACGTCTGCTTTCTTTTGGAATATAGCTAATAATGTCTGTTGTATTTTTTATTTTCGCGCGTTGTACTACACCTGTATTATGATAAGGAGACGTAAATTGTATATGGGCTTTCAACTCTGTGGCGTTAGCCCGTGCGATACTGTCAATCTGTTGCTGAGTAGTATCAGATTTAAGTGTCAATTGGCGCAAATTCATCATTTGATGATGACCTTTGAAAAGATTTTCGTCGGTACGTTGCATGTCAAATGCAGACATGTCAAATTTTGTTTCTGTTTCTCTAAAATAGAAGCGCGTGAATTGTTGTCTTGGGTCGTAATTGGAGGCATTCTGCTTTCTGGAATCTTGGTATTGAACACCATTAATTAATTTCAGAATTAAGAATTTCTGATCGCGAGAATTGTACATATACCCCGTGTCGGCCATTAATACATTACTTCCTGTTGATCCACTATTACTATTGTAGATTGTTAAGTCATATAATTCGGTGCCGTCTTTGGATTTATCTTTAGCACGTATTGAATAATTTGGAATAGAATTATTGAAAATCCCTGGTTTAATTAAAAAATCAGCTTTTTTCTTGGTTACATCCCAAAGCAAAGAACCCATTTTTAAATTTACAACTGGTAGGGTATAATCCGAAAACGCAAAAGAGGATCCCGCGAAAATCGCTACTAACACGAATAATGGTGTCATTGCTTTGCGTAGAGAAACTCCTGCTGCCTTGATCGCAACCAACTCATAACTTTCTCCCAAATTTCCGAAAGTCATGATGGAAGAAAGAAGCATAGAAAGTGGTAAGGCCATTGATAGCTGGACTGCACATTGGTAGCCTATCAATTCGAGAATTACATACCATTCTAAGCCTTTACCAATAAGGTCATCGATGTATTTAAACAAAAAAAGCATCAGTAGAACAAACATCACAATAAAGAATGTGACTATGAATGGCCTAATGAATGCTTGTAATATTAAGACGTATATCTTTTTCATGTAAACTACCCTTATCCAAATACATTATAATAAGAATAAGATTGGATACAAAGATACGTAATTTTATGCACCAATTACACTTTGTAAATAGCTAATTGAGTTGTCCCATATTTTTTTTCTTTCTTCCAGATCTTCGTCTTTTACGAAGTCAATAATCGCTAATGATACATCATTGGTGAGCTCATCTTGAATAATTTCCATTTCAAAATAGTGAGGTTCATCATCCAGCCATTTAAATTTTACAGATTTATTCTCTTTTACTGCAGCAACGCGTGCACGGTTGGATTCATTGTCCCAAATAAATTCATATACACCATCGTGATAATTCACATCATCAGCAAACCATTGAGCTAAGTCATTCGGTTCTATCAGGTAGGGGTACAATATACGCGGAGAAGAATTAATCATATATTCAAGCTGAATTTTTGTTTTTTCTGACATATCTCTGCTTAAGTTTTTAAGTTTATCTCATTATTGATTTGTGTAAGTATACATAATTTTATTTTAATTGTCTATAGTTACAACTATTTTTCTTGAAAGATTTTAATTTTGCTTTTCTAGGTTGTTCATTTTTAATTAATTGTGCCTTATAAGCGTTTTGTGCAATGTTTTTAGTGCTATAAAAATGAAAAAAATACTTGCAAAGTGAAATGATGTTGCTATATTTGCATCACTGAAAACGGCGGGGTAGCTCAGATGGTTAGAGCGCAGGATTCATAACCCTGAGGTCGGCAGTTCGATCCTGCTCCCCGCTACAACTAAACGTATCTCATAATTTGGGGTACGTTTTTTTTTGTTTCATGAAATACTCTCCTGATAGTACAAATGCACTTTTTTAATGAATTACTAAAAGTTTTAGTATTTATTGGTACCTTTACGCCCCACACATAGTGTGTGCAATACTGTGAGTAATGGCAAAACCTAAGATATACTTAAAGCGTCGGAGTAATGAAGAAGAAGGGCAATTGTACCTTTACTACTCTTATGGTGGAGTGAAACGTCTAGAATATTATACGGGTCTCAGAATAGAGAATAAGTATTATAATGACAAATATTGGGAGTCGGCAAATAAAAAACCCATTAAAAAGAATTTCATTTTTGCGGATAATTACAATGATCTGTTTGAAAAAATGATTTTGTATGCTGTTACCCTCGTAGTAAATGAAGGTATTTTTGACAATGTCGAGCTTAAGAAACTGCTTTCTGAAAAATTTAAAGCTCCTGAAAAAGTCGAGGTAGTAAAGACATCATTTATTCCTGGTGATTTCTTGTCTTATTGTGATTTTGTTCAATCTGAGAGGAGTCAAGGTAAACGATCTATTTTGAGCGGAAATAGACAAGGTTTGAATTATAAGCCAAACAGTTTACGTAATCCGGGAACTACCGTTACATCACTAAAGGAGTATGCGAAATATTTAAAAGTGAAAACTTTCTCTTTTGATGATATCAATGTTGCCTTTTATAAAGCTTATCGACATTACATCCTGAATGTTAAAAAACAGAAGGTAAGTACATTTTCTACTCGTGTCAAAGATATTAAGGCGTTTATGAATGAAGCATTGGAGGAAAAGATTCACGAAAATTTAGAGTTTAAGAATAAGAGGTTTATTGCTCCAAAATATGATTCTACAGGCATAGCATTAACGTTAGAGTGAATATTCCGGACCATACTACACCACCATTCCACAGCAAAGTGGTTCTTCGTCAATTTTGGTGAAAGTATGTTAATTAATTACACTTTATGAACTAAACCTTTTTTCTTTTCAAACACA
>NZ_WUQY01000056.1 GCF_009829085.1 Sphingobacterium bovisgrunnientis
GGAATCAGCCGATGAAAGATGGCAGAAAAGCATACTCACAAAATGTGTCCAGCTATTAATTCCCTTGTGATGTTTATTGAATTTTTTGGTTAAAAGTGAATTTTGAGAATGTATATAAATTGTCAACATACTAACAAGTTCTAATGACCTATAAAAGATGATTTCATAGCTATTTCAGTATCATATTATTCAATTCTTCATCAGTTAATTTTAAAAGTTCACTAATAATAAATACACCAAATTCTTGGCTTTTATGCAATTCTACATATTCAAATAAGTCACCTTGTAATTTTATTGGATTGCCATTATACAATATGTTGTATCCTTGAGCTAATGTATCTTGTAATAATTCCCTAATCATATAAAACCTAACGATCTTAACTTTTTTAAGTTTTTATTAAGTTTGACAAAAATTTACTATGTAGTTTTTTAGCTTCAAAACACCTTAATTATCTATAATTATGGTGAATTTCATTTCTATTTTATCGTCTAATAAGGATTAATCGTTAAGCACCAAAATTTAGTAAAATACTTAACATGCTATTAAAAAAACATTTGTTATGTAGGACATAATATTTGTATATTGCCCAATCTTTTTTAAAAATTATGATTCTTACCATCTTATCTTCTGAGAATAAATCAAAAATTGCTTTGAAGCGAGATGAGGCTGTTTTTAAATCTTACTTTATCCAAAATTATAAAGTTTATGAAAAATATGCTTTAGGCATTCTCAAAGATAGATTCTTAGCCGAAGATGTTGCATCCGAAATAATGTGGAAAATGTGGCATATGGGAGAGGATTTGATGCATGTCACTAATGTTGAGCAGTACATACTTAAAAGTATTAAAAACAAATGCTTAAATATGATGCGTGTGCGACAACCATTATATGTGGAAAATCGAGATTTACCTGATTATGCGGATAACTCATTGAATCCCGAAATATTGATGATAGAAGCACAGGCTGTAGCCAAAATACAACAGGCTATTTTAGAGTTACCTGAAAAAACAAAACAAGCTTTTCTTTTGGTAAAAGAAGATAAAATGACTTATAAAGAAGCAGCTGAAACCATGAATATCTCACCTAAAACTGTGGATCGCCATATTCAAAATGCGGTCAAAAAACTTTTCAGCTTTTTAAAGGCGTAGAATTTTTGAAAATATAAATATTCCTATGGGGGATTTGACTTTTTGATGTGTCTATATAGTTAGAACGCAAAAATAAATATGTCGAATACGGAAGAGCATTATCTTTTTTTAATAAATAAACTGTTGCAAGGGAATATCACAAAGGCTGAAAGTGAGGAACTTATGCGGCTTTGTGAAGGTGATATAGAAAGATTAAGCTTCATCAAATATTTGACATCATCGGTGGATACAACCGATTTACTGGAAGCAGAAATTGTTTATGAAAAAACAAAACCTAATGATTTAATTCAGGAAAAAACAATTATTCCTGCACCATCCAAAATCACAAATTCTAGTCGTTTATATAAAATTGCAAGTATTGCTGCTGCTATAGTTATTGTGGCTTTTGCAAGCATATATTATTTCTATTCCGCATCCGAATCTTCAAATGATGATTGGCAATACATATCAACCAATCGCGGAGAGAGGAAATTTTTAACCTTGAAGGACGGTACAGAGGTTTGGCTTAATAATGAAAGTGAACTTAAGGTTTTAAAAGGATACGGTGAAAAGCACCGAAGAATGGAACTAAAAGGAGAAGGTTACTTTTCTGTCGCTAAAAACCCGAAACTTCCGCTTCTCATACAAACAAAAGATACGGAAGTAAAAGTAATTGGAACTGTTTTTAATCTGAGTGCTTACCCAGAGAGCGGTGCGACGACCACTTCGCTAATCGAAGGTAAAGTTTCCCTAAGGATTGAAGGAGGAAATCATACCAAAGAGATTATTATGAATCCTGGAGATCAAGTAAGAATTTCCAAAGCAAATATTGAAAAAAACGCAGCAGATCTAAGTCTAAAAGAATTAATCCTGAAAGAAGCTGTGAGTTATACAAAGGCTGAAGTGAAGGAGGATAAGGTTTCTGACATGCTTTGGGTTGATAATAATTTGGTCTTTAATAACCTGACTCTTTCTGAGATTGCTGTAAAACTTGAGCGTTGGTATAATAAAGAAATCATTATTCAAAAAGATGAATTGCGCGATTTATCTTTTTCAGGAACATTTCAGGAGAAAGAATGTACGCAGGTTTTAGATATTCTGAAGAAAACAAATTTGAAAATAAACTACCAAATGAAAAATGATACCATATACATCCATTAAATGAAAAAGTAAATGATGAAAAAAGGGCAGGACTACTATGTAGTCACTACCCTTAAATGTGTTAACCAAGAGTATCAAGCCCTAGGAAAGTGTGATACTCAATTGATTAATTGAAAATCTAAAATTATGAAAAAAAACTCACATGCTTATACACATGTGCCTATTGCTTATTACTTTAAGTGCCTAATAATGCTTAAATTAATTGTAGTATTTATTACTGCTTTCGCTGCTAATCTAATGGCAAATGAATCATTAGCGCAGGATTATGTTACCCTAAAATATAGGGAAGCAAAACTTAAAAATATTTTAACTGATATTGAAAAGCAGACTGATGTTGCTTTTATATACAATGAGGATGCTGTAAAAGATGTTCGCATTGAAAATATAGCAGTTGAAAGAAAAAAATGGAAAGAATTCCTTTTACCGATTTTAGCCAAAAATTCATTACAGATAGAATATATCAGTAATGATCGTGCGGTTATTAAAGCTTCAAAAGCTGTTCAGACTACTGTAGTTACAGGTATTGTGAGGGACAAAAATAACAATCCATTGTCCAATGTTTCTGTAAAGCAAGTTAACGGCACAAAATCTACTTTGACCGATGCTGAAGGGAAATTCGCGTTAGAAACTACAGGATCTAATATTGTTTTACACTTTTCTTCAGTTGGATTTTTAGCTAAAGAATTGCCAGCTGAGCAAGGCTTAATGCAAATTGTATTAGAAGAAGATTTAGCGCAATTGGATGAAGTTGTGGTAGTAGGTTATGGTACACAAAAAAGAATTAATCTAACTGGATCTGTAAGTACAATTTCGGGGAGTGAATTGGAAAATAGACCGGTAGTGAATGCTACACAAAGTTTACAAGGCGCTATGCCAGGACTAAACGTAAGTGTAAATGGCGCAACTAAGCCGGGGCAATCTTTCAAACTAAATGTGCGAGGTACAGGAAACCTTAGTGGTTCTGACCAACCTTATGTTCTTGTGGATGGATTGGAAATGTCTTTAGCTGATGTAAATCCTAGTGATATTGAGAATATCTCTGTACTTAAAGACGCTTCTGCAGGTGCAATATATGGTTCTCGTGCAGCATATGGTGTAATATTAGTAACCACAAAATCAGGTAAAGCTGGAAGAAAACAGATAAACTTTACAAGTAACACAGGCTTTACGACTCCCGTTCGTTTGCCTGATATGGTAAATTCAGTAGAGTTTGCTAATTATTTCAATGCGGCAACTTTCAACGCGTTGGGTACTAGACAATATTCAGAAGAAAAAATCGCTTTATTGCAACAATATATAAATGACCCCACATCTGTTTCAATATTTCCTGAAGTTTTAAACAACACCTATGGCAGTTGGGAGAATTCGGCGAATGGTGTGGCAAATACAAATTGGTTTGACTTACATTACAAACCTTATGCAATGCGTCAGAATTATAATTTTAACCTAAGTGGAGGGAATGAAGGAACTCAATTCTTTGTTTCGGGTGGTCTCTATGATGAAGGCGGATCATTGCGTTATGCTGACATCAATTATAACCGTTATAATTTTAATGTGTCAGTAAATTCACAATTAACTGATTTCATCAAGGTGAAATCAAATGTAAAGTATACGCAAAATTCGAATAGAACTCCGTTAGCGGGATACGAAGATATGTTCTTTCACAATTTGGCACGCATGCGTCCAAATGTATCGCCGTATGATTTTTATGGTAATTGGAATGAACAATCAATGATTCCTTACCTCCAATCTGGTTCTGAAGGAAAGACTAATAATGGAACTTTAGTTCTTTTAGGTGGTTTAGAGATTTCTCCATTGAAAAATTGGAAAGTTTTTGCTGATTTGAATTTTAGAAGAAGTAATTACGATGGTAGCACTTTAAAACTGCCGGGTACAATCTATGGTATTGACGGCACACCTATTTCTGTAAATAGATCAGAATATAATATTCCACTTACGGGTAGTTTCTCTCGCACGATGTCGGAGCAAAATTATATTACGCCAAATATCTACACGAATTATAAAATGCAATTTGATAAACATCAAATTGACCTTACAGCGGGTTTCCAACAAGAGTACATGCAGTACAAAGAGTTGACATCATCTGCTACTGAATTAATTAGTTTTGATAGACCAGGTACAGATTTGGCAACGGGTACGAAGTCTTCAAATGAAGCTCGTAATCACTGGGCTACACGTGGTTTTTTTGCGCGTGTGAATTATAATTTTGCGAATAAATACCTTTTAGAAGTGAATGGTCGTTACGATGGTTCTTCTCGATTTGCAGCGTCACAAAGATGGGGATTCTTCCCGTCGGTATCTGCTGGATATAATATTAGCGAAGAGTATTTCTTCAAAGATAATGTGTCTTGGATCGATCAACTAAAAATTAGAGGATCTTACGGTAACCTTGGTAATCAAGCAGGAGCAAACATGTATGCTTACTTAGAAAGCATGAATATTATTATTCCTGGTCCAGGAACTGGCGGCCGCTATTATTTTGGTAATGACCGCGAAAGCTATATTCAGGCGCCAGCTGCATTTAATCCTTTAATTACATGGGAAAAAGTGCAGAGCATGAATATAGGTGCTGACTTTACCATGTTAAATCAACGATTATCAGGTACGTTGGAGTGGTATCAAAGAAATACCAGAGATATGCTAGGTCCATCGCGTGATGTAGCTGATATGTTTGGTGCTACCGCACCGCAAACGAATAATGCAGATTTGCAAACTCGAGGATGGGAAATTTCTCTAAAATGGAGAGATAGAATCAATGACGATTGGAGCTATGATGTAGGTATGATGCTTACAGATTATAAATCTATTGTTACGAAATATCAAAATCCAACAAACTTCAATCCTGGAGGCGCTTGGTATGAAGGAAAAGAAGTTGGTGAATTATGGGGATATACCGCACATGGCTTGTTGAAGACTGAGGAGGAAGCAAATGCATACAATCAATTAAACCGTAGTTACCTTTCGGCAAGAGATTGGGTAGTAGGTGATGTCAAATATGAGGATATCAATGGTGATGGTAAGGTCGATATTGGTGCTAATCGATTGGGCGATATGGGGGATTACAGTATCATCGGTAACAGCAGTCCACGTTATAATTTTAGTATTTCTGGCGGATTGACTTGGAAAGATTGGTCTATGAATATGCTATGGCAAGGGGTTGGAAAACAAAATTATTTGCCTGCAGCATTAGATGCTTATTTTTGGGGATCGGGCTCACTTGCTCAAGTTACCGTATTCCAACAGCATTTAGATTACTACACGCCAGAGAATCCAGATGCGTATTTCCCTAATCCGTATGCTTCTCCTGTAGGTGCTATTAGTTCGTATACGAACAAAACGCAATCGCCTTCAAGTAGATACGTTCAGAATGCTTCATTCATACGCCTAAAGAATTTGACTTTACAGTATAGTGTGCCGAATGAGGTGAGTAAGCGCATTGGAATCAATAGATTGTCCGTTTTTGGGAGTGGAGAAAATCTATTAACATTTACCAAATTGGTGAAAATGTTTGATCCAGAAACTTTGGCTGGCGGTTCAGGAACGGGTAAAATGTATCCATTAAGCAAGGTTTATTCTTTTGGTGTTAATCTTACTTTCTAATTGTATTCAAATGAAAATTAAAAACTATATATATGCTTTTTCATTCTTGTTTTTGACAACAGGGTGTAATGATAATTTTTTGGATCGTTTGCCTATTGACCAACTTTCGACTACAGGGAGTTTAGCTACAGCGAACGAACTACGACTATACATGAATCAATTTTATGAGAAGCTACCTAATCATCCAGCATTCACGGGAGGAGAAGGTATTGCTTACGATGATGCACGTACGGACAACATGATTTTTACGACTGTAAATCCAAGATTAAATGGTCAATTGACTGTATCAAATGCACAGGCATTAAATGAATATAGAGATATTCGCGGATTAAACTTTTTCTTAAATAAAGCCTCTGGCGTAAAAGGAAATCAAAGTGATATTGATCAGTATAGAGGTGAAGCTTATTTCTTTCGTGCTTGGTTCTACTTTGAGTTGGTTAAGAAATATGGTGATGTAAGTTGGGTAAATTCTTTATTGAGTTCGGATGATGAGTCAACTTTATTAGCACGAGATAGTAGGGTTGTAATCATAGACTCAGTGCTAAATGATTTGCAAAAGGCGACTACGTTACTTGGTACAAAAGCAAATAGTAGTTCGATGCGTGTACATAAAGATGTGGCGCACGCAATGATTTCAAGAGTAGCTTTATATGAAGGAACTTGGCAGAAATATCACAAAGCTAAAAATACAGGTTTTGCGACAAGTACAGTTACCGACGCTAAGATCAAAGAATATTTGACTGCTGCAAAAGAAGCTGCTCAAGTTGTAATAAATAGTAATCGTTGGTCTATCTCCACATCAGGATCGGCATTGTCAGATTACAGAGACTTATTCAATACCGCTGACCTGAGTACCAATAGAGAAGTCTTAATGTGGCGTAAATATAATCCTGCTGAAAATATTGGGCATGGTGTTTCTAAATATTTATCTACTGGTGGTGGTGATATTGGGGTTACGTTGAGTTTAGTTGATGATTATCTAACACGCGATGGAAGACCATTTGCCGGCGCAGAAAGAAAATCCGTGCAAGGCACATATGGTCAAGAACTGCTTCCTACAATTCGCGACCCTCGCTTATCACAGACAGTAGGTATGCCGGGAGAGCCTATTCGACCAGGTGGTACTGTAGCTGCATTCCCGCCAATCAATCAAAGTGGAATGAACAGAAATACAACGGGATACCCGATGTATAAGTATATAGAATACAATAATATGGCGGCAACTTTGGATGATGGCATGAGTGCGACGCCTGTAATTTATTTTCGATATGCTGAAGTTTTATTAAACTATGCTGAAGCTGTCGCAGAGTTAGGTGAAGATTCACAACAGGTGATTGAGGCATTGCGTCCATTAAGACAACGTGTGGGAATGCCTGATGTGAACTTTGACCGTGAATTTAATGCAAATGCAGATTATGCGTTTAATGATTTAGGAAAAGTGATCCAAGCAGTACGTCGAGAGCGTCGTGTGGAAATGGTAGCAGAAGGCACGCGTTTAGCCGATATTTTCAGATGGGCAGCAGCGGATAAGCTAATTGTTGGTAAAAGACCACTAGGTGCTTTATTTGTAGGGTCTAATCTGGATACTGAAAATTCTCCAACAGGATTTTATAATAGTTCATTATTATATTTCGATACTGCCCCTGCTGGTAAATCTGTGAATTTTTACTTAACAGGAAGCGCAGGTACTGCTCTACGCTACATAGATCCATATAAAGCAGTTCTTCCAAATGGATTTGGATTTAAAGTGAACAGAGATTATTTATTGCCAATCCAACAACGCATGATTGAGTTAACTGATGGTAAATGGCAACAAAACCCTAATTGGTAATTATGAATACGATGAAAATTATAACACATAAATATTTTAAAATTTATTCAGCTATTTTTAGTTTGCTGTTGCTACTGAGTTCTTGTAGTAAAGATCAGCCTGTAGCACCACAAGCTGGACCATTTGAAGTGACACATGATATTCCTGCAAGTGTACCAGCCTCAGGAGGCTCATACAATCTCACAATTGATGGCACAACCAATGGTTGGTGGATTGTGAAATCAGAAAATGTATCTTGGCTTACAATAAACAGAGTATACGGTTCGGCTAAAGTTTCGCAGCAAATAACGGTTTCACCAAACACAGGAGCAAACGCTCGCGAAGTGACTTTAGAAATCAAGGCTACGAATAGCGAATCAAAAATTATAAAGATAAATCAAGCAAGGTAATCATGATCAAAAGGCTAATAATGTTAGCAGTCGTAATGGGAAATGTAATTATTTCCCATGCACAGCAATCCAAACCCAATGTTGTTATTATTATTTCGGATGACCATTCGTACCAAACTATTGGAGCTTATGGATCCAAAATTGGTCGTACACCGCACATTGATCGTATCGCACAAGAAGGGCTAGTATTTAACAATGCTTATGTGAATAATTCTATTTGTGGACCAAGTAGAGCAACATTGCTTACGGGTAAGTACAGTCACAAAAATGGATTTAAAGACAATGAAACTTCTCATTTTGATTTTTCACAGAATCTATTCGTGAAAGATTTGCAGCGTGTGGGCTACAAGACAGCATGGATTGGTAAAATACATTTAGGTCATAAACTGCAAGGTTTCAATTATTTTGATATTCTGAATGATCAAGGGCATTATTTCAATCCGGATTTCATTTCAAATAAAGGAACGGAGCGTGTGGAGGGGTATGTATCGGATATTGTGACGGACAAAGCTATTAATTGGCTCGACTCTATTGACACCAAAAATCCTTTTTGTTTAGTAATTGGTCATAAGGCTACACACCGTACTTGGATGCCTGATCCTAAGGATTTTGGTGCGTATGATAACGATGAATTTCCTTTGCCAGAAACTTTTTATGACGATTATTCCTCTCGAAAAGCTGCTGCGGGTCAAGAAATGTCGATTGATAAAGATATGCGAATGGGCTATGATTTGAAAATGTTTGAATCATGGGAAAAGATGATGGCTGACGGTAACTTCAAGCGTATGAATGAAGAACAAAAGAAGCAATACGCAGCTTATTATCAACCTATTTACGACAAGTTGCAATCGGATAAACTATCAGGTAAAGCTTTGGCGGAATGGAAGTTTAGAAGATATATGATTGATTATTTGAATACTGCGAAATCCATGGATCGTAATATTGGGCGCGTGTTGGATTACTTGAAAGCAAATAATTTAGAACAAAACACCATCGTTATTTATCTTTCGGATCAAGGTTTTTATATGGGTGAACACGGCTGGTTTGACAAAAGATTCATGTATCAAGAGTCATTCCGTACACCATTCATCATGAAATATCCAGCGCTAATTAAGAATGGGGCTCACACGGATGCAAGTATTGTAAATGCTGACGTTGCACCTACATTATTAGAATTAGCTGGTGTTAAAAAGCCGAGTGATATGCAAGGTAAATCTTTTGTTCCAGTTCTAAAATCAGCTAAAAAAGAACATAGAAAACAAATATTTTATCATTATTTTGAGAATGGCGAACATGCAGTTTCTCCTCATTTTGGTGTCAAAGAAGGACGCTACAAGTTAATCCGTTTTTATAAGCGCGTAGAATCGTGGGAGCTTTTTGATTTACAAAATGACCCACAAGAATTAAAGAATGTATACGATGATCCTAAGTACAAGGGTATTGTTAAGAAAATGAAAAAAGCTTTATTGAAGCAAATCAAAGAGTTTGATGACAAAGAAGCGGAAATTATATTCTATAAAAAAAACTGATAGAAAGCAGTATTTATTCTCAAGCTCCATTAGAGTATAAGAATTACGAATTGCATGCATCACCCATTCAATATTTTAAATTATTAAATATTGAATGGGTATTTTTTTTTAGTACTAATATGCATTTCAAATATGAATTAGTATACGAAGAACATTATAGTTTAGTTATAGCTACCGATTGATAAATAAAAAAACATTTTATCTCGCAATCTTAAGATATTAATTGCGCATACTGCACTTAACATAACCCCCATAAACTTTACAGTTTGATTACCTATACATCATATAATCTTTACAATGTGATTATAGCTTTGTCGCAATCAAGATTTATGAAAAACATGAAAAAACTATCTATTATTTTTGCTGTATTGAGCCTTTTGAATATTGAGGGGAATGCACAGACTGCATCTGACAATGGAATTATGCGATTGGACGAGTTTCGCTATCGCAAAAAACGTGAGATTATAAGCATTCCCAATGTGAATGGACTTACTGTATTAAAATGTGACTTTCACATGCATACAGTATTCACAGATGGACATGTTTGGCCAAATGTGCGTATACAAGAAGCTTGGAAAGAAGGTTTAGACGCAATTTCATTTACAGAACACGTGGAATATGCTCCACATTCCGCTGATGTAAAAGTGAGTAATTTAAGACCTCACGAATTAGCCAAAGACTTAGCGGCAGAGAACAACATAATCCTTATTAAAGGAACTGAGGTGACACGTAATACACCTCCGGGCCACTTTAATGCTCTGTTTATTCAAAATGACAATAATCTTGTATCAGAACGTGATAGTAAATTAGACGAAAAGGCGATTCAAGCTGTAGTAGATCAAAAAGCCTTTGTTTTTTGGAATCATCCGGGATGGAAAGCAACTCAAATCAAAGGTTCATATGAATGGATTCCTTTTGTCGAAAAGATGTACCAAGAAAAAAAGTTACATGGAATTGAAGTTGTAAATGGCTTTGGATTTCACAAAAAGGCATTGGACTGGGCGTTAGATCGTAACTTGACTGTAATTGGTAATACCGACATTCACAATTTAATAGCCCACGATTATGACATCGAGCGAGAAGGTGTTCATAGAACAATGACCCTTGTTATGGCAAAAGATAGATCTGCAACTTCAATTCGAGAAGCATTAGAAAGAGGAAATACTGTAGCTTGGTCAAGTAATTATTTGTTTGGTAAAGAAGAAAACGTACGAAATCTATTCCAAGCATGTGTAAAATTCAGTGCTGCTTATCACGAAAAAACCAATGCTCAAGGTGTGACAACTAAATATTATGAATTATCAAATACTAGTGATCTTTATTTCGAATTGCATCTAAAAGAAGGGAAGGGCACACAAAAAGTAATTTTATATCCGCAATCAACACAAGTCATAATTGCATCTGGTGAGCAATCAAAATTAACCTATGAAGTAGTATCAACTTTCATAAGAAGCGACAAACACTTAAAAGTCGACTTTAGCTTACTTTAAACTTTTATCAAATTTTCGTAGAATTAAATCCAACCTTTATAATTAGCATTCAGGTTGGATTTAATTTTTTTAATAAAATGTAGCTTTTTATGATTATAAATTATGCTACATATGATGTAAAGAAAGTTCTCTAAATGTATTTTATATCTACAACAAATATTGCTTCATGTTATTTTAAATCAGTTAGCTGTTGTGTGAGGCGAATAAAACAGTGTAGACTTAATAATTTCCGTTTGGACACAATTCTATCTATAGAATAATTTTCATCTTGATTGTGGATGATTCGTTTCAGCGGAAGGTGAAGTGATTGAAAAAGTGAATTCATAAGCATCTACAAGTATTTGTGTAGGTTTGAGATATTCTCCTTCTGGTGTTTTCAACGTATCCGCCCGACCAATTACATATTGCTTAGTCTGAATACGAGGCCGATCTTTGTGTCATGAGCACAAAAGAAAGAGGATGCTTTCGATGGTTGAGGATTGGAAAACGAGCGGATTGACCCAAAAAGCATTTGGCCTATTGCACGGGATCAACGTGGCGACCTTGGGTTACTGGGTCGCCAAGTCCAAGGAACAGGAAACCAGTAGCAGAGGTTTTATTGAGATGACCTCCGGATCAGCCCTAAAAGGTGAACAGGTAGAGATTATCTATCCAACAGGCGTGAGGCTGAAAGTACCGCGTGATCTTTCTTTGATATCTGCGGATAGCTATAACCAGTGGGATCACTCTCGATATACTCTTGCCAGAGCAACTGTTTGGTGACTCCAGTACGCT